>JAJDHX010000029.1 GCA_030266395.1 Selenomonadales bacterium OttesenSCG-928-I06 | reverse complement strand
GTGTTCAATACAATACCAGATAAGCATTCCGTGACCTCTTTTTGGGATTCTTAGTTGCATATCCCATTCCGGGTATTGTTTGATTATCTGAATTCGGTCGCCTGTGGCAAATGCTATAAAAGAAATGTAGTGGTCTTTAGTCATGGGGTGTTGTGATGTTATAAACCAGTCATCTTCAATGACTTCTATAGCTAGTTTTTCGTTTTCGGTTGCTTTTTGCATTTTTTGTTCTTCCAATTTTCTGCCACAACAGGAAATTTCTGCTTGACCTGTACAGAGAGAAATATTGTGACATACAGGGCAAACATAATATTTGGTTTTTTTCATGTTACCTCCTACAAAATCATTAGGTGTTAGATCGCCGTCCAGTAATGAGGCGGTATCAATTTCCAGGAGGCTGGATAGTTCTGAAATGAGCGAAATATCAGGGCAGCCTAAACCACGTTCCCATTTTGAAACAGTTTTGTCACTTATATTCATTTTATCGGCAAGCTGTTTTTGGGTCATGTTTTTTTCTGTGCGCAGTTTGCGGATTATATTGCCAACTTTTATATTCTGCATTGTTCATACCTCCATATATATATGGTAACGTGTAAATGTGATATTTTCAATAAACGCTCCGTAGAGTTTTATATTATATAATTTGTTGTTTTTATTTTATCATATACCGGCAGAAAATAATAAAAGACATAGTCATTTTTCAACTATGTCTTTTATTATTAATTGGTTTTTGCATATATGCTAAAAAACATTAAAGGTTTTTAAATATTTCTGTGAAGGTATCTTTTGCATTTTTTAGATCGTTTTCGTCTGGGTGAGTACTTGCTTGTTTATGACGTGCTATTCGTTCCGGAGTTAATTTATGATGCTGATTTTCAGGATTATTTTTAAAAGCTTCCAGTAATTTAGGATCAATTTTACCCTGACAGATGAATGTGCCTATTACAGTATTGTTTTCAGCCAGATTTTTAGCTGCATTTACTAAGCTTTGTTTAGCATGATCAGTCTCCGGGCTGACACCGGCTGTTGCGAAAAGGGCAACTTTTTTATTTTTTATTGTTGTAAGATATTCAGTTGCTTTTTTATCTGAAGTACCTTTATCTACCCAGAAGCCAACTGCTACGACATCATAATTATCAGTGTTTGGCATATCTTCTACCGGGAAAATTTCTGTTCCCTTAGGTGCTATAGAATGAATAGCTTCTGCTACCATTTTAGTGTTGCCTGTTAAACTTGAATATACAATAAGATTTTTCATATTTTTTTCTCCTATAATAGATTATTTAATAAATAAAAGTATTTTAATTATTTCTTGCCTTAATTTATTTTACCTGCTTTAAAAAGATAATAATATTGCCATCATTTTTGTATTGTTTAATTAAATCAGGTATTTCAGCAAAGTTTTCTACATATACAGGTGTAATAACTGCCACTTTTAGATGAGGGGCAAGTTGCTGTAATTTTTCTACTGCACCTAAGTGGTAACGGCTATGAAAATCACCTTGATAGTGAATAACTTTATAGTCTGGGTTTAGTTGGCAAAATTCAGCAATGCTTTCAGCCATTGTATCATCTTTTAGGCATTGAGCTTTATAATAATTATTTATTTTATCAGCAGTAACCGGCATTTTACCAGAGTTATTTGACATTACTTTTATAAAATTTTGCTGGTATTGTCCTTCTGGGTGTAGGTGGATTTTTGGTAAATACACTTTCATCTCTTCTGCAACTGCCTCAAGAGAACCCTCTTTGGCGTATTGTGCAGCCAAAGGGCGGGGGATATTGGCTGCAAGTACAGGCAGTGAGTTATTTTTAGCAAATTCAACTAATGGTCTGTAATCTGCCTGATAGTTTTTCCAGGGACGTGATTTGTCCAGAAACTCTGTTTCTGAAATCTTATCTGCCAGATAATCATCAAGCATTTCTTGAGTATCGCGTTCAAACATTTCCAAAGATACAGCTAATTTAGGCTGTTTTGTAAATGCACAAACTAAAAATTCTGTTTCTAGTTTGTGGAGAACATCATTATCATGATATTCTCCAAATACGATGACATTGTAATAGTCAACTAATTTAGCCATCTCTTGAGAAGTTATTGCAAGCTCTTTGGATGTATAGATTTGATAGGTAGGCTGAGCGGCTTGCGTTACACTTGTTATTGTTTGCAAAAGTATCACCACTGCCATAAATATTTTTATAATGTTCATCAGAATTTCATAGTCACGCCAGTTCTGACTATAGCTCCATATATACTGAGTTCTGGGTCTTTTTTATCAAATATGTTGTCTATGCCGAAAAATCCGCTGAATTTATCATTCCATTTTTTATTTACAGCTAAATTCCACATAGTATAAGATTTATTGCTGTTAGTAACAGAAGATAAATAATTTTTGCGCCATTCATTCCAGAATATCACATTGACTCCATTTTTGCGATTATCGTCATAGTGCAGCTGTACAGTTCCCATGTGTTCGGCCCGGCCAGTCAATCTTGAACCGTCAGTGCCTGTAGCGTCAAGATAAGTGTAGTTGGCTTTGAGAGTGAATTTATCACTTATATAATGCCCGATTTCAAATTCAATACCATCAATATCAGCTTCGTCTTCATTTTCATAAGTTGAATAATAGGTCATTCCTACTCTAGTCATGTTTGTAGTGATCAGGTCTTTAACGTCATTCATAAAATAGGTTACTTTTCCAAAAGTTTTTCCTTTTTCCCCTTCAAGTGAAAGTTCATAACTTGTGGATTTTTCAGGTTTAAGATCAGGGTTGCCTTGTACATTTACCAGGAAAGGTCCCATTCTTTTTGACATGTTCATAAACATATCGTCAATTGTCGGTGCTTTAAAGCCTTTACCTACGTTAGCTTTTAAACGATAATTATCACTGAGTTTATAAGTCAGACCTAATTTAGGGCTGTAATTATCGTCAAAATTGTTGCTTGTATCAAAACGTATAGACGGTATAATGAGCAGACGGTCATTGACCAGCCATTCATCTTGAATATATACTGCTGCGGAATCCATATTAAAATCCCCGGCAGTTTTAGTTATGCCATCTCGAATTATTGTTTTTCCAGAAGATGAGGGTCTGTCAACTCTTGTTCCCCAATAATCTTCTGTTCGGTATTCGGCACCTATTGTTGTTAAATGCTTATTCCATAATTGGGAAGAGATATGTCCTTCAAAGACCCATGTTTTGCGTTCGCTGACATCAAAATCAGTTAATGATCCTCCGTGGTAGTTATAAACAGGGCCGTCTTTTTCGTGTTCGCCATAATACATTCTGAGTTGGTAGTTGCTTTTATCAGTTTCGCCGCGTAGTCCTACACTGAACTGTTTTCTTTTATTGTCATAAGTTTCATATTGTGTAGTGGAACTGCGTCCTTTTAGTTTATCATGTTGATAATCAGCAGAAAAATCCAGATGCTGACGTTTTGATAAATCATAAGTAAATTCAAAATTGTAGCTGTCTCTATGCCCATATTGGTTGTTTACTGAGTCGTGTGTTCCTGCACCGCGGTCATAATTTTCAAAAGGGCTGATTGACTGTCTGTCATAACTGAAGATAAAGCCCATTTTGTCGTCTATTATACCACTGTCATAACGGAAGAAATAATTATCTGTGCCACCGTTTTTGGTGTGTTTTCCATAACGCCAAGGAGTAAGAGAAAGTGTGAATTCTTGTTTTTCCGGTTTGCGGGTAATGATATTGACAACACCACTCATACCTTCTGATCCATAGAGAGAACTTACCGGACCACGGACAATTTCGATACGTTCAATATTGTCCATATTTATTCTTTCCAGTTCATATGTATTGACAGTTGAATAACTGCCTTCTGAGACTTGACGTTTGCCGTCAACTAAAATTAAAACATGTCTTGAAGACATGCCACGAACTGTTACACTGCGTCCTGTCATTGCAGGTGAGCCAACATCAATACTTGTGGCAAGTTTTAGGGCGTCAGCCAGAGTTTGTGCTCCCAAATTGTCAAGGTCTTCACGGGTGATAACTTGAACTGCTGCCGGGGTTTCTTTTATTTCTTGTTCTGTGCGGGTTGCTGAAACAACAACATCACCTGATTTTTTTCCTTGTGACTGTTTTTGATTGTCTTCAGCTTCCTTACCGGAGACTATAACACTATCTTCTTCGTTTATTTGAACTTCTTCTGCTAAAGCATATCCTGTTGAGCTTATTAAAAAGCCAATCATAGCTGCTGTAGTTAAAGCTTTTTTACTTTTGTGAAACACTTATTATATCATCCTTTCAGAGTTAAATAAATTTGCTTATTCACTATATCTGGTAAGCATATTTGTCCCCAGCCACAAGCACGCAAGTCCAATAAGTATCAGGATGCTTATATCTTGCCAAACAGAAGGTCCTAAGACATCTGTTCTTACCAGGCTGTTAACAATGCTTAAAGGCAATTTTTCTATAATAGAACCTATCCAGGCTGGTAGGTTGGTAATGGGAAAGAATGAGCCACAGAAAAGCGTCATGGGCATAAGTAGAAAATTGTTTACAAGTGAGAGTGCATCAGGGTTATTAACATAGAGTCCTACAACTAAACCCAATGCCGAGAAACAAAAAGCTGAAATAAAAATTGCTAAAACTGCAAGAGGAGATATGCTTGATATGTCAAAAAACATCCAGGCAACTCCATAAACTACGAAACCCATCAACATTCCTCTGACTACACCGGCAAGAGAAAGTCCGAAAATTATTTGCCAGTTTTTAATAGGGCTTAAAATAACTGTTTGAAATGTACCAAAGTAAAATCTGCCGATACTTACAGATAAAGATGTTTGCTGAAAGGCATTCATCATAACAGTTATGCCTATAATTCCTTTTGCCAAAAACTCAACGTAATTGCCTCCAGTGATATCTCGGCCACCCAGACCTAAACCAAAGGCAAAGAGATATAAAAGAGGCATCATTATTGACGAGAAAATGTAACCTAATTTACCGATTTTTTTATAAAGCAGGAGCATTTCCCGCCAGTATATGTAATACCATTGCATTAAGCACAGCAACCTCCTAAGAGCTTGATAAAAGCTGTTTCTAAGGAAGCAGTTTGTCCATCAGTTATTTTTACTTTTTTGATGATATTGTCTGGAGTATCAACATCAACTAAGATTCCTAGTCTGAGTAAAGCGACTCTTTGACATAGTTTTTGTGCTTCGTCCATATAATGTGTGCTTAAGAATATTGTTGTACCGCTTTTTGCCAGGTTTAAAATTATATCCCATATATCCCATCTAATATCAGGATCAAGTCCCACAGTAGGTTCATCAAGAAGCAAGAATTTTGGTTTGGTTAAAATAGCTCTTGCTATAAGAACTCGTCTGGACATACCGCCAGAGAGATGTTGAATTTCTTTATCTTTAAAATCATGTAGCTTGAATTCATCTAATATTTCCTCAAGCCTTGTTTTAATGTTTTTTATGCCAAATATTTGTCCGTATATTCTTAAAGCTTGGCTGACTGTAAGTTCTTTTTCCAGATTGTTTATTTGCGGGACAAAAGAGATTAATGGTTTTATTTCACTCCTTTCTTTAATTGCATCATAACCCAAGATGCTTATTTGGCCGGAGTCTGGTTTGGTCAGTCCTGTTATTATTTTCATCAAAGTGCTTTTGCCAGCTCCGTTTGGTCCTAATAATCCAAAGATTTCTCCTTTGTTGACTCTAAAAGAAATGTCTTGGAGAACTTGATGTTTGCCATATGTTTTGCCAGTTCTGTTAAGTTCTAAAACAGGAACTAAATGAGAGAGGTCAGATATTTTACCCGACTTTTCCTGTTTGGCAGATGTCATGAGGGAAAAAGACAAGATGACGTCCCCCTTCTTGTTCTATATTCATTACTGTTGCTTCAACTTCATAAAGATATTTTAGTGTTTCTGCTGTGAAAACTTCTGGAACTTTTCCATCTGCGTAAATTGCGCCGTTTTTTACAGCAATTATTCTGTCACTATAACGAGCTGCGTGGTTTAGATCGTGTAAAACCATGATTACTGTTATGTTTATTTTTGCATGCAGGTGTTGAACAAGGTTCATAAGTTCAAGCTGATAGCGAATATCTAAAAAAGAAGTTGGTTCATCAAGCATCAGAATTTTTGGTTTTTGGGCAAGTGCCATAGCTAGCCAAGCTCTTTGTCTTTCTCCGCCAGATAAGGTATCTATACGACGATGAGCAAATTTTTCTAAAGAAGTTAGTTTGATTGCTTCGTTGATATGAAATTTGTCATAATCATTAAGTTTGCTGAATATGCCTCGATGAGGTGAACGACCGCAGGCTATGAGGTCTTCGACAGTCATGTCGCCTGGGGAAAGAAGTGTTTGAGGTAAGACTGCCAATTTTTTGGCAACTTCTTTTGTCGGCATTTTTTGAATGTCTTTGCCGTCTAAAATAACACTGCCGCCTGCTGGTTTAAGAATTCTGGCTAACCCTTTTAAAATAGTTGATTTACCGGAGCCGTTAGGTCCGATTATAGATATGATTTCAGGTTTATCGATTGATAAATCGACATCAGGGACAATAGTTCTGGCTCCATAAGATAGCTTAAGATGTTTAGCTTGTATAGAATTGTTTTCAATCATATTTGTATTCATCGCGGGCTCCTTTTTTGCAGAAGATATATAAAAAATGGAGTTCCTAAAAGTGCTGTAAAGATACCGACTGGCACTTCTATAGGACTAAACAGAAATCTGGATAATGTATCTGCTCCCACTAATAATGCTGAGCCAAAGAGGGCTGAACAAGGCAGCAGATATTCGAAGTCTGATCCTACAATCATTCTGACTATATGAGGAATAATTAAGCCTACAAAACCAATCATACCTGCTACGCTGACAGCTGAACCTGCCAGAAGCGAGGCCAGAGCTAAAAGTAATAATCTTGATTGATTTAAATTAACGCCAAGACCTTGGGCAGCTTCTTCGCCCAGTTGTAATAAGTTGAGTTGTCTATAAGCCCAAATGATACCGATAAGTCCGATAATTGTGTAAGGCAGAATCATGAATACATGAGTCCAGGTTTGAGTTTGCAGACTTCCGGCCATCCAAGTTACTACGTTTTGTACTCTGTCTGAGAAGAAAACAAATAGTATTGTTGTTAAGGCAGCGCAAAATGAGCCGATAATCATACCTGAAAGGATTAGTCTTAAAGGTGCTATTCCGTCTTTCCAGGCTACCCAAAAAACTAGGCAAGCAGTAATCATACCGCCGGAAAATGCCGCTAAAGGGACTAAGGCTGTATGTTCAGGAAAAACCAACATGATTAATATTGCCGCAAAGCCAGCACCTGCTGAGATGCCTGTAGTTCCGGAATCTGCCATAGGATTTGAGAATATGCCTTGCAGAATACAGCCGGCAATTGCCAGGTTTATACCGACACAGGCTCCTGAAATTACTCTTGGCAGGCGAATATTTGTAATTATTTGCGAAGCTTCTGTAGAGGCACTGCCTGTCAGAACACTATATATTTCCGAAGGACTGATATGTACTGCTCCCAGACCTATACCAGCAATTGCGGCAACTAATAATGCTATAATTCCTGCCAGTGAGGCTAAGGTGCGGGTAGTACTGCGCGGGTCTATTGCCATCTCTTTCATCTTTCTCCTCCGGGGTTATATAAAATGTCGCCTAAGTACTCGATTGCTTCGCCTGTTTGTACTCCCGGGTTAATGCCAAACAGGTGAAAAGGTAAAACATAAACTCTTTTTTCCTGAACTGCTTTCAGATGTTGCCAGGAAGTGTGTTTAGCCATATCTTGCTGTATTTTTTCTGCACTGTTTTGCTCGCCGTGAACTATTAAAAGAACAATATCAGGATTTGCTTTGATAACAAATTCTATATTGAAAGAGGCATATGGCAATGTTTCTGACATACCTTTTTCGTCTTTGGCTATATTTTCAGCTCCCAAAAGTTCTATTAAACCGCCAGGAAAACTTTTGGGCAAAGCCATCATATAGTTTTCGGGAGTGCCGAAAAGTATTAGTGTTCTGGGTTTGGCATTGTTTTTGTTTTTTGCTAAAGCTTCTTCTTTTTTCTTTTCCAGTGAATCTATTGTTTGTTGAGCTATTTCGCTGTGACCGCTAAGTTCGCCAAAAAATTTCAGTCTGTTTAAGGTATCTTGATAATCTCCTAAAGATACAAGCAGGACAGGTATGTCTGCTTTTTCTAAAATAGGCACCAAATTTTGATTAAAAGGCATATTAAGACCTAAAACCAGATCTGGTTTTAAAGCTACAATTTGCTCTATACTAGGGTTGGCAGCTTCGCCGATTGTAGGCAGGTTCTCCACTTTTGCCATTGTTTCTTTATTTAAAGTAACTTTATTTGGTCTGGCAATTACTGTACCGCCAGCACCATAGTAAAGGTCTATGTTAGAAGAATTTAAAGCGATAACTCTTTGAGGTTTTTCGGGAATAGTTATTGCTTTTGAAGTATCGTCTACAACAACTCGCGTTTTTACTGTTGAGGCAGTTTCGCTTTGTTGTTTGTAACCCCACGCACATACTGCTATTAGTATTACCAGCAGCGCGACCAGTGCTTTTTTCATTTTTTTCTCCTCTCGGTACTTGCTCTTATTTATTACAATTGCAATTACAGTTATTTTTGGGCTGAGTTGCTTTGATGATATTGCCTAAAGTGTCATCTCCGTTTATGTTTAGGATAAGTTTGCATTTGGGACATTTAATTTCTACTTGTTTTACCTGACCGCAAAAAAGCAGGCGACGACACTTTGAGCAACGAACTTCAGGAAGATTTTTTTTGGTTTTTTCTTGTTCCATCAAACTAACCCTCCAGATCATATGAAATGCTTACATTAAAGCTGACTGTTTGACCTGCATCATGTGCAAACGGACAAATTTTGCGAACTAATGTAAGTGCTGCATTATCAAGTTGTGAATATCCTGATGAGCTTGTTACGCTGACATGTTGCAGACCGCCGGAAGCATCTAGTGAGATTGCCATGCCGACGACACCTGTTTGATTTTGTCTGCGAGCTATGTAAGGATATTCTTTATTTCTTTCCAGAGCGCTGATAAACAGAGATCTGATATTATTCACATTAAATGTTTTAGCAGGAGCACTGCTGGCAATAGTTGACGTAGAAGATGTTGCAGGGATACTTGTTTGTGCAATGTTATGATCTGCTGTTTTTTGTTGCCTTGCTACAGGTGAAGTAGTAGCTGTAATAGGAGTGAAATCACTGACTATTGGCAGAGGGTTGGAAACTTCTTGTACTACTACTTCCTGTGCAGGTGATACCGGCATTATTTTTATTGCATTCCTTTCAAGAGAGACTTCTTTGGCAGGAGAAGATGGCTGAAAAGGTATTACAAAAAATATAATGCCTAAAATAATATGGATAGCTAAAGAAATATATAAAGTTTTTTTCATTACAGAGCGGTTTTTCAGCTCATAAGAGTAGGTGTCAGTAAAAGAACTCACCTATATTACCCCTTTCACTTTTGTTCCTTTTAAGGAATCTCACCATGGCTTTGATTTTTATATTCCAAACAAAAAGCTCCGCGAAAGCAAAATTCTCCGCGGAGCTCTAGGCTCTCTTTGATGATTGAATGCCTGTATGTTGAAGACTTTCTTTTAGTCTTAGGTAAGAATCTCTTTGATGTCTAACAATCTGTTTTTTTTCGTCTCTGCCTAAATATATTTTGAACATTGATTTTCCTTCTTTATCAAAGAACTGAATAGAAAGTGATTCCAGTCCCATAAATGGTCTGCTGACAAATCCAATTCCGCCTAAGGCATCTTTGTTAATGTGGCCACCAATACCTAATTTGCTGTGTTCAAAGTTGTAATATCCATAGGCATAGGAGCCATTGGGTAGTTCTGCTTTTACTTCTGAAATTACAGTGTCGTTAGTTACTATAAAGGTTATTGGTCCCCAACTAGTAACTTCATGCATTATAGTTTCGAAACATTCTATAGGAACTTGGGTAAAGTTTTCTGCGCCAAGTTCTTTAATTACATCCCATTCACTTACTCCAAGATCTTTTGCTAAAAGCATCGGATATTGTTGAGGGTTTTCTTTAATTGCTTGACGGATAGTTTCTACAGTATTTTTGTTCATGATTTTTCTCCTTAAACTTAAGCTAAATTTTTGCCTGAAATATTTGAGAAAATTCCTTGGAAACATTCAAGTAAAGATTGGGTAATATTGGCGTTCCAGAATCTTCCCGAAGCTTCTAAGAAGTAAATATCACCTTTTCTTGTTACAAGGCCTCTGTCTTGCCAAATTTTTAAGAGACTTTCTATTTCTCTGATTTCTTCTCCGAATGAAGTTGTTAATTGTTCTAAATTTAGATATGATGATTCTATTTGCCTTACAACAATACCGGAAAGGTCTCTCATCCAGTGAGGGGAAGTCATAAAGGCAATTGGTTTTTCGCCACTGTCGATGCGTTTCATATAGGATGTTATGTCTCTTTCCAAAAACATGCTGTAACCATCCAGATTGCCGCCGGCACCTGAACCAAAAGGAATTACGCTTGGCCCGGATTTGCTTAAAGTATTATATAAACTTCTTTCACGATGATTTTTAGACCAGTGACAAACACTGAGACGGTTTACTTCTCCGTTATTCAAAAACTCTTCTATTTTTGCAAAAATAACTGCTTTTTCTGCCATTGTTGCAGCAGGGGGCAGGCGTTTGTTTTCTATTGCTTTTTGAAGCGGACTGTTGGGATGAGTCTTGAGATGATATATATCAAATCCATCTAAAGCTATTGTTTTGACGATTTTTAAATCTTCCATAATCATCTCTTCAGTTTGAGTTGGGAATCCATAAATTAGATCTATAACAATAGCTGCTTGGTCGTATTTGCTTAGATTTTCCAAGCATTCTATAACTTTTTCTTTAGGATCTATTCGCCCCATAAGTTGTCTTAGTTTTGTATCAAAAGTTTGTACTCCTATAGAAATACGATTAACACCATTGGCGAACATTGCTTCTAATCTTGCTTCATTACTGAGGTCGTTTATGCGTGATTCAAAAGTCAGTTCGCAATCATTGGCAAGTGGCAGATATTTTTGAATTGCCTGCAAGAGACGGGTACAATTTGCTGGTGAAAGACAACTTGGAGTTCCGCCGCCTAAATAGACAGCTTGTAGCGGGTTTGTTTCCAGATATGGAGATTGACTTTGTTTTATTTCTTCAATTAGTTTATCTATGTAGATGTTTTCTGCATCATCATTGCAAAAATTTTGGAAGAAACCGCAATAAAGACATTTGCTTTTGCAAAATGGAATATGGATATAAGCTACTCTTTTGCCAGGTTCTCCTTTTTTGCTGTTGATGTCTGACCATATATCCTGATGTTTAGTTTTTTCAATCATGTTAGGCATAAGACCAGGATGCATTGCTTTGGCTTGCGGAAAGCCAAACCGCAGTGAATCTGGATTGTTTAGGCCAACAATGACTTCTAACTTTTCTTTGTCAAGAGATTCTAAATAATCTTCCAGATATTTTCCTCTCACTTAATCACCTCTGTTTTGTTATTGAGTTTTATTTTCTGTGACGACAGCTATGTTTTCGGCTCCTGCTTTTTGGGCAATATCCAAAACCTGAACTACTCTGCCAAAGACAACTCCCTTGTCAGACATTAAATTTAATTCTCTTTTGGCGTTGTTTTCAAATAAGTTTTCTAAAGTTGCAGGAAGGGCTTCTATAGCTACAGGCTCATTATTTACATAGACATTTCCGTCTAGTTTAATTGCGACAACAACAGTTGCTTGTTCGGCAGCTACGGAAGTTTCTGCTTCCGGTAAGTTTAGCGGCATCATTGGTTTTGCCGAAACTGACGTTAATAAAAAGAAGATTAGAAGCAGAAAAACAACGTCAATTAAAGGCGTAAGGTCCATATGCTTGTGTGATGGTTTGTGTTCATCAAACTCTATCAAGTTTTTCGCCTCCTAATAGACGAAGCAGTTCGTTTGCACAATGTTTCATTTGAAATGCCAGGCTGTTTACCTTATCTTCAAAAAAATGATGAATAACCAAAGCCGGCAAAGCTACGCAAAGACCTGCAACTGTGGTAAGTAAAGCTTCCCAAATTCCGCCTGCCAGGATGGAAGGATCCACACTTCCTTTGACTGTTGCTACTTTCTGAAATGCTGTGACCATGCCCATTACTGTGCCGAGCAAGCCTATCATTGGTGCTATACGGCCAATAAGTTCTAAAATATGTAAGTTTTGATTTAATCTGGCTAGTTCCAGAGAACCTTTAATTGAAATTGCATCTTGTAATACTTCTGGACTATCTTGTCTGTGAATTAGAGCTTCAGCTGCTATTGCTGCAATTGGCCCGGAAGTTTGTTCGGCAACTTGCAAAGCTCCTTCAAAGTTGTTTGCATTTATCTTTTCTTTGATTTCCAGAAACACTTTTTCTTTGCCGCTTGCTTTTGAGTAGTGATACAGTCTTTCAA
>JAJDHX010000028.1 GCA_030266395.1 Selenomonadales bacterium OttesenSCG-928-I06 | reverse complement strand
GTCACCATAACCTGTGATTAAACCGTCTTTTTCCAGTTGAGCTACTGCATCGTATGCCCAATGTCCTTGTGGCACATCATTAAATGGATTTTGTGCCAATGCAGTACCAGCTACGCTTAATGACATAGCAGCTGCAATTGCTAAAGCTACACTTTTTTTCATTTTTCTTTCCTCCTAGTTTTTATTTGTTAACTAGAAAAAAGAATTGGTCAGAAAAAGTCAAATCAAAAATATCTATATTCCCTTTGATTTTCTTTTTCTACAATTTCTCTTATCTAATTAACCAGCTTTTTGTCATATTCCTAAATAATTCATATATTATGTAAGTTTAGAAATATTGACTACATCATTCTAACTCTGTTCTAATTTTATTTCAATCTGTAAAAACCCCAAAAACCTTGATATTCTGGAAATATCTATTTTAGGCTTAAATCTAAGAAATTATGAACCTGTTTTTTTCCCATAATCTTGAAATATCTTTATTTTACTCTTGTTTTGCGATTTGCTTTTTTTGTAAAAGCCTTTATAAACAAGCTTTTAAAGGTTTTTCACTTGCATATTAGCTCTAAAAATCAAATTACATCCTAATATCTATACACAACAACTTAATACAAAACAGAAGGAGATTTTTAATAACTATAGAATAGAAACAGGATACGCTTTGTGAAACATTTTACATATTACATAATAAACAAAGGATTGGTGATTGTCCTATGACAGCAGAAATACTTGATGGTAAATTTTATTCTGAAAAAATTAAAAATTCTCTGATGAAAAGCATAGATACTTTAAAAACTACTTACAATGTTACACCTAAATTAGTTGTAGTTATTGTCGGCGAAGATGAAGCTTCTAAAATATATGTTGCTAACAAACATAAAACTTGCTTAAACTTAAATATTGATTCAGATATTGTTCAATTAGATGCAAATATTTCAAAAGAAGAACTCATTAGTGAAATTGAAAAATTAAATAACGACCCTAATGTTAATGGTATTCTGATACAGCTACCATTGCCACAAAATTTAAGAAAAGATGAAATAGAAATTTTAAGTGCTATTGATCCAATAAAAGATGTTGATGGATTTAGTGCTATAAATATAGGTAAACTAGAGCTTGGCGTAGAAAATCTAGTACCATGCACTCCATATGGCTGTGTAAAAATGCTTGAGTATGCAGGCATTGAGATAGAAGGTAAACATGCAGTAGTAATTGGCAGAAGTAATATTGTAGGCAGACCTATGTATAACCTTCTTTTAGCTCGTAATGCAACAGTTACTATTTGTCATTCCAAAACAAAAAATTTAGCTGAATTTACAAAACAAGCTGATATTTTAGTTGTAGCAATAGGCAAACCTAATTTTGTTACAAAAGACATGGTTAAAAAAGGCGCCGTAGTAATAGACGTAGGTATAAACAGAGTTCCTGGTACAAGAAAGATCAATGGCGATGTCGATTTTGAATCTGTTAAAGAGGTTGCCAGTCATATCACTCCAGTTCCTGGAGGAGTTGGTTTAATAACAATTGCTATGCTTATTCACAATACCTTAAAAGCTATTTGCTTACAAAAAAATATTGATATTCCTCTTTTACAAGATTATTAATATTAAAATTTAATAAATGTATAAAAAACAAAAAACTTCTTTAAATTAATTAAGAAGTTTTTTGTTTTTTATCACAATATTTTCTTGTGGCAATGTGAAGAAAATAATTTACTTATATGCAGTTCTTATAAAATAAAGCTTTATTGACATTTTTGTAATATAATCATTTGAATCCTAAGAGAATCAAGCAGGGAAACACATTTAATCTGTTGAATTTTTAATGTGTTTGGTATAAAAATTTATTCATTAAAAAATATAATTTATAAATTAATTATAAAGGAGAGATTTTTTATGGTTTATGATCCTAGGCAACTTAAAGATTGGCAAATTGCGGAACTTGCAGAAAAAGACCTCCCCTCTACAGAAAAATATCAAGAATTGCTTGGCCTTGAAAAAGATGAAATGATTCCATATGGTAAAACTCCTAAAGTAGACTTCCTTAAAGTCATTGATAGATTAAAAAATAAACCAGATGGCAAATACATAGAAGTTACTGCTATTACTCCTACACCTCTAGGAGAAGGAAAATCAACAACCACTCTTGGTATTATGGAAGGACTCGGAAAACGTGGTAAAAATGTAGGCGGAGCTCTTCGTCAGCCATCAGGCGGTCCTACTATGAATATTAAAGGCACTGCTGCCGGCGGCGGAAATGCACTACTTCTTCCAATGACAGAATTCTCGCTAGGTCTTACCGGCGATATTAATGATATAATGAATGCTCATAATTTAGCTATGGTTGCTTTAAACGCAAGAATGCAACATGAACTTAATTATGACGATAACGAACTTGCTAAAAGAAATTTAAGAAGACTTGATGTTGATCCTAAAAAAGTTGAAATGAACTGGGTTTTAGACTTTTCTGCCCAAGGTCTAAGAAATATTGTTATGGGCATTGGTGGTAAACAAGACGGCTATATGATGAATTCCAGATTTGCTATAGCTGTATCCTCAGAACTTATGGCAATACTTGCTGTTGCCAAAGACCTTAAAGATATGAGAGAACGTTTCAAACATATAGTAGTTGCTTATGATAAAAAAGGTAATCCTGTAACAACTGCCGATCTTGAAGTAGACGGCGCTATGGCTGCCTGGATGAGAAACACAATCAATCCTACTCTCTGTAGCACAGTAGAAGGTCAACCTTGCTTTGTCCATGCAGGACCTTTTGCTAATATTGCTATAGGTCAATCTTCCATAATTGCAGATAGAATTGGTTTAAAATGTTTTGACTATCATGTTACAGAATCAGGATTTGCCGCAGACATCGGCTTTGAAAAATTCTGGAACGTAAAATGTCGTTTAAGTGGCTTACAACCTAATGTATCTATCCTTGTAGCTACAGTTAGAGCACTTAAAATGCATGGCGGCGGACCACCGGTTGTTCCAGGTAGACCGCTTCAAGAAGAATATACCAGAGAAAACCTTGCCCTTTTAGAAAAAGGCTGTGAAAATTTAGTTCATATGATTAATGTTGTTAAAAAATCAGGTATCAAACCTGTTGTTTGTATTAATGCATTTGATACAGATACTCCAGCAGAACATAAAATGATAATAAAAATGGCTGAAATGGCGGGAGCACGTGCTGCAGTATCACAACATTGGCTCAAAGGTGGCGAAGGTGCCCTTGATTTAGCAGATGCAGTATTAGATGCTTGTGAAGAAAAAGTAGATTTCAAATATCTTTATGAACTTGATATGCCACTAAGACAAAGAGTAGAAAAAATAGCAACTGAAGTTTACGGAGCTGCCGGAGTAGATTGGGAACCACTAGCTTTAGAAAAAGCTAAAAAATTCGAAGCTGATCCTAAATATAATGATTATGCAACAATGATGGTTAAAACACATCTCTCATTAACTCATGATCCTTCTTTAAAAGGTGCTCCAAAAGGATGGCGACTCCCTATCAGAGATATCTTAGTTTACGGCGGTGCTAAATTCTTGTGTCCAATGGCAGGAGCTATAAGTCTAATGCCAGGGACAGGTTCTGATCCGGCTTATAGAAGAATAGATATAGATGTAGAAACAGGTAAAGTAAGCGGCTTATTCTAAATAAAATGTTTAAAATAATTTTTTTTAAGAGTGAGTCGTAAAGACTCACTCTAATTTTATCTCAATGTGAAAAACAGAACATTAATTAGTTCAAAATTTCTCTAAATTGTAAGGATTTCTTGTTTGTGATATAGTTATTTTATATTGAAAATTTTTATATAATAATTAAGTTGATTTTATAAAAATGAGCTGGAAATTTAAGGAGTATAGAAGATGGAATATAAAGAACAATCTTCTTTTGCTTTAAACTTAGAAAAAAAATCACATCAACCAATAAGTTCTTGTTTTCAATGTGCAAAATGTACAATAGAGTGTCCGATGAATGGATTTCAAGAACATAAAAACTATGAGATTTTGCATCTTATAAAATTAGGTGATGAAAACACTGTATATAACAGCAGTACTCCTTATTTTTGTACAAATTGTAAAACTTGTGCTACCCGCTGTCCAAACGGAATTGATATTAGTAAAGTTCTGGATACTATAAAAATTAAAGCTAAAGCTAAAAATAGAGTTCCTAAAAGAGGAGAAAATTCTAGTATTTTCTCAGAACTTTTCCTAAAGTCTATGCAAGGCATACCACTTTTCGGAGGAGAAGGTCGTTCTTATGAACTTCTTTTAATGGCTTTATATAAATTAAAAACAAAAAACTTTTTTGCAGATGCAGCTCTTGGCAAAGAACTTTTCAAACGCAATAAATTACCTTTTTTGCCTCACAACGCAATAAAGATCCGCAAAGGCGAAGTGAAAAATATATTTAAAATTGCAAAGGAGAGACAAGAGAAATGAAAATAGCACTTTATCCTGGTTGTTCTCTTAACTCTACTGCAAAAGAATATAAAATGTCCCTAATAGACGTCTTTAGGGAATTGGCAATCCCACTTAAAGAACTTGATGAATGGAGCTGCTGTTCTGCCAGTGCAGGTCATTCTACTGATCCTTTCCTAACATATGCACTTTGTCTTAGAAATCTGGTTATTGCGGAAAATGAAGGTTATTCAGAAATTACATTACCATGTGCTGCTTGTTATAATCTATTAAAAAGTGCCCACAATGCAATTGTAAATGAAGTTCCTGAAGCACTGGAAGCAAATCAAGAACTGCAGAAAATAATGAAATCATTTTATAAAAAAACACTGAATATTAGTCATCCTCTTGAAGTTTTAGCCAGAGTAGAAAATAAAATTATAGATAAGGTGAAAAACCCGCTTTCCTCGCTAAAAGTAGTTCCTTACTACGGATGTCTCTTAACAAGACCTCGCGAAGTTGCTTTTGACAATGTAGAACAGCCAGTATTAATGGATAATTTACTAAAACTGACAAAGGCAGAAGTTAAAAAGTGGTCATATAAAACAGATTGTTGTAGCGGATCACTAAGTGTGGCAAATACTCCACAAGCTGAAAAATCAACATCTCTACTTGCAGAAAAAGCTAGACAAGCTGGCGCTGATGCAATTGTAACAGCTTGCCCACTTTGCCAAATGACTCTTGAATCCAGACAAGATAAAGATATTCAACAAATACCTATCTTCTATTTTACAGAACTTATAGCTTTAAGCTTTTCTTTAGATAATTGCAAAACTTATTTTGAAAAACACCTAATAAATCCTTTCTCTCTCTTAAATAAGCTGCAACTTATTTAAAATTTGATAAATATTTTTAAGAAGGGAGTGAACTTAATTGGCAGATATTCTTATAATAGGAAGCGGTATTGCAGCTTATACATCAGCTCTTGAGCTATCTCACGCAGGACACAGTGTGTATATCCTTTCAAAAGAAGATCATATTGGTGGTAAAATTGCCGATTTTTCTAAAGATACTAATTCTTGTCCATTTGTGGAAAATCAAACAATAGCAGCCCTGTATCTTGGCGGTTCAATACATGCTTCAGCAACAATCTTAAGTTCACTTTATTTACAGGTTATCAATAATCCTTCTATAAAACTAATATCAAATTCTAAGCTGGTTTCTTCTTTAGAAAAAACAGACTCTTTTGAGGTAAAAATAGATTTAAATAAACAAAAAGAAATTTCTTTGAATGTAGAAGCAATACTCCTTGCCCAAGGATTTGAAATATTTGATCCAACTGAAAAAGGAGAATATGGTTATTCTTATTATAAAAACGTAATTACAAGTACAGAATATGAAAAATTGCTTTTTGAAAGCAAACAGTCCTTAAAACCTCTCACTAGGCCTTCTGATAAGAAAAAAATTGAAAAAATAGCCTTCATACAATGTGTTGGATCAAGAGATACAACAACAAACAGTGAATTTTGTTCCTCTATCTGCTGTATGTATAGTGCTAAAGAGGTAATTTTAACAAAAGAATATGAAAACAAAGTAGACATCGCTGTTTTTTATCTTGATCTCAGAGAATGTAGTAAAAATTTTTACTCACTAACAGAAAAAGCACAACAACTAAATGCAAGATATATTAAATCAATGATTTCTACTGTTAAAGAAGATCCTATAACAGAAAATCTATCTATAAAATATCTTCAGGAAAATATAATTCAAGAAGAAAATTTTGATCTAGTAGTTTTGGCAACAGGAGTTAGAGCAAATCAAGATAATAAAAGCCTTGCTGAAATTCTTAAAATAGAATTAGATGAATTTGATTTTATTAAAACAAGTCCTTTAAATCCAACCGCAACTAATCGCAAAGGTATATTTACGATTTCATCTTCAGAAAAAAAAGCTCTTGAAGTCGCTGAAACAATGGCACTTGTTAGTACTGCTACTAACAAGATCAATAAATTTCTAAGCTCAGAGAAGATTATTACAAAACCCAGACCAGAAAAAGAAAATATTCAGCAAAATATAGGTGTATTTGTTTGTAAAAATGCTCTTAATACATTAAACATAGATGATGAAATAATAAAAGAATTAAAAAATATCCCTGATGTTTCTCATGTTTTTATAGATGAAAAAATTTGTACTCCAGAAAAAATTTCCTCATTTCAAAAAAATATAGAAGAACACGATTTAACTAATATCTTAATAGCACCATGCACATTAAAACCGGCTCTTAATATGTTTAGACAAAAAGCAGCTGAAAAAGGAATTAATAGTGCATTGGTAGATAGTATAGATATATTCAATTTATATCTAGCAAAAAATAATGACATTTTAAAATTTATATCAAACACAAAAAAAGCAATTACCAATCTTAAAAATTCTAAACCTCTAAGATATAATGCTGCTCCGGTAATACAAAAAGCTCTTATAATTGGAGCTTCCTTTAGCGGACTGATTGCTGCTTTAAAACTTGCTGAAAAAAATATTCCTACTATTATAATTGAAAAAACTGATTATATTGGTGGCTATGTTTTTAAAAATAAAGATTATATTTTTTCGGCTCAAGAAAATGAGTTTGCAGCCAATCTATTAGAAAAAATTAAAGAAAATGAGTTTATTGAAATCATAACTGAAGCCAAATTAATAAGCTTTAAAGGAAGGCAAGGTTATTTTAAATGTGACATTCTCTTAAAAGACCAATCTATTAAGAAACACGAATGTGGCGCAGTCATTGTTTCCACAGGAACAGAATCTTTTATACCAAATGAATATCTATATGGAAAAAACTCTAATATTTTAACTCTAAATGATGCTTTGCCACTCATTAATGATGTTTCCTTTACAAACGAAAATAAAATATATGTATTTATCCAATGTGTTGGATCAAGAGACAACAACAAGCCTTATTGCAGTCGTTCTTGCTGTTTGGATTCTATAAAAAACGCCATTAAAATAAAAGAAAGAAATCCTGAGACATCTATCTACATAATTGCCAAAACAATCCAAACTCCCGGACAACTGGAATTAGAATACAAAAAAGCTCGCAAGTTAGGAATTATATTTATTTTCTATACAGATGATAAAAAACCAATAATTGAAGAACAAAATGAAAAACTAAGCTTAACTGTCTTTGATCATGTATTAAATAAAAATATTGAAATTTATTCTGATAAAGTTATTTTAGCCAGTGCTCAGATACCTTCTGCTGATGCAAAAGAACTTGCGGATATTCTAAATATACAAGCAGACAAATATGGATTCTTATCTGAAACACATGGAGAGTTTCACACAATTGCATCTCCTTTAGGAGGGATTTTCGTTGCTGGCAGTGCACACGAAATAAAAACGGTTACAGATTGCATTTCTCATGCAACTTATATTGCTAACAGAGCATTAAGATTATTAGTAAAACCTTATATCTTATTAGGGTTTACAACAGCTGATGTAGACACAGATAAATGTGCGGCTTGTCTCACTTGTGTTAGACAATGCCCATATAACGTCCCTCAAATATCAAGAGATAAAAAAGAAATGGGAGCTGCATACATAGACCCTACAGAATGCAGAGGTTGTGGAATTTGCACAGCAAAATGCCCTAACAAAGCTATTTCCCTACACTCTTATGAAGATGAAAAGATTTTTCAAATGATAAATAAAGCTCTAGAGGAGGGTTCTTATGAAACAACCTTCTAGAAAAATTTTAGGCTTTGTTTGTAAATTATCTAATCTAATTAATTTTAATTTAAATTCCAAAATAAATTTAGCAAAAGATATAAATGTTGAAATAATAGAACTTGACTGTCTTGGTAAATTAGATGAAATTTTAATACTGGAAAGTTTTAATCAAGGTGCTGATGCAGTATTTATTGCAGGTTGTCCTGAAGATGAATGTTTCAATATAAACGGAAGCTCTAGTGCTAAAAAAGCCGTTAACCGTACTAAGAAACTCCTAAAAGATATTGGCTTTGAACAAGAACGCTTATCCTTTTATAGCCTTTCCGGAATTAAAGGTGAATCTTTAACTTCTATTATCTATAAAACAAGCACAATATTAGAAAAACTTCCTGAAAACAAACTCAAAAACCTTGAGAAAGGAGTTGATAAATAAAATGATTGTTGCTAAAATGAAACCTCTGGATGAGATATCTGAAAGCATAAAAAACGCTAAAAAAGTTTTAGTAGCCGGGTGTGGCGGCTGCGTAACAGTATGTCTCTCAGGTGGTCAAAAAGAAGCAGAAATCCTTTCTCATAGTATAAATTTAAAAAGAAAATTAGAAAATAAACCAATTGAAATAAGTTCTGTAACTTTTGAACGACAATGTGATAAAGAATATGTTGATCGTTTCAAAGAATATTTAGATGGTGTTGATACTGTCATCTCTGTAGCCTGCGGGGTAGGTGTTCAATATATGTCAGAACAATATCCTGATATCATATTTGTCCCAGGTCAAAACACTACTTTTGCCGGTGCAAATATAGAACACGGCATCTGGGAAGAAAGATGCATGCTGTGCGGTGATTGTATTTTGGCCAAAACAGGCGGTATATGTCCTATAATAAGATGCTCCAAAAGCATTCTCAATGGCCCTTGTGGTGGTTCGCAAGATGGGAAATGCGAAATAAACAAAGATATTCCTTGTGCTTGGCAGCTAATATATGACCGTCTAAAGATGCAAAACAGGCTGGAACTTTTAACAGAAGTTCTGCCGCCTAAAGACTGGTCTAAAAGCAGAGACGGCGGTCCTCGCAAATATATTTGGGAGGATAACTACAATGAATCTTAAAACAGAAAGCAAACTGGAAAAACTCTTTAAACAAGGACATTTTGTAATAACAGGTGAACTTGGTCCTCCTCAACATAGTGATGGCAGTGATCTGGAACACCATGCAGCTGAACTAAAAGACATTGTTGACGCTATTAATCTCACAGATAACCAAACAGCAATTGTAAGACTATCAAGTATCGCAGCAGGAATTCATGTTTTAAAAGGCGGAGCAACCCCTATAATACAAATGACTTGCCGTGACAGAAACAGAATCGCTATGCAAAGCGATCTGCTTGGAGCTTACAGTTTAGGAATTAGAGATATTCTTTGTTTAAGCGGTGATCACCAATCTTTTGGTAACCATGTGCAAAGCAAAAATGTCTTTGATATAGATTCAATTCAACTTGTTTCTATGGTCAAAAATTTAAGAGACGAAAAAAAGTTTTCTTCAGGTGCTGAAATTAAAAAAGCAGAACCACGATTTTTCATAGGAGCAGTAGAAAATCCATTTTCATCAGACCTAGATTTAAGAATTCTGAGATTAGAAAAGAAAATCAAAGCAGGTGCTGACTTTATTCAAACTCAAGCTATCTTTGATATTGCAAAATTCAAAGAATTTATGAAACAAGTGGTTGATAAAGGCCTTGAACAAAAAGTTAAAATTTGTGCTGGCATTTTACCTGTCAGATCTGCAAAAGCTCTGAATTACATGAAAAATGAAGTAGCCGGAATGTCCATTCCTGACCAGCTAATAGACAGATTTGAAAAAGCTGAAGACAAGAAATCAGAAGGAATTAAACTGGCTATAGAAATGTGCCAAGAGCTTAAAGAAATTAAAGGCGTTGCTGGAATACACATAATGCCTGTAGGATGGGAAGCAGCTTTACCAGAAATAATTAATGGTGCTGGCTTTCTACCAAGACCAACCGTTTTATAAAGCTACATATACTAAATTTTGATTTTTAGAATTGTAGATTTTAAAAATAAATAACAGGAGAGGAAGACAAATTTAAATGAATCAAAACAATATGAATAGTGAACAAGTACGTAAAATAACAGAAATGTATTCTCAAGTACTTAGTATCATTAACAAGTATGGAAAATCGAAAGAACAACTACTAGCCATTTTACTTGATATTCAAGAAATATCAGGAACTAGTTCAGTAGACCTTGCTTGGGCAGAAATTGTTGCTAAAGAGCTTGATATACCTGTTTCTAAAGTAAGTGAAGTTCTTTCATTTTATGCAATGTTTAGTACAAAAGAAAGAGGCAAACATGTAATAGAAGTTTGTAATAGTTCACCTTGCCGCTTAAATGGCAGTGATGATATTTTAAACCTATTTGAAAAAGAACTTAATATCAATGTTGGCGAAACAACTGAAGATAAGGTATTCACTCTTATTAAAACTAGCTGTATAGGAGCATGTGACATTAGCCCTGCAGCTAAAATAGGAGATAAATTCTATGGCAATTTAAACCTTGAAAAAATAAAACAAATAATTAAAGAATATCGAGGTGATCATTGTGAATAAAACAGCAAATTATCTTTCAGCTAACTTTGATGTTATAAAACCAGATTCTGTAGATGAATATGTAAAACAAGGTGGCTATAATTCTCTTAAAAAAGCTATATCCATGACTCCAGAAGCTGTGATTTCCGAAGTTAAAAAAGCAAAACTTTTAGGCAGAGGCGGCGCAGGATATCCAGCAGGTTCAAAATGGGAACACTTGCTTGAAGTTGAAGAAGAGCCTAAATACATTGTGTGTAATGGCGATGAAGGCGAACCTGGCACTTTTAAAGATAAGATTCTGTTAGAAAAAAATCCTCTAGGTGTAATTGAAGGAATGACAATAGCTGGTTATGTATTTAAAGCAAAAGCAGGCTATATCTACATCAGAGGAGAATATAGAGCAATTCAAAAAGAAATATTTGAAAAAGCCTTAGAAGATGCCAGAGCAAAAGGATATTTGGGTAAAAATATTTGTGGTACCGGCTTTGACTATGATATTCATATAATGACAGGTGCTGGCGCTTATGTCTGTGGCGAAAATTCAGCTCTCTTAAACTCTATAGAAGGAAAATCAGGCAGACCTAGAATAAAACCTCCTCACTTAGCAGAAGTTGGACTTTTCTTAATGCCAACACTTGTTAACAATGTTGAATCTTTTGCTAATATTCCGCTTATATTAGAACTTGGCGGCGAAAACTATTTAAACATTGGAACAAATGAAAGCGGCGGTACTAAGCTTGTTTGTCTTTCAGGTCATATTAAAAATAAAGGCGTTTACGAAGTTCCATTTGGTGTAACATTAAGAGAAATAATCTATGATGAAGAAATGGGCGGAGGCTTAGCTGATAATAGAAAACTAAAATTCTTCCACATGGGCGGTCAATCAGGTCCTATTGGTGTAGAAAATCAGCTTGATACCCCATACTGTTATCGCGAACTTAGAAATAACGGTTTAAGTGTCGGCTCTGGTGCTATAGTTGTAGCTGATGACAGTATCTCGATAATTGATTATTTAATACAAGTTACAGAGTTCTTTATCCATGAATCTTGTGGTAAATGTACACCATGTCGCGAAGGAAATACTCGAATTTTAGAAATATTAAAGAGATTTGCAAACAAAGAAGCTTCTCCTGAAGATATGGACAATTTAAACAATTTAATAAATCTTTTAACAGA
This sequence comes from Selenomonadales bacterium OttesenSCG-928-I06, assembly GCA_030266395.1. GTDB lineage: Bacteria > Bacillota > Negativicutes > Sporomusales > Sporomusaceae > JAJDHX01. Next base: position 820 of record JAJDHX010000028.1, on the reverse strand, counting down.
AGCATCTTTCTGTGGACTTGGCAGAGCAGCTACAATTGCTTTAAAAAGCGGCTTGAAATTATTTAAAAATGAATTTGAAGCAGGTCTAAAAAAATAAAATAAAAAAAGAGAATTCTTAAAGGGAAAAACATGTACCTTTAAGAATTCTTTATTTTATAAAACTTTATATTAAACTTTTACACGACTATCCGAAAAAGAAAATATACTTATTATAGATGCAAATAAATCTTTATATTAAGTATTTAACAACATTTATGACCAAATATAGAATTTTTATTGAAAAGGAAATAATCTTTATGTATGCAAGATTTTTATTGTTTTTCCTGCTTTGTCTGGCTATCAATATTAACTTTAGCTCAGCTAAAGAGCCACCTGAAAATACAAAAGTAGTATCACTTGTTGAAAGCAAGGAAAACACTTTTATTGACTATAAAACAAGTCACTTTAAAAAAGGAACTTTTGATAAAGTTTATTTAGGGATTTTAGATAAAAACACAAATACAGCCAAAATAACACTTAGCAGACAAAACAATAAATATATTCCTAGAGGAGTTTATACTTCTCCGTTCTTTGAAGTCACTGAATTTACAGAACTCATTATTTCTCAAAATTCTACTACACCTAGAAGTACCAGTATAGAAATACAAGCTCAAGTTATGATAGATGGCAAATTATCAAACTGGTTCTCTTGGGGCAAACAAAAAAGCTTAGAACCATCAGGCTCAGCAAAAACTAATCCTCAAGATAACAATATTGTATTGGATATAGATACTTTAAATATTTTAAATGGTAAAAAAAGTACTTGTCTTAGATATAGAGT
>JAJDHX010000027.1 GCA_030266395.1 Selenomonadales bacterium OttesenSCG-928-I06 | reverse complement strand
GGCTTTGTGGCGATTTTTTGGGGATGTGCTTGAGCTTCGCCAAGGCACTGGGGAAAGTTTGTTTGAGGGCATTGGTTTTCCGTAGGAAAAACTTCGCCCTTGTATCTGGACACTTCTCGTGCGTTTTTGGCTTGGTGGCGATTTTTTTGGGATGTGCTTGAGCTTCGCCAAGGCACTGGTGTGTACAGGTGTGTCAGGTGTGTTGAAATCCGCCTTGTATCTGCATGCTTCTTGTGCATTTTCGGCTGGGTGGCAGGTTGGGTTTGGGGCTGTGCTTGAGCTTCGCTAAGGTGCGGGTGTACAAAAAAAGAAAAGCCAAATACTTTTGTATTTGGCTTCTTTTTTTTTATTTTATTTCGTTTAGAATATTGACAAGGTCATTAATGTTTCCGTCTTCGCCTGTTGGTTGAACAACGTAGTTGTTTCCTATATAAATTGAGCCGTTAGATGCGGCTGCTTTGTCAGTTGATTTATTGTTATGATAAATACTTGCTAAGTTTCCTGCGATGAGGTAGCTTCTTTCCATGCCGCTCATATTTGCAGCTGCTACAGGTTTCATGAAGACTTTTCCGTTTATTTTTATTTCACCTGTTGAGCCATCAACAGAAACTTTATTATTACTGTATTCAGTTAATTTTTTAGAATAATTATCGCGTCTGTCTTCTTGATCCGGGTGAGTAGAAGGATTTAAAATATCAGTGAAAATATTACTGGAACTACTACCACTTGAATTATCCATAACACGTTGCCAGACAGCAGCTGGTGCACCAGGGTTATAACCTGAATCAATTATGTAAGAAAAAGCAATGTTATCTGCTTCCCATTCATTTGGTTTTGTAATACCGGTATTTTTGGCATTTACAGCAACTATATCAACAGCCAGTCTTTGACCAGTTCCCAATTCTGCACCTACAACACTGGAGACAAGGTCTACGGTAAGTTTTTTCTTGGCACCTTTAAGCGGATGTTGTTTTTGTCCATGTACTAGTTCATGAGCAACAACTACTGCTATTCTTTCTTCATCATTATTAAAGAAATTGAATACGCCGGTGTTGACTGACACATTATGACCTAAACTACAATAAGCATTGAAGTTTGTTTCTGGGTTAATAAAATAATTATAAGGCCTTTCAGTGATTGATGAATCAGTTTTAGCTATAGTGGCTGATAGTTTAGACATTATATTATCTAGAATTGCATTTAAATGAGGATCATTGTTTACTCCATCATTCTTTTTTAATTCTTCAAAAAGTTCGCCTCTACCGTCATTTTCGTAATAATCAAGTGACTTTGAAATTTGTTTCTGATAAGCAGCAGCACCTATAATATTGCCAATATTAATTGCTTCTGTATTCATTGGTTTAAATGTTCCTAAAGTTAAGGAGAAACAAAGAATCAAAAAGCCAATGAACAGTATTTTGTGAGAAAAAATGCGAAAATTCAAGACAACAACTCCTTTTAAGGTTAATGTAATTCTTATTATATCACTATTTTCAAAGTTATACCATCTGGTTTAAAGCTGAAATTTGAATATAATAATGGGTTTAATTACTAATGCAAAATGCAAGGATAATTTTATGTACACTAAGAATAAAAACAGGGATAAAATTTTGTATCAGATGAGAAATTTTTTTGAAAAATTTAATTTTTCGCCCCAAAAACATAAAAAATATAGTGAAATAATTAACTAAATTTAAATTTGTTTTAAAAATAAAATTGGATTAAAATACTTGATTATCTTAGCTTAAAAGCAATTAAATAAAACTGAAAAAACATAATTATCAGAAAAAACAAATATTTCTTGGCGTTTGTATCAAGTGAATATTTTAAATTGAAAACCTTAATTTATAATTTAAAGTAGGATAATTTTAAATAGGCGAAAATAACAAATAAATTTAGAAAAAACATTGTATTAGATAGATGTTTTATACATTTTATAGATGGTTTCATGCTATTTTTTGCGTTAAGTAACTAGTTGTTACTAGGGCGTAAGTAATAGATAAAGCAAAAGAAAAGGTTTTGAGAGTCTAAAATTTAAAGGGAACAGGGTTGCTTTAAATAATTCTTCTTAAAATTTTTTTCTTATGCTTAAAATCTTAAAAGAGTTTAAGGAGGAAGGAAAATGAAGAAAAAGGTGGCATTGGCATTAGCAGCTGCACTTAGTGTTAGCGTAGCAGGAACTGCTCTTGCAAATCAAAATCCATTTAGTGACGTACCTCAAGGACACTGGGCTTATGATGCAGTAGCTCAATTAGAAAAAGATGGTCTTATCACTGGTTATGGTGATGGAACTTATCGTGGTGACAGAGCTATGAGCCGTTATGAAATGGCTACTGTAGTTGCACAACTTGATGATGCAAGTGGCGAAAATGCTGAGTTAATTAACAGATTAAGAAGCGAATTTGCTACAGAGCTTTACAACCTTGGAGTTCGCGTAGACAAGCTTGAAAAAAATGCATCCACAATTAAATTTAGTGGTGATGGCTGGATTCGTTATCAATATGGTGGTGTTGCACCATTAATGAGCTTTAAAGATCATCCTGATCAAAGAGCTGGCAGTCGTTTCCATCCGCGTATTCGCATTAATATGAATGCTAACATTAATGAAAAAGTAAAATTCTTAGGTAGAGTTCAATACAGATACGACGCTTATCGTAAAAATGCTAACGAATCAGGTCCTGCACTATCATGGTCAAATGACACTTATCTTGACAGAGCTGAGATTCAATGGACTAACGGTACTTTCCAAGGTCGTTTTGGTAGAATCACTCCTCAAATAGGTCAAGGACTTATCTGGTTTGGCGGCAAACCTGCAGATGGTGGTTTAGTTGGTTATAAAACTAAAAAATGGGATGTCTTTGGCGGTGTTTTAGATTATCGTCCACAAGATCCTCCTCATGGTGATAATACTAGCACATATAGTAATGCTAATGACAACAGAAGCAAAATTGTTTCAGTAGCTAATATTGGTTACAAATTTAGTGATAAATTTGGTCTAACAGCTGCGTATAGTGATTCTCATGATGAAACTGTATATCCGTTTGAAGTATTAGCACTTGGTTTTGGAGCTAAACTTGGCAAAGATTGGTCCTTAAATGGGGAATATCTCAAAAACTTTGCAAATAACAGTACTTCATACAAAACTGTTGAGGACGAAGATACAGGTTATTGGGTAAGACTAAAATATAAACAAGAAAACATGTCTAAAGTTGGTTCTTACTCAATTTACGCAGAGTATATGGACTTAGAGCCTTATTCACTTGATTCTTCAACTTATGGTCATATTCTTGGTATTTCAGCTGGTAATGGTTATAAGAAAGCTGCATTTGGTGGCACTGGGGCAGCTGGTGTTAAAGGTTATGGTATTGTTGCAACTTATGTTGTTGCTAAAAACGTTAACTTCCAATTTATGTTCCATGATCTTGAGCCTACTGCTGAAGACAGAAAACAATGGGGCGACTATAGAAACGTTTACCAATTCTATACTAACTTCAGATTCTAAAAATAACAAAACTAAAAAGGAACTCTCGCCAGAGTTCCTTTTTTATTTAAATTATTGTATTAATTGGTTGGTTATCTGATAAAGCATGGATCAATTGATCAAACTGTAAAATGATCCAAGGTTTTGGTTTAGTTCTAATTATATTTTTCTTAGTAAGATCATATAGTACTCTAGCAACAGTTGCCCGGCTGGTACCAGAATAATCTGCTAAATATTCTTGCGTTAAATTCATGTTCAAAACAATTCCGTGTTTTGTTTTATAACCAAATTGCTGAGTAAAAAAAATTAAGTATCTGACAACAGTTTGCTCTGCTGTAAGGAATGTATCGTCCATCATTTCTGTTCTGTAACGAAGTTTGTGAGCTAAGTTTCTAAATAAAAATAATAAAAGTTCAGGTTCTTCTAACATTAATTTTTCTAACTGTGCTTTGGGGATTTCTAAATTCACTACTGGCTCTAGGGCTTCGATGGTCATATGATATGCAGGCCAGTCGCTACATAAACCAACGACACCAAACAAATCATTGGGCTGATAAAATTTCAGCAAACGTTTTTGACCGTTAGCAGTTAATCTATATGCAATAAGAGTTCCTTGCAGAACCATAGTAGAATAGAGATTTTCCACTCCTTCTTGACAGACAACAGTACCTCTCTTATAATGTTTAACTTTTGCATATTCCAATATCTTTGGATGCTTAGTTAAAAGCTCGCTCTTAATATCAAATTCAGAGAGATTAATCAAAAAGGCCACCCCCTTCTTGGTTAAAATGAATTTATTGGCGATATTGCGTTTATATAATATTCTATATAGTTTTATAAAAATCCTATGTATATTTATTTTTATTTAAACTTGTCTATAAGTGCTATTATAAAGACTTAAACATAAAATTTTATCATCACATGATACAAAATAAATAAATCTTTAGTTTTTTCAGATAATTTCCGCAACATTAAATAGCATATAAGGAGCAAAATCATACAATTAAAATTTGTTTCTGGAGATATGTTTTTTAGAGAAACAAATATATGTTTACACAACACTAGAAATAACAAGGGGTATTGGGTATTGTGATTTGATTCACTTGATACAAAATAAGTGAAAAAACTAATTTGAAGTAAAAGTTTTAAGTTATTATCGCAAAAAAAATATTTATTTTTCTTGCGATAGAATTTTGTTTCAGGTGATACTGATTTTTTATAATGTTTGCTTTATTCTGATAATTAAGAGATGTATTATTTTTTTCACAAAAGGGGTGATGATGTTAAGGTCTATATGACCATTAATTAGGTGATTTATTTGCGAATGTTGGCTGGTTTTATATTTGAATTATATAATTTAACTTATAAAGTAAGAACGTGTTTCGCAAGTTAAATCAAAAATTAAAAAAATAAAGAATTTAAGAGGAGGAAAAAGCATGATTTCTGATTTTCACATTCATTATGCGCCGGAGAAAATAGTAAAAGAAAAACTTGGTGATGCACCATTTAAGCTGATTAAAAGTAACGGTATTCCATCTTATTCATATCATCCGCGTCTTTATAATATTGAGCAAATGGCAGAAACACTAGAGTATTCTGATATTGATGCAGCTTATGTATCTTGTGCAGCTGGTATGGAAGGCGGAGATATAGATCTTTGCAAATTTATAAATGATGATTTATATCAATGGAATAAAAAGTTCTCAAGAGTTTGTGGTCTTGTTCATACTAAACCTCTTGATCAAACAAATGGTTTTAAAGAAATCGACAGAGGCTTACAAGAACTTGGATTTAAAGGTGTAGCTATTGCTTCTCAAGTAGAAGGATTAGAGCTTGATGATGAACGCTTATTCCCTTTCTATGAAAAAGTAGAAAAATCAGGAGCTTTCTTATTTATTCATCCATGTCTTGCAGTACCTGGAAACATAGATGCTTTTGATATGGCTCGTTCAGTTGGTCGTGAATTCAACTTAATCATGGGAACTATCCGTTTAATCAACGGTGGCGTTGTAGAAAGATTCCCTAATCTTAGAATAATTATGTCTCACCTTGGTGGCGGTATTGCTGCTATGCTTGGTAGAGTACGTAAATATCAAGAAAAAGAATTCTGGGGCACAGCTGGAGACCCTGTTCATGGTAAAGTTCCTGCAAACGGTACTTTCATGGATAACTTCAGAAAAATTTACTTTGATACTGGCGGATTTATTGGTGAAATGAATGCTGTTAGAGCTGCTCTTCTTGAAATGATTCCTGAACAAATGGTATTTGGTTCAGACTATCCACAAGAAATCAGAGCAAAAGAAGACATGAAAACTTTTGTTGATAACGTAAAAGGATTAGGCGATGTAGGTCAACAAATCCTTAGAGGCACAGCTAAAAACGTTGTTAAATAACTGACTCTCCCTTTAAAGGTTACTAGTAAAAAAAAGTGTTGTAATTTGTTTTTAAAGTTAAATTAATTTTTAGAATCTAAACTGCAACACTTTTACTAGTGACTAAATAAATGGTATTATAATTTGGCTTCACGGACTTTGATTATGAAGAGGTGAATATACTTGAATACAAAAAAATGGCTTGCTTATGCTTTATATATAATAGGCTTTTTAGTTCCTTTTATTGCGTCAGGTATGGTTGGGATGCCAATGTGGTCTCAGCCTTGGGTTCCAATAGTTAACTTTGGTTGTTGGATTGCTGCTTTTATTATTGGTTATTTTCCATTTAGTGAAACTAGAAAGTTCCCGCCTGGAACAACAACTCCATTAAAAGTTGTTCAATATATTGGTTTGTCATCAGCAAATATAGTTTTGATGGCACTTTTAATTGGATATCTATATTACCCAACAGTTTCTAATAGTATTTTCCCTAGGAACTTATCAACTCTTCTCATAATAACTCTTGCGGTAATGGGTGTACAAATTACTGTTAAAGACTGGAAAGGTATTATTACTCATCCAAAAATCGTTCTTATCTCCTCTGCAACTAGATGGATTATTATGCCTTTTGTTGCATTCTGTGTTGGTAAATTTATCTTTGGTACAATTTCAGGATTGCCAGAGCAAACTTCTACACTTCTAGCTCTAGGTATGGTTGTTTTAGGTACTACTCCTACAGGAGCTGCATCTAACAGCTTAACACTTATTTCTAGAGGAGACTTAGCTCTTTCAGTTTCTGTTACAACTTTAAATACAATATTGGCACCATTGTTACAACCATTAATGATTGGTTGGCTTGCTGGTGCAAATATCGACTTTACTCCAGCATTGAGAATGAACATGATTTTAGAACTTCTCAAACTGGTATTGGCTCCGGTAATTATTAGTACTATATTTGGTATGATATTCCCGGCTTTTGTCCAAAGAATTAAACCTTATTTAATGCCTATAGCAGTATTTACGCTAGCATTAATAATAATGTCCACAATGTCTAAAGGCACAGCAGTACTCTTAAAACAAATCAATATCTTACCATGGATTTTAGTAGCTTGCTGTATCCAAGGTTTTGCAGGTCTAGGTCTTGGCTTCTATGCTCCTAAATTCTTTGGATTTGATTTCAAACAAAGAATCGCTGCTTGTTTCGAAGTTGGTGTAGAAAATGCTGCTTTAACTTCAGTTGTAGCACTTCAATTCTTTGGTCCAATGGTTGCTCTTCCTGCAATTTTATACGGTAAAGTTCAAAACATAATTGCAGTAAGTATCTTTGTTCCTTACTTCATTAAGAAAGATGAAGAAATGAAAGAAAAAGCACAAGAAGTTCAAGCTCCGGCTGAATAATAATTAAAATAATGTTTTAAAAATAAAAAAACTGTTAGCATTTTATGCTAACAGTTTTTTTGTGGTGTTTAAGCAAGACAAACGTTAACAGCGCGAAGTTTGCGGCTGTCTTTTGAATCTTGTTCGATATCAAAAGTTACTATTTGACCTTCGTTAAGGGATTTGTAACCATCTGATTGAATTGCTGAAAAATGTACAAATACATCATCGCTGCCATCATCATTTGTTATAAATCCGAAACCTTTTTCTGCGTTAAACCATTTTACTGTACCTTTATTCATAATAGGTACCTCCATTTCTTTATTTGTATTCTTAAGGCATAAAAAACACATATTTTTGTAAACCAGCAAAACATCTTCAATGGCTTACAAAAATATGTGAGACAATGCAACATTTTGAATACTTTGCACAGTATAACTTAATTCGGCCGATTTGTCAAATTTATTATAAAAAAAGTCTATCCCTTTTTAGGATAGACTTTTCTATTTATTAAGGTTTCCAGTAAACGAAACCATTATTTTCTACATACCAAACATCAAAACCTACTTGGCGTCTTGCTGTACCGGCAGGGCAAGTTTTACCAGCTTCATATTTAAAAGCTTCTTTTATAACAATGTACTTCATTTCACTGCCCCAGCTTGCTTCACTTGTATGAGCATGAATGTATACTTTGTTTTGTTTGGTTGATTCGTCTAAGTTTATTGTTCTTGTGCTGTTTGGAGTAACTTTAAACCAACCCCTGACAAACCATTTTTGGACTTGACTATCGTGATAAACTATAGCTGCTGTTAGTGTATGACTATATGGATTTTTTATTTGAATAGTAATAGCTTCTGCAGTTTGAGGTGAGATAGCCCCCATCATCACAAATGCAACTAAAAAACAAGCAAATATCATTCCGATTTTTTTAAACATAGAATACCTTCTTTCTTTTTAAATTTTCGTTGCTTAATATCCATATACTAAAAAATTCCACACGTATATTGAGAATCCTGCCTTTTAATGAAAAATACTTAAATCAGAAGCTACTGGGAATCTTTACTTACACCATTTGAAACATAAAAACCCGCATTTTCATAATGTGGGTTTTTATGTTTTTAAGTTACTAATTGAGAAGCTGAATTATTGTATTAAAATTCCGCCAGTGTAATGAAACAAATAACTTGCAGCCAGGTTGGATACACCAACATCAAAACCACAGACAATAGCAATACGTGTTCCTGTTTCAAGTCTTAAAGATATACCAACCTTAGCTCCTGATAGGATTGTATTAGCAGCATATGTTGTTCCTCCGATATATGGAGTAGTTACTACTGTTTTTGTTTGTGGAATAAGTGTAAAGACATTACTGTCATTAGGTGCTTTAGCTAACATAACAAAAGGATAAATTTGTGTAGAACCTGGAGGTGTAAAAGCTAAGTTTGTTACAGTAAAAAAGATGTTATTTATAGTTGCAGTATAAGGCAGAACGAAAGAATAAGCATCGCCTGGCGGAAAGGTAAACATGCTGTTGGCTACTAATGTCAATGCAGTGCTGTGAGTGCCAAATGTAGTAACTAAAACAGTAGATGCTTCTCCTGAAGAATTACTGGAAATTGATACAGTTTCATGACCGGTAGCAAAAGGAATGAGACCGGCAAGAGGTCCGGCAGCACCGGTAGCTCCTGTTTCGCCTTGTTCACCGGCAGGTCCTGTTTCACCTTGCAGACCTTGAATTCCGGTAGGTCCGGTTACACCTTGTTCACCTTGCACACCTTGAATACCCTGAGCTCCGGTAGGTCCAGTTACTCCTTGGATTCCTTGAATTCCGGTAGGTCCGATTATACCTTGCACACCTTGCACACCTTGAATACCCTGCGGTCCAGTAGGTCCGGTCTCTCCTTGAAGTCCTTGGATCCCTTGAATACCTTGTTCACCAGTAGGCCCTGTTTCACCTTGTTCTCCCGGAATGCCTTGAATTCCAGTAGGTCCGGTAATTCCCTGAATGCCTTGCAATCCTTGAGCTCCTGTAGGTCCGATTAATCCTTGATCACCTTGCACTCCTTGAATTCCTTGTGGTCCGGTAGCTCCTGTTACTCCTTGGATTCCTTGAATACCTTGTTCACCGGCAGGTCCTGTTTCGCCTTGTTCACCTTGGATCCCTTGAATTCCAGCAGGTCCTGTTTCTCCCGGAATACCTTGCAGTCCCTGGGGTCCTGTAGGTCCGATTAACCCTTGATCACCTTGCACTCCTTGAATGCCTTGGGAACCTGTAGCTCCGGTTTCGCCCTGAATCCCTTGAATACCTTGTTCTCCAGTAGGTCCGGTAATACCTTGAATTCCCTGGATACCTTGAGCTCCTTCAGGTCCTTCTGGTCCTGTTTCTCCTTGAACTCCTTGTAACCCTTGAGCCCCAGTAGGTCCTATTATCCCTTGCTCGCCTTGTACTCCTTGAATACCTTGAGGTCCGGTAGCTCCTGTTTCACCTTGAATTCCTTGTATACCTTGTTCACCTGTAGGTCCGGTAATACCTTGTTCGCCTTGGATACCCTGAATTCCGGTAGGTCCTGTTTCCCCTTGAACTCCTTGTAACCCTTGAGCCCCAGTAGGTCCGATTAATCCTTGTTCACCTTGCACACCTTGAATACCTTGAGGACCTGTAGCTCCGGCTTCGCCTGGAATGCCTTGAATCCCTTGATCTCCAGTGGGGCCTGTAATACCTTGAATGCCCTGAATTCCTTGTTCTCCTGTAGGACCAATTTCTCCCTGAATACCTTGCAACCCTTGAGGTCCTGTAGGTCCGATTACCCCTTGTTCACCTTGCACCCCTTGAATACCTTGAGGTCCGGTAGTTCCTGTTTCTCCCTGAATTCCTTGTATACCTTGTTCACCGGTAGGTCCGGTAATACCTTGTTCACCTTGGATACCTTGAATTCCAGCAGGTCCAACTTCTCCCTGAATGCCTTGCAACCCTTGAGGTCCTGTAGGTCCTATTACCCCTTGTTCACCTTGCACCCCTTGAATACCTTGAGGCCCTGTAGCTCCTGTTTCACCTTGAATACCCTGGATACCTTGTATACCTTGTTCACCTGTAGCTCCTGTTTCTCCTTGGATACCTTGAATACCTTGTTCTCCAGTAGGTCCGATTTCTCCCTGAATACCTTGCAGTCCTTGAGGTCCAGTAGGTCCGATTACTCCTTGTTCACCTTGAATACCTTGGATGCCTTGAGCCCCGGTAGCTCCTGTTTCGCCAGGAATTCCTTGAATACCTTGGAGCCCGGTAGGTCCTGTTTCTCCTTGGATACCTTGAGTACCTTGGTCTCCGGTAGGTCCGGTTTCGCCCTGAATGCCTTGCGATCCTTGAACCCCAGTAGGCCCGATTACTCCTTGCTCACCTTGCACTCCTTGAATACCCTGAGGACCTGTAGCTCCTGTTTCACCAGGAATTCCTTGGATACCTTGATCTCCGGCAGGCCCTGTTTCTCCTTGTTCACCTTGGATACCTTGAATTCCTGTAGGTCCAATTTCTCCCTGAATGCCTTGCAATCCTTGAGCCCCAGTAGGTCCGATTATACCTTGCTCACCTTGCACTCCTTGAATACCTTGAGGTCCTGTAGGTCCAGTTTCACCTTGAATTCCTTGAATACCTTGGAGCCCGGTAGGTCCGGTAACTCCTTGGATTCCTTGAATACCCTGAATTCCGGTAGGCCCGGTAATTCCCTGAATGCCTTGCAATCCTTGAGCTCCTGTTGGTCCGATTAACCCTTGCTCACCTTGTACTCCTTGAATACCTTGTGGCCCGGTGGGACCGGTTTCGCCTTGTTCGCCTTGCAAACCTTGTGGACCAGTTAAACCAGTAATACCTTGGATACCTTGAGCTCCGGTAGGTCCAGTTTCACCTTGAATACCTTGAATACCTGGAGGTCCTTCAGCTCCTTGTTCACCGGCAGGTCCTGTAGGTCCGATATCGCCTTGAAGTCCTTGGATTCCTTGCAATCCTTGCGGTCCTTCAGCACCTTGGATACCTTGAGGTCCTTCAGGTCCTGTAGGTCCAACTTCTCCCTGTGCACCTTCTGTGCCTTGCAGTCCTTGAGGTCCCTGAATTGGACCGACATTTTCCCACTGATTGTTATTTTCACTATAAACATAAAGATCAGGACCTACAATATAAAATTCTTCTGGTGGTCTGCCATCAGGAAAAGCAGCAATCAAATCTTCGTAACTGTCAAAAGAACCTTTAATCGTACCAGCTAAACCTGCATCACCTTGCACACCCTGTGCTCCAGTTGGTCCTGCTGGGCCCATTAATCCTTGTATTCCTTGCAATCCTTCAGGTCCTGTTACTCCTTGTATACCTGTAGCACCAGTAGGACCAATAAGTCCTTGGGGGCCTGTTGCTCCTTGTATACCTGTAGCACCTTGCAGTCCAGTAGGTCCTGTTTCCCCTTGGATACCTTGAATCCCTTGCGTCCCAGTAGGTCCTGTTTCTCCTTGAATCCCTTGAATACCTTGATCTCCGGTAGGTCCGGTAGCTCCGGTAATTCCGGCAATTCCTTGATCACCTTGCATCCCTTGAATACCTTGTGGTCCTGTAGCCCCGGTAATACCTTGTGTTCCAGTAGGACCGATTTCGCCTTGCAATCCTTGTGGTCCGGCAGGTCCTTCAGGTCCGGGATCACCTTGAATACCTTGCAATCCTTGAATACCTTGTGGTCCTGTAGCCCCGGTAATTCCTTGAATCCCTTGATCACCTTGCACACCTTGAATTCCCTGCGGTCCTGTAGCTCCGGTAAGACCCTGTGTTCCAGTAGGACCGATTTCACCTTGTAACCCTTGCGGTCCTTCGGATCCGGTAGGTCCTTGGTCTCCTTGCAACCCTTGAGGTCCCTCAGGTCCTGTTGTACCTGTAGGTCCGGTAAATCCCTGAATTCCTTGCAGACCTTGTTCACCTTGGATACCTTGCGGTCCGGTAGCTCCGGTAATACCTTGTGTTCCGGTAGGACCGATTTCCCCTTGCAATCCTTGTGGTCCGGTAGGTCCGTCAGATCCTGTATCACCTTGAATACCTTGCAACCCTTGCGCTCCCTCAGGTCCTGTAGGTCCGGTAAATCCCTGAATTCCTTGCAAACCTTGTTCACCTTGGATGCCCTGTGGTCCGGTAGCTCCGGTAAGACCTTGGGCTCCGGTAGGGCCGACTTCACCTTGATTTCCTTGAATTCCTTGGGCTCCGGTAGGTCCTGTTACGCCAGTGATCCCTTGGATTCCTTGCAATCCTTCGGGTCCTGTTGTACCTGTAGGTCCGGTGAGTCCCTGAATTCCTTGAATCCCTTGATCACCCTGCATCCCTTGAATACCTTGTGCTCCTGTAGCCCCAGTAAGACCTTGAGCTCCTGTGGGACCGATTTCCCCTTGCAATCCTTGCGGTCCGGCAGGTCCTTCAGGTCCGGGATCACCTTGCATCCCTTGAACACCTTGGGTGCCGGAAGGCCCTGTAATTCCCTGAATTCCTTGAATACCTTGGTCGCCTTGAACCCCTTGAATACCTTGCGGTCCGGTAGCTCCGGTAAGTCCTTGGGCTCCGGTAGCTCCGGTAAGTCCTTGGGCTCCGGTAGGTCCGATTTCACCTTGTAACCCTTGCGGTCCTTCAGGTCCGGGGTCACCTTGTATACCTTGCAACCCTTGTGGTCCCTCAGGTCCTGTTGTACCTGTAGGTCCGGTAAATCCC
>JAJDHX010000026.1 GCA_030266395.1 Selenomonadales bacterium OttesenSCG-928-I06 | reverse complement strand
AAAAATAGTTCAATTATTTAAGGATAGATTTTTATTTAATTTATGGTATAGTAATATATATGATATTTTAGCAAGTTTTAAGGGGTTGGAGATATGTCTTATATTAATTTTCAAGTAGGAGAAAAATTCCCTCTTATAATAAAGGAAAAAGGAGATGGAGGTATTTTTCAATATGATGTCAATGGCGCTATGTTTATTTTGAAATTAAGCAAAGTTGACATAATTGCTGTAGAAGCATTCAGAACAGGTAAAGTGGAATTAGGTTTATTTTTTGAAAAAAATATAATATTTTTATTATATAAAATAGATGGAGTAATAAATGGTTGGGCAGATAGTCCTTATACAATTCATTTTCATACAGAAGATCAATTGCCTAAATTGGAAGATGTAAAAGAAAAAACACTAAGTTTATATTTAGTGCATAGTGAGCTGGATATTTTATTGTCAATGCGGACAGTAACTTTGCCAGATGATTTTTTTGATAGACTTATAGATAGTGTTAAGAGTCAACAAAAAGCTCCTTTTAGTAAAGATGGGTATGTTGCTGATATACAACAAGTTTGGAATAAGTATAGTTCAGAAGAAATGTATGAAAAAGCGATAGCAAAACATGAAATAGAATTTGATATTGAAGCTATCAAGGGAAATGATGAACAAAATTAAAAGAGAGACGTTGTCTCTCTTTTTAAATTATTTGACTAAGTTTTGTGGTTTGCCCTCAAGCCAGTTTTTTACATTATCAAAGACAATTACAGCTCTTTTTTCAAGTGATTCTTTACTTGCAAAACCTATATGGGGAGTTGCTATTATATTAGGTGTGTTTAATAAAATATTATCTACTTTAAGAGGCGGTTCTTTATCAAATACATCTATAAGAGCTGCTCTGATTTTTTTGTTTTTGAGAGCTTCTGATAAATCGTTGCTGTTGACTATAGGACCTCTAGCTGTATTAATTAGCACAGCTTCTTTTTTCATTAGATCAAGTTTATCTTTGTTTATTAAGTTATTAGTTGATTCAGTTAGTGGCACATGCAGTGATATTATATCGCAAGTAGAAAGTAGAGTATCCAGGTCTGTATATGTAATACCAGCAATATCTTTTTTTGTTCTGCTATAGGCATAAACTTCACAGTCAAAAGCTTTGGCTATTTGGGCAACTTTTAATCCTATAGCACCTGTACCTATAATACCGAATTTTTTACCTTCAAGTTCAAAACCAACTAAACCATCTTTAGTTTTGCCTTCTCTGACAAATTTGTTGCAAGATATTATATTTCTGTAGAAACAAATTAATAGTCCAAAGACTAGATCTGCTACTGAGGCAGTTGAATAACCGGCACTGTTACAAACAATGACATTATTATCTTGGCAAGTTTTTAAATCGACATGGTCTGTTCCGGTAAATGCAATTGAAAGCATTTTTAATTTTTTAAATCCATTGATAACATTACTGTTTAATGGCTGGTTTGCAACAATGATTATATCAGCATCTTTACCTCTTTCGATTAACTCTTCATCACTAGTTGCTTTTGTGTTATAAAAAGTTGTTTCAATTTTATCAGCAAATCTGCTTTCAATAATTTCATCAAGACTTGTTTGTTTTACTCCTAAAGGCTCAATAACTACTAATTTCAATTTAATCTTTCCTTTCAATTTTCTCTGTTATATTTTAAAAATTATTTGTTTGTTAGCCAGACTTTAGTATTTATATAAATCTTCAAAATAGAAGTTTGTTAGGATTTATAATTTGCTCTTTATCTTAAATACTACTGTTTTGCATAATTTCCTCTTTTTAGAAGCAGATATTCTTAAGTGGACAATAATTATTTTTTTCCTTATAATAAAGTCATATAATAAAATAAATGAGGAGATATATTATGATGCATTTAAAGCAAATTAACAAAACAACAATTTTAAGTATTTTATTCTTTGTCTTCACAATTTTTTGTATGCCAGCAGTATTCGCTGATGTTGCTGATGAATGTGAAGAGCAGGTTCCTACAGTAAATATTCAGTTTAATGTAAGTTATCCCAGGTTTGATGATATTGATAATTTAGCTATTCAAGATAAAATTAATAATGATGTAAAGGCTTATACACATGAGTGTTTAAAAGAAATGCAAGGATATCTTTTTGAGGATTTCCCGGCAGGCGTAGATATCCATCCTGTTATGCATTTAAGATCTGAGGATAGATTGAGTTTTCATATGTTTTATTGGATGTACACAGGGGGAGCTCATGGTAATGTAATAATAAACACATTTAATTATGATTTAAAAACTGGCAAAAAACTTTCTTTTAAAGATGTTTCTAAAGCTTCATTAAAGCAAATAAATAAGGCTATTTTTGCTCAAGCTGAAGGATTTTATGATGATTTTAAAGGAATTAAGGAATATCCTGAAACTTTTTATTTAGATGATGATGGCAGTGTAGTAATAGTATTTCAACCTTATGAAATAGCACCATATGTTAGGGGTGTAATAGAAGTTAGGATTTAATAATTGCAAAAAACCTTCTGATATATTTTTATATTAGAAGGTTTTTTTAATAGGTATTAAATTTAATTAATGCTTAATTTACTGATTATCGGTTTGTTTATTACTATCGCTACCGCCGCTAAATAGTCTGCCAATCCAAATAACTATTACAGCACCAAATGTGGCAGTAAGTAATTGACCGATAGTTCCATAAGCAGCAATTCCAAAGATGGATAAAGCATAACCACCAACATAAGCACCTACTACACCTAAAATAATATCAACCCATAATCCAAAACCGTGCCCTTTTGTTATTTGTCCTGCTGCCCAACCAGCTACTGCACCAATAATTAAAAACCAAAGTGCGTTTAGCATTTAGTCACCTCCTGGGAATAATATTCCCAAAGTTGACATTTGCTATTACTTTATCTTGTTTTTTATTTGTTTTTGTCAGTTTATATTTAATTTAAAATATCTTGTTTAACTTTTTCTAATGTTAAACGTTCTGTCATTGCCCCAATTCTTTCATGTGGTTTGGCATTTTCTTTATAATATGAAATTATTTTATCAAGAAGTGGAATTACTTCTTCTGGAGATACATTTTCTGCAAACAGAAGAGATAAACGAGGTCTGACTCCGCCGTTGCCACCAATGGAAACTTTAAAGCCACCTCTGGCACCGATAAGTCCAATATCTTTTATGCAGGCTTCGGCACAATCGTTAGGACAACCACTTATGCCAATTTTCATTTTTCCTGGCAGAGATTCTCTTTGATATCTTTTATCTATTTCCAGACCAACTGTAACGCCGTCTTGGATAGCTCTTTTACAAAAATGAGTTGCAGGGCATATTTTTACATTTCGTACACAAAGCCCTATTGCATTTCCCATATCCATACCAAGATCTTGCCAGGCAGCTTCTACTTTTTCTTCTTTTATACCAACTATAGCTATTCTTTGGGCAGATGTTAGTTTTAAGGCTTGTGCTTCATATTTTTCTGCTACGTCTATAATCTTTTTTAGTACAGAAGTATCAGTAATAATTCCGCCTGGGATGTGAGGTACGATTGCATATGTTTCTCTATCTCTTTGTAAGATGGCTCTTTTTTCGGTTAAATCAGCTTTTGTTGTCATGGTGTTTCCTCCAGTTTCATCTAATTTATAATTAGGATTAAATGATTTTTATTAATTATACACTATTTTTGGAAATTTCTCCTTAATTTTAATTTTTATATGTAATATAGTTTACTTTTATCTTACTTTTAAGTTATTATAGATATGGTATATAAATCAATTTATCAATTATATATTTTACGTTTGTTTGGGAGGATAAACATTAATGTTACTAGTAATAGATGTAGGTAACACTAATATAGTATTAGGAGTTTATAAGGAAAAAGAATTGATATATCATTGGCGGATATCAACTGATAAGCAGAAAACCGGCGATGAGTATGGGATGACTTTAAATAATTTGTTTAAATTCAGAAATTTTACGATGGAAGATATTAAAGCAGTTATTATTTCTACAGTTGTTCCACCGCTTTTAGTGCCACTTGTTAGAATGTGCAGAAGGTATTTTAAAATTGAGCCGGTTCTAGTGGAACCTGGTGTTAAGACTGGAATTCCAATTAAATATAAAAATCCTAGAGAAGTTGGTGCAGATAGAATTGTAAATGCTGTTGCGGCTTATAGTAAATATGGAGGCCCCAATATTATTATAGATTTTGGAACAGCTACTACTTTTTGTGCAGTTTCTGAAGCCGGTGAATATTTAGGTGGTGCAATTGCTCCGGGTATAAGTATTTCTGCAGAAGCTCTTTTTCAACACGCGGCTAAATTGCCACGAATTGAGCTTATTAAACCTAAAACAGTAATTTGCAGAAACACAATAAGTAGTATGCAATCTGGTATTATATATGGTTTTGTTGGACAAGTAGATGAGATTGTTAGAAGAATGCACAAAGAGATGGGTACGAAAGCATTTGTTGTAGCAACAGGTGGTTTTGCTAATCTTATTGCTAAAGAATCTAGTGTTATAGATCAAGTAGATACTTTTTTAACTCTGGATGGTTTAAGAATTATTTATGAAAAAAATCGTCAATAATTTATAAGAGGCAATTTTTGATGAGAATAGGCAATTTACTATTAAAAAATAAATTTTTTCTAGCACCTATGGCAGGTTTTACAGATAAACCTTTTCGAATTTTGGCAAAAGAAGCTGGTTGTGGTTTGGTTTATTCAGAGATGATTAGTGACAAAGGTCTTCTTTATAATAACTCTAAAACTTTAGAGATGCTATCTATTGAAGAGACGGAAAGACCAATTGCTATTCAGATTTTTGGCAGTGAACCTGAAACTATGGCAGAAGCTGCTAAGATTGTAGAAGCTAAAGGCGCTGATATAATAGATATAAATATGGGTTGTCCTGTTTTGAAAGTTGTAAAAAATGGTTCAGGGTCTATGATATTAAGAGACCCTATTTTAGCTTATAAGATTATGCGAGAAGTGGTTAGAGCTGTTGATATTCCTGTTACAGTTAAGATTAGAAAAGGTTGGTCTAAAGAAGAAATTACAGGGATTGAAGTGGCAAGACTTGCTCAAGCAGCTGGTGTTAGTGCTGTTGCTGTACATGGCAGGACAAGAGAAGAATTTTATTCTGGCAAAGCTGACTGGGAGTTTATAGGAACAATAAAAGAGCAATTAGGTATTCCGGTAATAGGCAATGGAGATGTTTGTTCTTTGCAAGATGCTGTCAGGATGATTGTTATGACAGCTTGTGATGGTGTAATGATTGGTAGGGGTGCTTTAGGAAATCCTTTTATTTTTAAGCAAATTAATCATTATTTAGAAACTAAAACTTTGTTGCCAGAACCAACTCTTATAGAAAAAATGGAGATGCTTTTAAGGCATTTTAATTTGCTTGTTGCATATGAAGGAGAGTATTCTGCTGTAAGAAAAATAAGAAGTCATGGTACTTGGTATACAAAAGGATTACCTGGCTCAACACAGCTTAGGGTTAAAATAAATAACACTTCAAATGCAAATGAGTTTATAGAATTGATAGAAGAGTATGTTTCAAAGCAGGTTGATTTACAATGAATATTTTAGTAATGCCGATAACTAACGGAATTTTTCCTGCTCCTTATAGAGAGCCAATTACAGGAATGTTTGTCTTTGAATATGATAAAAAGATTTTAAGAAAAGTAGGATTAAAAAGAGATATCCTTCTTTGTGCTGCATATTTGAATCCTAGTTTTCAGGTTTATCCTGTCGGTATAGTTACCAGAATAAATGATTTGTGGGAAAAAGAGTTTTTTGATGAAGAATTGAGAATACAAAAAGCACTTATGGTATCTTTTGAAGGAAGAGCTTTTGCTAGATGGCATACTTTAAAAGAAGGTAGTGCTTATTTATATTCTGACAATATAGAGCTTTTGAATTTTAGAAAAACACGAGCTGAATACCCTGTAATTTCAGGTGCCGGCTGGCAAGCAACAGGCGGATATACAGAGATAGAAGATGAGCAAAATATAAAAGTCACTATTTATGGCAAGGCTTTTCCGGCAGGTGAAGATGTTGGGATGACTGCGAATTTAGGATCTTTAGTGAAAAAAGAACAAGCTCATACAATAGAACATTCTATTATAAGAGCTTTAAATACATATGGTTTTTGTACACCCAGAACTTTAATTGAATCTATGGGTAAAGAAACAAAAGAGTTAAAACAGTCAGTAGAGTTTAGTATGAAGTATGCTATGCCAGAGGTTTTGGGCATTACTCAAAGCGGTGTTTGTGGCAATCCTATGACAAGTATGGCGCAACGTTATTTAACAGAGGGATTTTTTGATAATTTGAAGTCAGGGCAATCTTTAGATGAATCTTTAATTAAAGCTAGAAAAAGCACTATGTCTCAGCTTACAAGTAATATGGATATTACTACAAGAGAAGATTTGAGAGGTTTGCAAGGTTTGAAAAAAGGTATGGCTCATGATGATACTTTTTTGAAAGTGCAAACTTATAAAAAAATAATTTCCAGATTTCCTTTTAGTCCTTGGGAATAAAAAACCTACATTAATTAATTGATGTAGGTTTTAATTTTGAAAGTATAAATCAACTTTTGATTATTTCTCTTGAGTTATAATATGTTATATTTTGTTTTCTATCAGAGGCAATATCTATTAGTTGTTTTAATATTAAAGGGTTTTCAATTATTTGCTCCCAGCTGACAACAGATATAGGGATGTTTTCTTTAAGGTTATCAATAATTCTATCAGGCATATCAGGGTAATTTTTTATATATGGATCCATGTATAATAAACTTTTATGATCTAATAAATGAGGGTAAATAAGCTCTTTTTCCTCGTGGCTATGACCATGGATGTCATTTTTTGATTCAGGTAAATTTATCACTACAATGCCTAGTTGAGGAATGTTGTCAGTACCAGACATCGCTGTCTGAATTTCTTGGTCTATTTGTTCGATGTATTTAGTGTTTTTGCCACAAAGCAGGATTAGAACACCGGCCTCTTTTAGGGATTTATCTTCAAATAAATCTTGTGTTGAATTTAATGATAATAAAGTATCTTTATATTTTTGGTCGTTATTATGGTCATAGCTAATGAACGCTTTGTGTTTAGGTGTAGAAAACAATTGGATAGTCACTCCTTAAAATTACTTAATAATTGATTTTTATTAAAGTTTGCTTCATAATGTTAATTATAAATGAGAAATATTGTTTTAACAAATAAAAAATTAAGGTGGTATATAAATGACGTCTGATAATAATGACAATATTATTCCTGAAAAAAATAGTGAAGAGGTAGTTCAAGAGTTATCTCAATATATTTTATATTTATTGCCTATAATTGAAAACGGTTTTGATTATATTTCTGCACAGCTTGCAGCTGGCAAGGTAGAAGATTCAACTGCTATTTTAGAAGAAGTTGTTAAGGCAATTAGTTCAGTTTCTTCAGCAATGCTGACTGTTTTTAATGACAGCGAAGTTATCAAAGATTTAAATAAAAGTTTAAAAGATTTTAAAGAGACTGTGAGAAAGTTAATTCCGCTATATGCTACAAACGATCTTGAGGTACTTAGTTCTGTTTTAAATGAAGAAGTAATACCTAATTTTAGAGAATTTAAGGATAAATTAGAGAAAGCTGTTAATGAGATGGCTTAGTTATTTAGGTGCAAAAAGTAGGCAATAGATTAAAATGAATGATAAACGCACATCTGCCTTACATCTGCACATTTATCATTCATTTTAATCTTATTGTATATTTATTTTTTATGAATTTTTAGACTAACGTATAGGATTCAAATACGTCAGCCCTTTTTATTTTAGATAGCAAAATTTCCGTCTTGGAATACTACTTGTTCTTTGCCATCTTTTGTTACTCCTATTATACTAAGGTCTTTTGTTCCTATCATGAAATCTACATGAATCAAGGAATCATTTGCTCCTTTTTGAGCAAGCTGTTCTTGTGACATTTTGGTTCCGTCTTTTAAGCAAACATTGTATGCTTTGCCTAAAGCTAAATGACAAGAAGCATTTTCATCAAATAAAGTATTATAGAAGAGAATTCCGGAATTAGATATAGGAGAGTCTACAGGAACGAGAGCAACTTCGCCTAAATAGGGGGCTCCTTCATCCATTTCCAGTAGTCTTTTTAATACTTCTGAGCCTTTTTTGGCACTAAAGTCTACTACTTTACCGTCTTTAAAGGTTAGAGAGAAATTATCGATAAGGTTGCCATTATAATTAAGTGGTTTTGAGCTAACTACAGTGCCGTTTACCCCTGTTTTTTTCGGCATTGAGAATACTTCTTCTGTTGGCATATTTGCTATAAATCCAATGCCTTCCGGGGTGTATTCTAAAGCTGATAGCCATACATGGTCTTCTGCTAATTCCAGTTTTAAGTCAGTTCCTGCTGAGTTTTTAAATATCAGATAAGAGAAATCACTTTTATTTAAATAATCAGCTCTTTTATTTAGATTATCTTTATGTTCGTCCCAGGCTTTAATTGGGTCTTCTGTGTCTACTCTTACTGTTTTTAGAATGACATCAAAAAGTTTATTGTAAGCTTTGTCTTCAGGCAGATGGCTGAAAACTTTTTTGGCCCATGCTATTGTTGGCACTGAAACAACACACCAGGCATTTTCATTGTTCATTACTTTTTCTCTGTATTCTTTTAGAGCTGTGTTTGCAACTTTTTGAGCAGTGCTTAGTCTGTTAGGATCAACATCTTTGAATATTTCCGGATCAGAAGCAGCTATGCTTAAAAAAGCCGCTTTTTGATGCAAGTAAGTGAGGTAAAAATCTTTTTGCCAATCAGGAAATTCTTCAAATACAATGTCAGGTGCATGCAAGAAGCGGATTTTTGAAAAAAGTTCGTCTTTATAATTTATTACAACATCTTTAGCACCTGCCAGATATGCTGCTTTTGCTACTTCTCTGGCAAAGGGAGCACACTCTATTGGTGAATTTATGACTAATATTTGATCTTTTTGGAGGTTTAGTCCTCTTTTTACAATTAGCTCAGCATATTTTTCTAAATTATTTAAATTCATTTTTTACTCCTTTGAAATAGATATACTTAATTTCTAGTATTTCTCAATTTGTAGATAAAATTCCTGCGAAAGAGAGGCAAAATAAATGTCTAATTTTTCTTATCGCACATTGAAAGGCTATGGCGAAGCAGAATATATAATTAATAAATCCAAGTTTATTGCTTATGCCAAAAGAATTGAAACAGAAGAAGAGGCACGATTATTTTTAGCAGAGATTAAAAAGAAACATTATGATGCTACTCATAATTGTAGTGCTTATATTATAAAGCAAGAAAACAGCAGTGAAATAAATAAAGCAGATGACGATGGCGAACCAAGCGGTACAGCAGGCAAACCAATTTTAGAAGTTTTAAAAAGAAATGAACTTATAAATTCAATTGTAGTTGTTACCAGATATTTTGGGGGAATAAAGCTTGGCGGCGGCGGTTTGATTAGAGCTTATGGTAAGGCTGCTGGTTTAGGTATATCTGCTGCTAAGGTAGTTGTAAGAAGTCTTTATTCTAAGATGGAGATAGCAATTGATTATGAACTTTTAGGCAAACTGGAAAATGATCTTAAGAATAAAAACTATATTATTGGCGAAAAAGAATTTTCTAACAATGTGAAAGTAAATGTTTTTGTAGATAAAGAAGATGAAGAAAAATTTATAAAAGAGATAGAAGCAATTACTTCAGCTAAAGCAAAGGTAGATAAATTAGAAGAAATTTATCTAGATATAGAAATAAATGAATTTGCATGATTATATGAATTTAAAATATAATCATGCATTTTATTTATTGTTTCTAGTTTTATTATGCTTTTTTATTATTTGTTGTTTTTGCTTAAACGATCTATGTCTTGTGGTTTTAATATTGTTGGTCTTAAAGATTTATCAGGGATGGGGATTCTGAAAATTACTTCTTTAAGAGCTTTGATATTTAAAGGAAGTAAAGGCCAGAGATATGGAATGCCAAATGATCTTGTGGAAAATATAATTAAAAATATTATACCAAGTCCAATAAAAAGACCTGTGAATGAGAAGAACATTGCCAGGATAATTAAAAGTACTCTAAACAGTCTTATAGAGGCAGCAAATTCTATGCTAGGCGTAGCAAATGCTCCAACTGCTGCAATAGCAGTATAGAAAATCACTTCATTACCAAAAAGACCTACTTTTGTAGCAAATTCACCAAGCATAAAAGCTCCTATAAATCCCAGGGCAGTGGCTTGTGCTGATGGGACGTGAATTGTGGCCATTCGGACTAATTCTACTCCTATTTCTGCAAGTAAGAATTGTATTCCTATTGGTATTACACCGGCATCTTGAGGGCCAAGAAATGCTAATGCATCTGGTAATATGTGCTGTTCTAAAACCAGACACAGCCAAAGAGGAGGAATTAAAAGAGACATCAGTACTCCGGCAAGTCTTATTAATCTTAAATATGTTCCTACAATAGGATTTTGATGATATTCTTCAGCATGTTGGAGATGATGCCAAATTGTTGTGGGAAGAATCATAATAGTAGGTGAGGTATCTACTATAAGGCAAATGTGTCCTTCTAAGATATGAACTGCCGCAACGTCAGGTCTTTCTGTATATCTTACTTTTGGCAAAGGATTAAATTTATTTCCGCCTACTATGAATTCTTCAATTGCTTTTTCGGCCATAGGCACGCCATCTGTTTTTATTTCTTCAATTTTCTTTTTAATTTTCTCAACTAACTCAAGATTTGTCACATCTTTTAGATATGCTACAGCTATGTCGCTTTGTGATCTTTGCCCAACTTTCATTATTTCAAATCTTAGACTTGGGTCTCTTAGTCTTCTTCTGATTAATGCTGTGTTTGCAACAATATTTTCGATGAAAGAGTCTTTAGAGCCTCGAGTTACTTTTTCTACGTTGGATTCGGAAGGTGCTCTGGAAGGAAATCCTCTGACATCAAGTACAAGGATTTTATCTTCTCCGTCTAAAAACAGGAGAAGCTGACCAGATAATAAGTTTGTAATAGCCAGTTCCAGGTCGTCCATTAGCTGAGCTTGACATATTGTGGTACGTGAAAAAAACACTTGTTT
Source organism: Selenomonadales bacterium OttesenSCG-928-I06 (assembly GCA_030266395.1). Taxonomy (GTDB): domain Bacteria; phylum Bacillota; class Negativicutes; order Sporomusales; family Sporomusaceae; genus JAJDHX01. The sequence continues at coordinate 3,136 of JAJDHX010000026.1, read as the reverse complement.
TAAAGTATTAATAGACATTACTTCTTGTTTGTAGGAAGTGATTTCTTTAAATATAGTGGCAACTAAAAGATCATTCATCATACCTGTAACAGCAAAAGAGGCTGCTTTTTTATTGCCTATTTTGTGTTCGCGAAAGACAATGTCAAATGTTTCTCCAATACCTAAAAGTGTCTTTATATAATCAATATTATTATCAATATCTTTTGATACTGCTTTTCTGACTTCTTTTTTATTGTAGTCTTTCATGTTGAATTCCATTTCTTTTTAAAATTTCTTCAATGGCTTTTTTGGTAATTGGGCAACCTTTTAAAACAGTGTCTTTATTATCCATTTTTCCTAGATCACCAACACCAATAATTACTGGAATATTAAATTCATTTAAAACATCTACAGTATCTCCTAATATTATTGGAGTATGATTAATAGTGTTTTTTTTATGGCCTCTTTTATCTACAGAAGCGTCTTCTATAAAATGACCTTCTGAATCTATGCATACATCTGCTTCTATTCCCTGATAGTCACCGGTATTTGAGGCAACTGCAACTGCACCTAATACTTGAATATCAGGATGAGATGCTACATATTCCAAAGCACCTTCTCCTTGCCATTTGCCAGGATTTCCTCTGTCATCAAACATTATTAAGACAGGATCATAGGGAGCTTTTTTTACCAGATTAACTATTTCTTGACCATCTATAGGAGTGGGATTGCCGGCTGAGGCTGATATACATCTTAAGTTTAGAGCATGAGCAGATTCTTCAACTGCTTTTTGAGCAGCTTTATCACCGTCTGTAACTAAAATTACGCGCACTTTTTTATTGTTTTGCAATATATTCACTCCAGATTATTTTATTATTTGATCTTCATCTTCATTTGCTATCATGGCACTTACTTGTGTAATAAATTGTTCGCTTTCTTCAATAACGTTTTTTAAATTATTTATGCATTTTTCTAAGTTGAATAATAGTTCATCACTATTTAAATCTTCTTGAGTTAAAGAAGAGTATTTTTTTATTTCCTGTTTTGGTTTGTTAGTAACTTCTTTTTTCGTATCAGTATTTAATTTTGCATTATTTTTTTTGACTTTTTTTTCAGTTGTGTAATCTCGTCTTAACATTTTATTTCTCCCAGATTAAAATAAAGAAACATTTAAAAGCAGACCAATGTTATATAAAAAAGTAACAAAGGCAAATCTCATATTAATAGTTTTTAGGGGGTTTCTTAAAGTTGCATATGGTATGACAAAGGCTAAACTTTGTTGAGTTTTTTCTGGTTTATCATTAAGCACACTTGCTATTAAGAAATTAAGAAATGGTCCGCTTAAAAATAAACCAGCAGTTTCTATAAAGGACAGATTTGAAAAACTAAAGGAGTTAAATATGCCGCCAAAAACTATAAGGTTTACTTTGGTGCTGAAGATTATAGCTGCAAGTAGATAGCCGAATAAATTTATAAAAGCTGCAATCAACACGTAATGGGGATAGCGAATGCCAAGTAAGCAAATTGTAATAATAAGAATAACTAAATCAATATTGATGTTAGTCAAAAAGCATTCCTCCCCTGTATTTTTAGATGAAGTTTAACCTTTGGGATTGAAAATTAAAGAAATAATTAAAGCTGATATTACTGCTACAGATACTCCGATTGATGCTGCTGTTAAACCGCCGCTGAAAATACCTAAAAATCCAATTTTATCAATCGCTTCAATTGTGCCTACTACTAAACCATGACCAAATCCTAAAAGAGGGACAGTTGCTCCTGCTCCTGCAAATTCTGCTAATGGTTTATATATACCAAGTCCGCTTAAAATTGCTCCAGATACAACGAAAAGAACCAGTATATGGGCAGATGTAAGTTTTGTTAGATTAAGCAAAAGTTGGCCTATAACACAAATTAGACCACCGACTACAAAAGCTGTTATATATGACGTTACCAAGCTTATATCCCTCCCTTAAAATTAAATTTCAATAGAAACTGCATGTGCTATCCCTGGCAGAGACTCTCGTTGGAGGTATGAAGTAGGACTATGCAAACTGCCTGTTCCTACTAAAAGCACTTTTTTAAGAGTGTTTTTGAGAAGTTTTTGATAGATGTAACCTGTGAAAGTTATTGCAGAGCTCGCACAGCCGCTGGCTCCTGAGTGAGTATCTTGATCTTCGCTGTAAATTAAGCAGCCGCAATCTTCGTAGTTGCTTGTTATATCTATATTTCCTTTTTCTTTAAGTAAATCAATTACAAGTGCTTTGCCTATCTTACCTAAGTCTCCAGTGTAAATCATGTCATAATAATTTGGCAGTCTGTCGGTATCTTGCAGGTGTTGCCGTATTGTATCTGCAGCAGCAGGTGCCATGGCAGGACCCATAGCATTGGCATCTTTTATTCCCATATCTATTACTTTGCCAACAGTTGCTGTAGTTATTTTGGGAGATTCTCCTGTGTTTGATATAACCATTGCTCCAGAGCCTGTTACTGTCCATTGTGATATTGGTGGTCTTTGGGTGCCAAGTTCTGTAGGGAATCTATATTGTCTTTCTGCAGCATCATGATGACTTGATACGGCAGAGATAACATTAGATGCAAATGAGCCTTCGATAAATACAGAACCTATTATCATTCCTTCTACCAAGGTGGAACATGCTCCGTATAATCCTAAAAATGGACGAGCCAGTTGTCTGGCTGCAAAGTGAGAACTCATAAGTTGATTTAATAGGTCACCGGCAAACATTATATCGATATCATCAATAGTTTTATACCCTTTTTCAGCTGCTTTTTTAACTGCCCATTCAAGCATATAGGATTCAGCTTTTTCCCAGCTGTCCAGGTTATTCAAATTGTCTTTCAAAATAAAGTCATAAAATTCTTTTAAAGGGCCTTTTCCTTCCAGGGGTCCTACTATATTTGCGGTAGAGATGATTTTTGGTTGTGTTTCAAATATAAGGCTTTGTTCACCAAGTTTTTTGCTCATTTTTGCCTCCTTCTAATGGCTGAGAAGATTATTTGTGTGTATTTAAAAGAGGGCTATTTTTAGCCAATAAATAAAACCTATAATCATTGAGGTTAAAAGTCCATAAACAAGTACAGGACCTGCTATGACAAACATTTTTGCTCCTACACCAAAAAGAAATCCTTCTCTTTT
>JAJDHX010000025.1 GCA_030266395.1 Selenomonadales bacterium OttesenSCG-928-I06 | reverse complement strand
ATCCTAGTTTGTTCATAATACCTTTTGCATAATCCAGTTCTTCATAAATACGCTCTAAATTTGCATAGCTAGTACTGGTAGGAAGTCCCATGGTCTTTAATCTTTCTTCTCTTATATCAACAAGTTTAGATGGATCTATAATCAGACCTATAATTCTTTCTTTAGGAACTTCAAATATTTCTTTAGGCAAAGTCGCTTCTGGTACCATAGGAAGATTAGCTGCTTTTACGCTTTTATGAGCCAAATACATGCTAAGAGGAGTTTTAGAAGTTCTGGAAACTCCTACAAGTACAACATCAGCTTTCTTTAATCCTTGCGGGTTTTTGCCGTCATCATATTTAACTGCAAATTCTATTGCTTCAACTCGTTTAAAATATTCATTATCTAGTTCATGTAGTTTGCCTGGTTTATTTAAAGGTGTTAAACCTGAAATTTCCTGCAAAGAATTCATCATAGGACCCATGATATCTACTGATGTGATACCATATTTATTTGTTTCTTCTTGAAATGCCTTTCTTAATTCAGGAGAAACCAAAGTATGGCAGATAACGCATTTTTCGTCTGCAGCATCTTTAACTACCTCAGCAATCTTTTCAGCTGAATTAATATAAGGAACTCTGATTATTTTAAAAGCATCAGATGAAAATTGACTTGCAGTTGCCACTGCAACTGATTCCGCAGTTTCACCAATAGAATCAGATATTGCATAAATAATTTTAGGACTTGTAATAATAACTCCCCCTTATCCACCACAATTTAAAATTAAGAAACCCTATACAATAAAATAAATAGTTATTATCAAATTATAATTCTAGAGGCTTATTTTTGCAAGTAAAAATTAGTTATTTTTTTAACTTTTTAATTTATATTTTGACAATTTATTTAGTTTTATAAATTATTAATAGCCTAGCTCTTCACCTATAATAAAGACTGAGACCTCTGTAGATACTGGTCTTTTATGAATAATTGTAGTAATGTTGCAAATCCGACTATCTGAAGAACAGTCTACACATTGCCCTGTTTTTACACATGGATTACTAATATTTAATCGTTTATTGTTCATTGGCGCCGCTATCATCTCTATTCTTTCTAAAGCAGCTTCTATATTATCAGCAATTTTATTTGTGCCTACTATTACTATTACTTTTCTTGGACCAAAAATCATAGAAGCTACCCTGTTGCCTGCTCCATCTTTATTTACAAGCTGACCATCTACTGTAATTGCATTACTGCTTGTTAAAAGCACATCTGAGTTTAACTCTTTATAGCGTATCTCTAGTGTTTCTTCTTTAGAAAGCCCTGCCCTGCCATGGTCATATACAATATTGCCTCTTTTTTGCAAAGCTTCGGATAAATTCATTTCTTTAAGTGTCCAAGAACCTGCAATACCAACTGTTGCTTCTTTAGGAATTACCTTAAATATTGCTTCTGAAGCTTCTTTTGGGGTAGCAAAATACTCAGCATCAAAATGATTTTTCTTTAAATTTTCAACAACTCTTCTCCCTAAAGTTTCATTATGCCATTTTTGATTTCATTTTGGTTATTCATTTTATCCTCCTCCAGTTTTTTATTGCGGTTTTTTAAAATATAATTTAAAATCAAAGTACTTGTAAATATTAGATCAGTGAGGTTTATATGGATATTAGCTGGTATCCTTTAATTATTAATATAATTTTCTTTCTTTCCTTGTTTTTAGGAATTTTCCTAACTACAGTAGGTTTATCTGGTAACCTTCTCATTCTTATAAGCAGTTTAATTTACGCTTTTTACACTGATTTTACTATTCTAAATTATAACAGTGTAATTATAATTATTGCACTTTATGTAATTGGTGAGATTTTGGAATTCACCGCCGGAATGATTGGCGCAAAAAAAGAGAAAGCATCTACTATAACGATATTGGCTACCTTTATAGGAGGTATACTTGGCGGCATTATTGGCTCTTTCATTTTTATAATACTGGGTTCTATAATAGGCGTTTTAGTGGGTTCTTATGTTTTTGGACTTATAAGTGAATTTATACAAACAAATGATTTAGGAAAATCACTTAGAGTGGCTAGAGGAATAATAGTAGGTCAATTTTTTGGAACCATTTTCAAAATCATAATTGCAATTTCCATAACTATTCTCATTATATCTAAATTCTAAACAAAAAAGGTATATTTGCATATACCTTTTTTTATATTTTAAAATCTTTTAAATTGTCTTAAGCCTTATCTGAACTCTCATCACTCTGCCTTTTTACATCACTGGTAATAAAAAATGTGCCTCTGCCTTTTGCCAGCAAACGATGTGTAGCTGAATCTACTACTCTGCATTCTACTACTAAAGTAGTTTTGCCTAAATGAATTACCCTTGCCAAAGCAAGAACATTAGAGTCTAAATCAGCAGCATATATGAGATTTATATTCATACCAAGTGTAACTATTCTTTTGCCTACTGTTGCACACGCCAGACTCATTACCATGTCAGTAAGAGATGTTATGGCGCCGCCATGCAGAACACCTAGCATATTCATCAGGTTTTTACGGGCTTTCATTGAAACTACAGCTTCTGAAGGCTTTAAATTTACAATCTTCATACCAAGATATTGTGCATATATGTTGCTTTCATATAATCTATATACTTCTTCTTGAAGCCAATTTGGCATTGTCTTTTTTAACTCTTCCACAAACACACTCTCCCTCTAGAGATTAGAAAAATTTTTTATTCTACTTCATCAGCATATTTGTCTTCAAAAAAATCATTATACTGCTTATCTTCTTCTGTAAATTCTCCTCTAACAAAAAAGGTTCCTCTGGCTTTAGCCATTATGCCACCATTAATATCAGTTATTCTACTTTCTACAACCATTGTTCTTTTACCATTGTGAATAACTCTGGCTAGTGCATAAACAAGATCTCCTTCTTTAGCACTACGAGTAAAGTTTGTATTAAACTCTAAAACTAAAACCTTTTTTTTCATGGAAGCACAGGCAAGGTTCATAGCCACATCCAGCATAGAAGCAACTGCTCCGCCGTGAAGAGTATGACTGGGATTAGTAAGCTCGTGTCTTACATCCATAGATATCCGAACATCACCTTCATAAAAATCTATTATTTTTATCTTTAAATATTTAACAAAGAAATTTCTTTCATAATATAGCTTTATTACTCTTTCTTTAAGCCACTCAGGAACCTCATTTACTAATATGCCCTCTTTTAATATATAATCATAATCAAGTTCTTCTGTCATGTATATATCCTCTCCTTTTTCAAAAACTAATTAGAATATATGTATGAGTTATCAACATTATAGCATAGAAATAAAATAATTCTATACCTTAATTTGCAAATTAAGCAAATATTTTCAAACAGTGCTATTTTATTAAGTTAATTATAGTCAAAATATGAAAATTATGATAAAATAAAAAAGCTTTAAATTTTAAAAACTAGGAGCATATTATAATGTTAGAAAAACAGATGAAAAGTAAAATTCTTGTAATCAACGGACCTAACCTTAATTTATTGGGTAGACGCGAGCCTGAGATTTATGGTGCTGCTACTTTAGAAACAATAATTAAAAATATGCAGGACAAAGCAGCTGAACTTAATTTAGAACTTGATACGTTTCAATCTAATCATGAAGGTGTTATTGTTGATGCTATACAGGAAGCAACTAAAAATAACTATGCCTTTATTATAATTAATCCTGGAGCTTTTTCTCATTATAGTATTGCTATAAGAGATGCAATAGCAGCTATTCCTATACCTGTTATTGAAGTTCATTTATCTAATATTTTCAGAAGAGAGCATTTCAGATCTAATTCTGTTATCGCACCGGTATCTATAGGTCAAATTGTAGGATTTAAGGCAGAAGGATATATATTAGCATTAGAAGCTGCATACCGAATTCTTAATAATAAGGAATAATTATGAGAATACAAAAATTAAGGAATTTTATTTCTGAAAAAAACATAGATGCAGTTCTTATTGAAAGTCCTCAAAACCGAAGATATTTCAGCGGTTTTAGCGGGTCTTCCGGAGTGCTTTTTATAACAAGTGAAGTTTCTGTATTAATAACAGACTTTAGATATGTTGAACAAGCACAAAAAGAAGCACCTGATTTTAAAGTTTTAGAACATAGAGTAGACATTTACGAAACAGTTGCCGAGTGTTTAAAAGCATATGCCAGAAAAGCTAATTGTATAGGGTTTGAAGGTAATTTTGTTAACTTTGACAGCTATGCTAAATTAAGTAAAACTTTAAAAACCAAAAAACTGGAGTCACTGAACTTAGATCCATTGAGAGCTATTAAAGATAAAGAAGAAATATTACTTATAAAACAAGCTGTAAAAATTGCAGATAAGGCTTTTAAAAAACTTATTCCCTATATTAAGCCAAATGTATCAGAAAACAAGCTTGCTGCTAAATTAGAGCATTTTATGAGAGATTTAGGTTCTGAAAAACTTGCTTTTGACACAATTGCTGCTTCTGGTAAAAGAAGTGCTTTACCTCATGGCAGAGCATCTGATAAATTATTGGAAAAAGGTGATTTATTCACTTTAGACTTTGGTGCTGTTTATAAAGGTTATCATTCTGATATGACCAGAACAGTTGTTCTTGGCAAAGCTACTAAGAAACAAAAAGAAATTTATGATTTAGTTTTAAAAGCTCAATTGGCTGGTCTTGACGCTGTAGCTGCAAATAAGGTTTGCAAAGATGTAGATAATGTAGCCAGAAAGATAATTACAGAAGCTGGTCATGGAAATCACTTTGGCCATGGATTAGGTCATTGTGTAGGTTTAGAAATACACGAAGCCCCTTCCCTTTCTCCTAATAATAAATCTCTTCTGGAACCTAATATGGTAGTAACTGTAGAGCCAGGTGTATACATACCGGACTGGGGCGGCGTTAGAATAGAAGATTTAGTTGTTGTTACTAAAAAAGGATGCACTATTTTAACAAAAAGTGAGAAACATCTTTTAGAGTTATAATGTAGTGGTAGTTTAAATGATCAACAAGTTAAAATAAAACATGTGGAGGTAATGGTAATATGATTTCAACCAGTGATTTTAGAAACGGTGTTACAATCGAAATAGACGGTGGCGTATGGCAGATAGTTGATTTCCAACATGTAAAGCCAGGTAAAGGAGCGGCATTTGTCAGAGCTAAAATAAAAAATGTTCAAACAGGTGCTATTTTGGAAAGAACATTTAATCCAAACGAAAAACTCCCTCGTGCCAGAATAGAAAAACAAAATATGCAATATTTATATGAAAGCGATAATTCATATACTTTCATGAACAATGAAACATATGAGCAAGTTGCTATGACTACAGACCAATTAGGAGATGCTTTAAAATTCTTGAAAGAAAATATGGATATCAGTGTAGTTTTCTTCCAAGGCAATGTTATTGGGGTAGAACTGCCTACATCTGTTGAACTTAAGGTTGTAGAAACTGATCCTGGAATTAAGGGGGATACTGCTACAGGCGGATCTAAACAAGCTGTTCTGGAAACAGGTCATACCGTAAGAGTTCCTTTGTTTATTGAAGTAGGAGAAGTTTTAAGAATAGATACAAGAACTGGTGATTATATAGAGCGAGCTTAAAAGGCAGAATTGAATTGAGAAAAAGATAAACGCACATCTACTTCACTAAAAAAAGAGAGAAGCGGAGTTACGTACAGCTAGTACGCGCCTCCACTTCTCTCTTTTTTTAGCTCATATCTGCACATTTCTCTTTTCCTCAATTCAATTCGAGTGGTTCCATTTTTTCTTTTTTACAGAGAATAATTTTTTAATATTTTAAAAAAACAATGGACATACTTATATTATAAAAGATTCTAATAAATAACATAACAAATATCCAGGGAGGTTGTTTTTTTATGGTATATGACAATTTAAGAGAAAAAGTAGATTATCTGCAAGGTCTAACCAAAAGTTTAAACATGAGCCAACCTTCTCCAGAAAGCAAGCTTCTTTTTAACATAGTTAATGTTTTAGATACATTTGCTGAAGAAGTGGATAACGTAAATTCTTCTCAGACAGAACTATTAGAGTATATCGAATCTGTGGATAATGATTTAACTTATTTAGAAGAAGAGATTTATGCTGACGAATATGAAACATCAGATAATCCACCTGTATTTATTGATGACGAATATTTAGAAATAACATGTCCGCACTGTCATGGTTCAGTTGCTCTTGAAACTGACTTCTTGCTTGAAGATGATGAAGATGATTTTAATGACCATCATCATAACTATCACAGTCATAAACACATAGGCAGGATTGATCACATAAACTCTCATCATAAACATCATATGCACAAGCACCATCCCGGAATTTAAAACTACTTTAATTAAAATACAGACAAAAAGACAAGCAGATATATACTGTTTGTCTTTTTTTACAGCTCTGAGGTATCTTTCTAAAAATGAATATGATTTTAGCTTTATACATCAAACGCAATCTTCTTTGTCGTTTAATAGCTGCTGAACCTTGTTTTCAGCAGCTTTTTTTGTCTGTTTTTTAGTTGTTTTGCAATGTTTTCTGAAATTACCAATCTTATGTATAAAAGTCAATTGCGTTGGCAATAATTCTTATAAGACAAGAATCTTACAGGGAGGTTGGAAAAATGATTATAAATAAAGTTGAAATTTGCGGAGTAAATACATCTAAGCTCCCTGTACTTTCCGCAGCTAAAATGAGAGAACTTTTTATTGAACTGCAAGCTGGTAATACAGAAATACGAGAACAATTAATATATAGCAATTTACGTTTAGTTCTCAGTGTTATTCAAAGGTTCAGTAACAGAGGCGAATATGCTGATGATTTATTTCAAGTTGGCTGTATAGGGCTTATGAAAGCAATTGATAATTTCGATCTTGGTCAAAATGTTAAGTTTTCTACATATGCCGTGCCAATGATTATCGGCGAAATTAGAAGATACCTAAGAGATAATAATCCAATCAGAGTAAGTCGTTCTATGAGAGATATTGCTTATAAAGCACTTCAAATAAGAGATTCTCTTATTAATAAATATTCACGCGAGCCATCTATAAATGAAATTGCTAAAGAGCTACAAATTGAACCTGAAGAAATTGTTTTCGCTTTAGATGCTATCCAGGAACCTATTTCTTTATTTGAGCCAATTTATCATGATGGCGGAGACCCGATCTTTGTTATGGATCAAATAAGTGATGAAAAGAATTTGGATTTAAGCTGGCTGGAAGGAATAGCAATTAAAGAAGCTTTAAGAAAGTTAAGTGACAGAGAAAAACACATTCTCACTTTAAGGTTTTTCGAAGGAAAAACTCAGATGGAAGTTGCTGAAGAGATTGGAATTTCTCAAGCGCAAGTATCAAGATTAGAAAAAGCAGCTTTAGGACATATGAAAAAATACGTTTGATTTTTCGGATTCAAGGTTGGAGGAATTTACATGAAAGAAATATTTAGAAAAACATTGCTGGGAACTTTAATTTTACTAGCAATAGCTTATGGAAGTATCTTTTTTCTGGAAAATGAGAAAGATTATATCAAGTCAGTAGATAAAAACAGTTACTTGCGGCTTCATATTTTAGCAAACAGCAATAATTTATATGATCAAGAGTTAAAGCTTGAGGTTAGAAATGCGATTTTAGATTATATAAATCCTATTTTCAAAGACTGTACAGACGCTCAGTCTGCCAAATTAATAGCCGAAGAGAAAAAAACTGAAATTTTAAAAATAGCTCAAGAAACGATAATAGCCAGAGGATACAATTATCCTGTAGATATTGAAATAGCGAAAAGTGATTTTCCTGTTAAGACATATGGGAATTTAACTTTACCTGCCGGAGAATATCAAGCTGTAAGGGTTTTAATTGGAGAAGCTAAAGGAGAAAATTGGTGGTGTGTACTTTTCCCTCCTATTTGCTTAATAAATGGGACTATCAGCAGTAATGCAGCAGAAAACAAAGAAGAAAATACAACTCCTCAAATTCGTTGGAAAATACTTGAGTTAATAAATAAATAAAAAAGTTCACCTTGATTAGGTGAACTTTATTTTTTATTCTAAAAATCAGCTATATTAATATATTATAGAAATGTATTGGAAATTACGTTATAACTAACACTATCACTTTGCCAAGTATTGCCGTTTTCGTTAACATTTACATTACCTTTAAATATGGCAACTTTACTTTTCCAGTTATATTCTGCACTGTCTGAAGTTATATGAACATCTGTTCTTTCAAAGTCAACTCCACCAGCGATTTCTGCCCTTTTATTTTTGCCATAAACGTATACACTGCCACCTTTAAAGTGAATATCATCTTGTTTAAAGGTAATACCGCCCGTACCCCATACTTCAAAATTATCTACACTCACTTTTGCATGCCCTGCGGTAACTACTCTATTTTTACTTTCTATATATACATTGCCATCTAATACATAAAGACCTGTATTTATATCATAATATGTTTTATCTGCTTTAATAGTAGGCATAGCAGCATTAGCAATTCCAGCTAATAAAAAACAAAATACTAAACAAAGTACTAATATTCTCTTATTCATGGGACAACCCCCTCTTCCTGCCCTTGTTTGGGTATAATAGTATTATATCAAATTGAAATCAAAAAACAATAACAAAAATTGTGAATATGTTTACCATTTATTCTATATAGTCTTTATTAAAGTTCAAAAATATTATATACTATTTTATATATAGTATATAACAGCAAGAAAGAAGGCGAATTCAGTGACAACTATCAGAAAAAAACTTGAAGATGCTGAAGTGAAAAATTTGTCTATTTTCGCTGCTAAAAGTAAGGATGCTATAAGAACCCATCATGAGGTACCTTGTAAATTTAGAACTTTTTTTCAGCGAGATAGAGATAGAATAATTCATAGCAAGTCATTTAGACGTTTAAAACACAAGACACAAGTATATATTTCTCCGACTGATCATTATAGAACAAGAATCACCCACAGCCTAGAAGTTTCTCAAATTGCCCGTACTATTGCCAGAGGTCTTAATTTAAACGAAGACTTGACAGAAGCTATTGCTCTTGGACACGATGTAGGACACACTCCTTTTGGGCATACTGGCGAAGATACTCTGCGAGAGTTGGTGGGACATTTTAATCATAATGAACAAAGTTTGAGAATTGTTGAATTCTTAGACAGAAATGGCAGAGGTCTTAATTTAACTTTGGAAGTTAAAGATGGTATTTTACATCATACCGGTGATAAAGATCCGTTTACTTTGGAAGGAAATATTGTTAAAATAAGTGATCGTATTGCTTATCTTTGTCATGATTATGATGATGGTCTAAGAGCTCATATGATCAATCTAAATGATATCCCTAAAAAAATAACTTCTGTACTTGGCAGCAGACCTTCAGAAATGATTACAGTAATGGTTGGCGATATTATCATCAATTCCCAAGACAGTAATAAAATAAAGATATCTAAAAAAGTTGAAAATGCCATGAATTCTTTTAGAGATTTTATGTTTGAAAAAATATATTTTTCCCCTATTTTAGAGCCTAATATAAAAAAAGCAAATTTTATTATCAGTAAGTTATATGAATATTACTACAAAAATCCTGGCAAGCTACCTCAAGAATTTTTAGACAGAGAAGAACAATGGGGTCTTCAAGTTACAGTAACAGATTATATTGCAGGTCTAACAGATCAATATGCAATTAAATTGTTTGAAGAATTATTTATCCCTAAAAACTGGGGAGTTCCTACTTAAAATAGTAAATTTTTTAATTAAATTGCACATTTTTGAAGCCCGTCTTTAAAGGCGGGCTTTTCCTTATCACAAATATATATAATTTGTCAAGAGTGTAAAAGAGGAATTTTATAATTTTTATTGAATAATTAAGAATAAATATTTAGACAATATTTTTGGTTAGTTTTTATTTTTTACACAAATATTTAGTTGTAAATTAAAGGTATCGGCTTTTAGGTACATATTTTTGCAGGATTGTTGTGAAAAATGTAGAATTAAATCATTTCAAGATATTTTTCTATAAAATCGAGGCTTTTTATGAAAACAGGACAATTAGGTACCTTTGTAGAACAATTAAAATCTAACTTAGATATTGTAAATATTATTTCAGATTATGTGGCTTTAACTAAAAAAGGCCGCCAACACTGGGGTAATTGTCCTTTTCACCAAGAAAATACACCTTCTTTTTCTGTATCTTTAGATAAAGGATTTTTTTACTGTTTTGGCTGTCAAACCGGCGGAGATATTTTCAGTTTTATAATGAAAATTGAAAATGTCACTTTTTTTGAAGCGGTAAAAATATTAGCTGCTAAAGTTAATATGCCTCTGCCAGAGCTTGAGAGAACAACCAGAGAAAAAGCACAAGAAGAAGAGTGGAAAAAAATACATCAAGCCTGTAATTTGGCAAGCGATTTTTTTAAAGCTTGCCTTCTAAAAACTAATTATGGCAAACCAGCTCTTGAATATTTAAATAACAGAGGTTTTACTGAAGAAAGTTTAGAAAATTTTAAAATAGGTTTTGCTCCCCCAACCTGGGACAAACTTATTAATGCTTTAAAGAGTAAAGGTATTTCTGTTGATATTTTATTAAAGTCTGGGCTTGCTGCTACAAGTCAATCCAAAAATAATGTTTATGAAAGATTTAGAAACAGAATAATGTTTCCTATCTTTGATATAAGAGATAGAGTTATAGGTTTTGGGGGCAGAAGTATTGATAATACTGAACCTAAGTATTTAAATTCTCCTGAAACAAAAATATTCAACAAACGTCAAGTTTTATATGGCTTAAACATAGCTTATAAATATATTAAAGAGTCAGGTAAAGTAATTATTGTAGAAGGGTACATAGATGTTATAACAGCCCATAATTTGGGGTTTAAGAATACTGTAGCTTCTCTTGGCACCGCTTTTACACCTGATCAGGCCAGACAATTATTAAAATTAAATAATCCTGAACTTATCTTTTGCTATGACAGCGATGCAGCAGGACAAAAGGCTACTTTGAAAGCTTTAACAGTTATAAAAAACATGCTTAAAGCAAATGTTAAGATATTAAAGCTTACAGATAGCAAAGATCCTGATGAATTTTTAAAGAAAAATGGCAAAGAAGCTTTTCAAGAATTACTCAGTAAACCTCTTTCTCTTCTTGAATATCAGATTGATTTAATTTTAGCAGAGAATGATTACTCGACTATTGAGGGAAAAGTAAAGCTTGTTTCCAAACTAGCACCTGTACTGCTCGACTCTAATAATAGTATAGAAATTAATGAACATATCACAAAACTTGCTCAAATCACCAAAATTGATGAAAATTCTTTTAGATCTGAGCTAAACAAATATATATTTTACAATAAAAAGGATAAAAATGTAAAAACCGGGCAAGATAAAATTGGTTTCTTGTCATTAAGACCACCTTCAATTGCAGAAATTGAAGCAGAGCGTCAATTAATCAGATTGATGTTTGAAAATACTGAAGTTATTCCTCACTGTATAGCAAATCTATCTTCTGAAGAAATTAAAGGCAGTATTAGAGAAGAAATAATTAATTTTGTATTTAATGCGTATAATAGGAAAAGCGATACTTTAAATCAAGAATTAATTAATAATTTATACGAAGAAGATAATACTCTCAGTGAAGAAGCAAAAACTGAACTTTCGCAAATAATGTTAATGGATTTAAATACAGTTAATAATCCATCTATAGAACAAGATTTAATGCGTTATGTAGATGGTTGTATCAAATCAATTAAATTAGCATATTTAAATAATTTATATGAAACACATCGTCTAATAGCAGATGAATTAGAACGCCTTGGTGATGATCGTTTCCTACAAGAACTATCTGAAAGCCAAAAAATCAAAAATGAAATCAATAAGCTACATCGAACATGAGTACATTGACACAATAGTCGTCAATATTCACCTTATATCCCTGAGGTGTACCCGGTTGTAAAGAAAGGAGGGGATACTATGGTAACGAAGAAAAATATTCATAGTGAGCAAGTTAATGAACTCTTAGATAAAAGCAAGAAACATGGCGGAATGTTAACATATGCTGAAATCATGGACACGATGCAATCTGAAGATCTAACTCCAGAAGAAATCGAAGATATGTATGAGCTATTTAGCAATAAAGGCATAGAGATTGTAGATGAAATCATTGACGAAATGCCTGATATTGATCTTATAGATGTCCCTGATGTGGCCGAGATTGAGGCGAAAGCAGAAGAAATTGATCTTGATGTTACTATTCCTGAAGGAATAAATATAGATGATCCTGTCAGAATGTACTTAAAAGAAATAGGCAGAGTACCTCTTTTAACAGCTGCTGAAGAAGTAAGATTAGCCAAATTAATGCAAGAAGGAAATGAAGAAGCCAGAAGATGTCTGGCAGAAGCTAACCTTCGTTTGGTAGTAAGTATAGCAAAACGTTATGTAGGCAGAGGGATGCTGTTCTTAGACCTTATTCAAGAAGGTAATTTAGGTCTAATTAAGGCAGTAGAGAAATTTGATTATACTAAAGGATACAAGTTCAGTACTTATGCTACTTGGTGGATTCGTCAAGCGATAACAAGAGCTATAGCAGACCAAGCCAGAACAATCAGAATTCCAGTGCATATGGTTGAAACTATCAATAAATTAATTAGAATTTCCAGACAGCTTTTACAAGAGCTTGGCAGAGATCCTACACCAGAAGAAATTGCAGAATCAATGGATGTCAGTGTAGAAAAAGTAAGAGAAATCATGAAGATAGCTCAAGAGCCAATTTCTCTTGAGACTCCAATAGGCGAAGAAGAAGATTCTCACTTAGGAGATTTTATAGAAGATCATGATGCACCGGCTCCGGCAGAAGCAGCTTCATTCATGCTTTTAAAAGAACAATTAGAAGAAGTTTTAGATACGCTTACTCCTAGAGAAGAAAGAGTTTTGCGCTTAAGATTTGGTTTAGATGATGGCAGAGCCAGAACATTAGAAGAAGTAGGTCAATTCTTTGGAGTAACAAGAGAACGTATCAGACAGATAGAAGCTAAAGCATTAAGAAAACTTAGACACCCTAGCAGAAGTAAAAAGTTAAAAGACTTTTTAGAATAATAAAAAGCGAGATTAAATCTCGCTTTTTTTATTTATCTTATTGGTAACCAAAACTTAAATCTAGTTCCTTTATCAACTTCACTTTCAAGCGAAATCTCTCCGCCGTGAACTTCTAAAATCCATTTGACCAGAGAAAGTCCTAAACCAAAACTTTCATTAGTGTATTCTCTAGAAGTATCTACTCTAAAAAATCTATCCCATACTCTATTTTGATTTTCTGTTTTTATACCTATACCATCATCTGCAACTATACCATAAATATAGTTTCCCTCTTTTTTTGAGAGATAACTCTATCTTACCACCCTCTTTGCCGTATTTAATTGCATTTGAGAGTAGATTTATCCAGACAAGTCCTATAAGTGTCTGATCACAATAAAGTTTGATCCCCTGCTCTATTTCTTTAATTAAAGTGATTTGTTTATTTTGAGCTTCTTCTTCCATTTCTTCTGAAACAAATAAGGTAAGTTCACTTATATCTACATATTCCAGCTCCAACTTTTTATTGCTTCCGTCTAGTCTGGCAAAAGTTAGAAGTCTAGAAATAAGTTGAGTCATTCTTTCAGCTTGCCGTTTAATTGCTTCAAGTGCCTCTTGTTTTTCTTCATCTGTTTTTGCCTGGGTTAAAGCAAATTCACACTGAGACATTATTACAGAGGCCGGTGTTCTGAGTTCATGAGAAGCATCTGAGGTAAATCTTCTTTCTGTAGCAAATGATTGTTCCAGTTTTTCGAACATTTTATCAAATATTAGGGCAAGATCATATATTTCATCTTTTGTTCCTTGAAAATCAATCCTTTTAGAAAGATCTCTGCCGCCACTGATACCAGATATTGTTGTTGTGATATCTTCTAATGGCTTTAGTGCCTGTTTGGTAATTAAATATCCTCCGCCTACAGCAATTATAAGCAATATTGGGAATATTATCAGAGCCAAATTTAAAATATTGCTGCTCAATGCAGCTGTGCTAGCCAAAGAACTTATACCCCTTACCCATAACTCGCCATAATCTTCTATATAAGTACGTTTATCATAAATTAAATAAGGAGTTTCTGAGATATCAAATTCTCTTAATATATCGTTTGCAAAAGACATGTTGAGAATCTGACTTGGCGGTTTGCCATAAAGCAGAGTTCCGTCAAGATCATAGACAAATATTGTTACTCCTTCAAACTCTTCTAAATCATCATCAAGTTCAAGTTCACCGTCTTCCATTTCTATTTCTTGACCGCTTTCAACTACAGCACGAATTAAAGCATCTTCAACATAAGTTCTGCTCATGTTGCTGCTTGTAACTGCCATAACTATTAAAACCACAGCCATAATTACAGCCATGAAACCTGCAAACCAAAGCGTTACCCGCCACTTTATTGACAGATTTTTCATAATTCCTCCTTAAGAACATAACCTACATTTCTGATTGTATGGATTAGTTTCTTAGCAAAAGGATCATCAACTTTGCGTCTTAAATACCTTATATAAACATCAACAATATTGGAACCGCCGCTATAATCATAGCTCCAAATATGTCTTTCAATTGAATCTCTTGATAAAACATGACCACTGTTTTTTACTAAATATTCAAGAATAGCAAATTCTTTGCCAGTAAGGTCTAGTTCTTTACCGCCTCTTGTAGCAACATAACGAGTACAATCTACGCTTAAATCTGCTATTGTAAATACATTGCTTGGGTTATCTGATTTCTTTCTTATAAGCACTCTGATTCTAGCTAAAAGCTCATCAAAAGCAAATGGTTTGACTAAATAATCATCTGCCCCAGCATCAAGCCCTGTTACTCTATCTTCAATACTATCCATGGCAGTCAAAAGCAACACAGGTGTTGTATTTTTTTTTGCTCTCATTTCTTTTAATATTGTAATACCATCTAAACCTGGTAGCATTATATCAAGAACAATTGCATCATATTCTGTGATTTCTATAAAATAAAGAGTATCTTTTCCGTCTACGCAACTATCTACAGCATATTTTTCAGCTTTTAATCTTT
>JAJDHX010000024.1 GCA_030266395.1 Selenomonadales bacterium OttesenSCG-928-I06 | reverse complement strand
TTTTTGTTTAAAGCCAACGCAGTAGATGGATACTTATCGTGCGTTTTTCAAGATTTGAAACGATAACCAGCACCCCACACAGTTTGTATGTGCATCGGATTAGCCGGATCTTTTTCTATTTTATCTCTGAGACGATTTATATGTACTGCCACTGTCTTTATATCGCCAAAAGCATCCATACCCCAAATACGCTCATACAGCGTATCCTTACTAAACACTATCTCAGGATTTGACATCAGAAAATACAAAAGCTCGTATTCTTTGTTTTTAAACTCTACTTCTTGACCTTCAACATATACCCTTCTTGTTTGGTTATTCAAACTAACATTTCCTACTTTCAACTCTTCATACTGATCTCTTGAATTAAGACCACTTCTGAGCCGATCATATTGTGCTAAATTAGCTTTCACTCTTGCAACAAGTTCAGTTGGCGAAAATGGTTTAGAAATATAGTCATCTGCCCCAAGACCCAGACCTCTGATTTTATCTACATCTTCGGTTTTAGCAGTTACCATTAAAATTGGGATATCTACCTTAGTTCTAATTCTCTTGCAAATTTCATAACCATCCATTCCAGGTAACATTAAATCAAGTAAAATTAAATCATATTTGCCAGAAGTCGCTTCTTTTAAGCCATTAATTCCATCTGTAACTATTGTGGCTTCATAACCGCCTATTTCCAAAAAGTCTCTTTCAATTTCTGCAATAGATAGATCATCTTCAATTATTAATATTTTCTTCATCATTTTCCCCCCTCAATACAATAGGTAAAGATATTGTAATAGCAAGACCGCCGTTTGCTGCATTATTAGCTTTTATTAAACCACCAAATCTCTCTATAATTTTAGCTGATATTGCCAGACCAAGACCACTGCCCTGACTTGTATTGCTTCTGGCTCTATCACCACGATAAAAGATTTTAAACAGTTTCTCGCAAGCTTCCTCAGGTACGCCAGGACCATTATCAGTCATTGTAATTATTACATTTGTATCTTCCTCTTTACATTCTATAAGCATGAGATTATTTTCTTTGTTACCATATTTAAGTGAATTTTCAATTGCGTTTATTAAAACATTGCAAAATTGCACTCTATCTGCACTAACAATTATATTTTTTACATTTTCTCCAAGTACAATTTTTATACCTTTCTTTTCATACTCTTCTGCAATATCATCAACAAAATCTGCTAATTGTTCTCCTATCTTTAGATTTTCCATACGAAGCGGAAAATCACCAATATCTATTTTAGAAAACATGAATAACTGATTAACTATATGTTCTAAATCATCTGTTTTATTTTTAATAGTTTCTAAATAACGTTTTTTAACTTCAGGAGTGGATGCCACACCTTCAATCAGACCTTCTACATACGCTTTAATTGAAGTAAGCGGAGTACGCAAATCGTGTGAAATTCCAGCAATAAGCTCTCTCCTATTTTCATCATCTTTTTCCTTAGCCTTCTCCATAGTCAGCAGTTGATCGGCCATATCATTGAAATCATCACAAACTTCTTTGAATTCATCTTCAACTTTATAATCAATCTTATAATTTAAATTTCCGTCTCTTATTTGATGTACTCCGTTTACCAAAGTATCCAGGGGTGTTGCTATACTATTAAAAACTATTCTGGTTAGAAATCTATTTGTCAACATTACACTTATGACAATAAGCACAAAAAGCAACAGCCCTGTATGAAAAAGAAATTCATCTCTTTGTTCTTTAGTTCTGCCAAGCTTAACTGCAAAATCTTTGTCTACAACAACTATGGTATATTTGCCAATGCTTTCTTTATATATTCCTTCATTGTTAATAATTACTCTTCTATGGTCATTACGCGCAGATACTTTGCCTGTAATCTGTTGTTCAAAAAAACCTCCTACAGAGTAGACAGGAGTCCCTGCATAGTATATAGAGATAGAAACTTTATTTTTATCAACTGTAGCTGCTATTCTATTTACATCCAATTTTATTTGATTTAGATCATTATCGCCAAACCACAATCTTGAACTTTGTTTAACCTGCATTACAGCACTTTCGTAATGCTTATTCTCTTCTATTTTCTTACTGCCGCCAATATCAAAAATTTCTACAAGAACAAATCCCATAGTAAATGCTATCGTGATACTAAGCACAACAGGAATGATTATCATTAGTATATTTGAAATATATAGTCTTCGTTTTATGTACATCTACTTTCCCTCTTTATCGCCTAACTTTAAACTCATATTATTGAGATTATAACTTAAAAATATAAAATGAAAACTAACCATTCTTAAAATATTTGTAAACTAAAGCCTTATATAGCTAATTTTAGGCAACTATATTATTAGGATAAAATATATCAAGTTATTTATCAACCTAAAATATTTGAGTATAAATATTATCCTTTCTCTTATATAAGAAAATACAAAAGCAGAATACATATGTATTCTGCTTTATAATTTACATCAAAATATTAAAAATATATCCTGTTATTGTAGCAACAGAAAAAATACAAAGAACAAAAGTTATGACCATCTTTTTTGTAAAAATAGAACTCAATAACGACACCTCAGGTAAACTTGCCCCTGCCCCGCCGATAATAAGGGCAATCATGGTTCCATAACCGACACCTTTTGCAATTAAAATACTTGCTACAGGAATCATCGTCTCAACTCTTATATACATTGGGATACCGACAACAGCTGCCACAGGCACAGCCCATAAGTTATTTGCTCCAACAAAGTTTCTTAACAAGTCTTCTGGTATATATTCATGAATAAAAGCCCCTAAAGCAGCTCCTAATAATAAATAAGGGAAAACATTTTTAAATAATCCTTGAGACTGTTTAACCGCATGCTTTATTGCCAATAAATTTTTTTGCCAAAATGTTCCTTCTAAAGTTTCAAAAGATATCGCCTCACCGCAACACCCTGCTACAGAAACATCTTTAATTTCTTTAGCATAACCGAGTTTATCTAATACCAGCCCCATTATCACCGCAAAACTCAAAGTAAACGAAGCATATATCAGTGTTGCTTTTAAACCAAAGAAAGTCAAAAACAAGGCAATTATAGCTGGATTTAATATAGGCGAAGAAAGTAAAAATGACATTGCTCCCGAAAATGGCGCACCGCTTCTGATTAAACCAACCAATATTGGTATTGTAGAGCATGAACAAAACGGAGTAAGCGATCCAAGCAAAGCTCCAAAAACACTATTAAGCCATTTTCTCTTTCTAGTTAATATTCTTCTAATTCTATCTCTTGAAATATACACCTGAAGCAGTGCAACTAAAAAACTAATACCCATGAACAGCAATAGCAATTCAGCAAACAAATAAATAAATTCATAACCAACATTTTGCAGACTCTCTAACGTAATCATAATATCAACCTTTCTGTATTATATAGTCATAATCATCTGCTTCTATGTTGATCTACATCTAAATTTTCTCCCGCATTCACACATATAATACACCTCATTATTTGTTAAAATCTATTTTTTGCAGATACAATCATCTGTATCTGAAGTTATTTCCACTATGAAATCTTTAATGTTTTTTACGGCTGCATCATTGAGAGAATAATGTGTCCATTTTCCTTCTTTGCGTGCATTTACTAAGCCACAATCACAAAGTATTTTCATGTGATGAGACAGGGTAGCCTGTGTTATTTCAAATTTTTCTAAGATATTGCAGGCACACAATTCTTCACAAGATATCATATCTATGATCATTAAACGATTTGGATCTGCTAAAGCTTTAAACAAAGCTACATTATTAGTATATTTTTCTTTCATAATAGAGTACCTCATATAGATATTTATCTATGTGTAGTATATATCAATACATAGACAAGTGTCAATATTGATTTAAAAAAATTTTGTTAAATATTGTGGTTATAAAAACAGAAAAACTTTTATATTTATTTAGAAAAGAGTTTTGCCTTAAAAGAAAATTATTAGGAGGCGAAAATGAAAGCTAAGATTAGTAAGTTTAGACCTAATGTAGTCATTTCGAAACAAGATATGAAAAATAAATTCTTTTCTTGTGAAGGAAGGTTAAATCGGAAACCCTATATTATTCGTATAATTATTTTATGGCTTTTAAGTTTTATTATAAGCAGCATTTTATATACAACAATGCAAGAACAAGGTATTATACTAGCATTTGTGCTCACCCTTCCCTTAACACTTGCTTCAATTTCTCTTGGTATTAGAAGATTACACGATTTAAATTACCGTGGCTGGTGGCTTGTTGGACTTTTAGCTTTGTGCTGTATTCCTGTTGTGCAAGTTTTAGCTATAATCCCTGTCCTTTTACTTCTTTGTGTCCGCGGCACTAAAGGTGCCAATAAATTTGGGCAAGATCCTTTGGCTGAGTAGTTCTCAATTTAAAAAGAATGCTTAACGCATTCTTTTTTTATAAGAAAATAAAGCTATAAAAATATTCTAAAATCTGGTATTATATAATTATAAAAGTGGGATTCTTCTAGTAAAAGCTAAATGTTCGGCTCGTATTCTAGGAGGGATAACCATGGCTATGAATTACAATTTATATTCAGAAAGTGATTTATCCAGAGATGGCATCAAATGTAAATACTTTACTTTTAAAGGAAGACTGAACCGGGAAGCATTTTTAATTAGATGTTCGGTTTTATATGTACTTGGTCTTATTTTAGGTGCTCTTTTTGTATCCGGGGTACTAATAGTAAATATAAGTGCTTTTGAAAGTGATACTCTTGCAGGCATGTTATCTCATATTCTCAGCTCTGCTATTGGTTTATTTTTACTTAGTACAGCAACAGTATTTTTTATGATTTTAATAATTTCGGGACTAACACTAGCAATTAGAAGACTTCACGACTTAAATCTCAGTTCATCATGGTTCCTGGTTTGGCTTGCTTTATTTTTCAGTCCGCTGGCACCTATGTTTGGATTTTTGGCTAAAGCAGCTTTGTTTAGTTTGGCTATTATTACATTTATCTCTCTCTTTTGCCTCAAAGGAACAAAAGGTGTAAATAAATACGGCAGCAATCCTTTAGATGAACAACATAATTAAAATACCAAAAAGACGCTTAGGCGTCTTTTTTTATTTTATATTCGTCTTAAAAAAATTTGGTATAAATATTCTGCAATTTTAGAACAATTAATATATAGATTGCCAGATTAAAGGAGGTTAATTATGGCAGCAAGATTCAATAATCCTCATTCTGAAACTGATTTTTCACTTGAAGCAATTAAAGAAAGGTATTTTTCTTTTGAAGGAAGGTTAAGCAGAGAGCCATATTTCATTAGAAATCTTACTTTATATGGTTTTAATCTGGCTTTTAGTTTTATAATTTATTTTGTATCTTTATCTCTTGGTGTTGGCATTTTCACAGGAGATTTATTATCCGCTTTTTTTGGTTCTACATTAGGTATCATTTTATTTGCAACAGTAATAACAGTAGAAGTAATCCTTCTGGTTGCTGCATTTTCACTTGCTGCCAGAAGGCTGCATGATTTAAATATGAGCGGTCTCTGGATAGTCAGCTGGTTTATAATTTTAGTTATTCCCTATATTCAAATTCTTTCAATTATAGGAATGCTGTTATTATATGTTCTAAAAGGTACTGATGGCTATAATGAATATGGGGCAAACCATATTTAGAAACTCTAGTGTCTAAGACTGCAAAACAATAAACAACATAGCTTATAGTGCAATAGTCAATAAAAGTAAACAGTAAAAAAATAATTAAAGTAAGCCCTGCTCAGACTTAAACTGAACAGGGCTTTTGTAATTTAACAAATACAAAAGCCTATCATTATAAAACTTTTACCTTTACATAAACAAAATAAAAAGCATTTGCACCACTCACCTGTACCAATCATACACTGAATATATGAAAAAAATTTAATTTCACGGAGGTCAATCCTTATGAAGAAATATAGTGGTTCACCTCATAATCTCAAGAAAATTCGCTGTTCATGCTGTCCTTTGAAAATAACAGCACCAATTCAATTTCAACAGCTTGAGCGCTTGCAAATAATTGAGGGAATAACGCGTCCCTGCGCGAAAGTCCGGATTTTTATTGATAACTACCCACCATTAAAGGCAAAAGCTGATAGCTATGGGAGGTTTTGTGTTACAAATCTGTACGCTCTTTCCGTGGGATTTCATCTGATACTAGCAAAAAGCTGTTCAAACAAGTGTTGTGTCCGCATTTGTTTTAGTATCAAAAATATCATACCTGTTCCAACCATAGAAACACCTGCTTGTGGCTCTATAATTGCTGATCCTGCTCCCTGGATATCCGGGAAGGCTACTGCCGGCAACTCGGTCAGAGTATGTATAGAGGGATATGGCTGCCAAGTTGTGGTAGTTGATCAAGATGGAGAATATCATGTAAACTTTGGCATTCAATTTCCTGACGGCAGCTACAACATAACTGTTACCCAGATAGATCAATCAGGAGCAGAAAGCCAACCCATATCTTGCAGTTTTATGATTAATACCTCCGACTTTATGGTAGAGCCTATTGATGCTCGTATGGGCAGGACTTTCCGAACTATTGATATTGACGTTTTGATGTCTGGCACTACAGGAACGGCAACAGTTTATTATCTTCTCCTGCCACCAGGTTCACCTGCACCCACAGCAATAGAGATCATGAACTAC
Source organism: Selenomonadales bacterium OttesenSCG-928-I06 (assembly GCA_030266395.1). Classification (GTDB taxonomy): domain Bacteria; phylum Bacillota; class Negativicutes; order Sporomusales; family Sporomusaceae; genus JAJDHX01. The sequence goes on along the minus strand of JAJDHX010000024.1, from coordinate 12,634 downwards.
CAAAATACAGCGGCGCTGCTTAACGGTACTGCCGCGACTGGGCAGTTTTTCACAACAGTTGCCACAACTCCAACAACCTACACCTGGGTGTTGACTGGTCTTGATAAGCCTGGCGCACCAGCTGGAACTACAGGTGTAATCGATGGTTATCGGTATGACGTGTATATTTATGTTGTTTCTGGAATATACAATAGCGGCGTCCTAACTTTTGACAATGATGCAATGGGAATGCCTTTTGCAACAGGTCGCGGAACAGCTGATAATCCGTTTACGATAAGAGAGTTAACACCTGAAGAACTTCAGATGTACCCTGACCTTCTTGCAAACAATCCGTTGAATAGACCGGGAGTGGATGAATACGCCCGTCAACTGGAAAATATCGAACGACTTGTGACCCTGTATGAGGAGACAAACGGTTACTACGGGCTTGCCGATTCTATGGCACTCAATTATCTGATGACATCTGACATAGATTTGTCCAGTTATGCTTCTGCCTATGACGGCGCAGGCTGGGAGCCTATCGGTGATATTGACGGCTGGATTAATGACAGAAAGGAAACAGAACACCTCTTCTCCGGCGTATTTGACGGAGACGGGCATACTATTACCAACTTGAGCATAACCCCAACAGCTACAAATGATTATTTTGTTGGATATCGGGGGCTCTTTGGCGGTGTTGAATACGGTACAATAGAAAACCTTTCTTTAAAAGATGTTACTATTGACGCCTTTACCACTGTTCCTGGCTTTGCCCAACTTGGTTCCTTTATATCCACCTCACGCAATCCAATTCTTCGTTCACTGACTCTTACCGGCGCCAATATTACTGCCGACTGCAATACAGTATCTATAGGTGACACACATATGATAAATATCGGCGGCTTTGTTGGTGCGATATTTGACGGCGCAACAGTAAGCAACATAAGTGGCCAAAATATATCCATCTCAGTTCCAAGTATCCACGCCTTAGCCTTGGGTGGCTTTGTAGGATACACTGACAAGTTCACAGCCTATGATAGCTACGAAAATATATCTCTTTCTTCTGTAAGCATTTCCGGTTATGCCATGATAGGCGGCTTTGCTGGTTATGTGGTATACAGCGTAAATCTTCTCAAAAACGTAACAATTGATCAGATTGCGATTACAGCCCCAGGCGGGCAGGCCGGAGGTCTAATCGGCTTGAACTATATTTTCGATTCTGGTGGAGATGAGCTTATTGAAAACTGCACCATCACAAATATATTTATATCTGTCAATGGTCTAGGAGACCCGGGCGACTACATCGGCGGACTGATCGGTATGATCACTCGGAATACCTTCCCGCCTCCTGCCTCAACCTTATCTTTGATTAAAAGCAAAGCATTTGCTCCCAGACAGGCAGGAAATCCAGTAGCAACTGTGCTTCCACCAGTGACAACAATTCGGTTGTGCAACGTAATCAACGGTCAAATTAACTGCACTAACAACGGTGGCGGATTGATAGGATACTTTTTTGTTGACAATGGTTCAAAAACTAATTTTGTCACACTATGCAACGCCCGCTTACCAATAAGCAGCACAGGCACCAATATTGGCGGCCTAATCGGAAACTGTCAGCAGCTCACCCTTACTCAGTCTTTTGCGACAGATACAGTCTCTGCAGACGGTGACACAGCAGGAGGCCTAATAGGCAGAACTATTGACTGCATAATACAAAACAGCTATTCAACAAGCACTGTCACCAGCACAGGAGTCAGTGGCGGAGTCGTCGCAGGCACCAAATACGATGTTACAATTTCCTATTGTTATAGCACTGGTAACGTAACGGCAGGAAATATCGCCGGCGGAATTGCAGGCGAGTTAACAAGTTCAACAATTCAATTCAATCTTGTGCTTGGTGGTAATATTTCGGCACCTGTTGCACACCGTGTCTTAGGCGAAAGCGGCGGCAACAATATACTGTTAAGCAATTTCGCACTGGATACAGTCACTCCTATACCAATGGTTCCCGACCCTAACGGCCTTGACGGTGGTACGATCATCGCCGCAGACATTATCTCCACCATGAATCTTTATGGCTGGGATACGACAACTATATGGAATACTGCTACAGTAGGAAGCCTTGGCAGACCTACACTTTTACAGAATCCAGAATAAAAATCAACCTCTCTCATCTCTGGGAGATAAAAATAAATATCCTGGAAGAACTTTTTATAAATACTGAGTGGTAAGTATAAATCCATACTTGCCACTTAGTATTTTTACATATTATTACCAAACTTTGCAGCTATGAAGCAATGTCTAGTACTTGAGACTGCAGAACAACAAAAAAGCATAGCTTATAGCTATGCCGTTTTGTTGTTTATTTTATATTTTAAAATTCTTTTAAGATATTACTGCCCCACTTTATGATAAAATTATAAAATTTTTCAGGATCATCTTCTCTCTCTCCTGCAAACATTTGCCAGTTCATAGAAATAGTAAGGAGCTGTTTTTCCTCGTCTTTGAGGAGCGGCAAAAGTTCTTTTTTGGTGTAAATATAAGTACCACTTCTCAGATAATAAACAACTTGCAAAATAAAGAAAATTGTCTTATAGGCATTCTTTAGTTCTAATTCTCTGCAATTAATATTTCCATAAGTATATTGATGGCAAGTTAAGTGATACAGATTAGCAACATTGTTTTTGGCATTATCAATGATGTCTTCTCTAGTGACCTCTGGCAAAAGTCCTTTCAGACTTCCATAAAATGTTTTAGTTTCTTGAGTTAGCTGAAATATTTCATATTTAGGCCAATTATTAATTACATCTTTGCCACTAATAAAACCACATGCTTTTTCTTTTTCTGGCATTGTAGCTATTATTGATCTATAAGCTCTCAAGTCATTAATGTCTACATAGTCAAGGATAACGATTGTATCAATATCACTTGATTCGGTTGCCTCTCTCCTGCTATAACTTCCATGAAGTCCTACAAATAATAATCTTTCTTTAAATTTCTCACTTAGCTTTTCGCTTAAAATACCCAGCCATTCATTAATATTAATCAATTTAAAGATCTCCTTTATATTAAGTGTTGTGATTTTATTTATAAAATAAAATTCTAAATTTTATTCAAGTATGCTAGAATATATAAAGATGGTTTTCAACTGAGAAGAAGGAGGAGACTATGAATACAAAAAATAACGAACCAGAATACTCTAAAGAAAGTGCAAAAGAAAGGTATTTTTCTTTTACAGGCAGATTAAATCGCCAACCTTATTTTTTTCGTAATCTTAGTTTAGTTTTAGCAAACTTAATTATAACATTTTGCTTTTTACTATGCTTAGGCTATTTGGGTATTGGGCTTTCTCTGGATTCAGATCCAATATCTGTGTTTACTGCTATTTTTAGCACAGTTTTAGGGTTAGCTATATTTTTTATATCATTTATATTTGGCATTATTATAACAATATCTCAGATTTCACTTTCTGTCAGAAGACTTCATGATTTAAATTATAGTGGCTGGTGGATTCTGGGGATATATTTGATATTTATGATCCCTTTTGTACAGTTTTTGGGGCCGATTGCAATAATTTTATTAGTTTGTCTTAAAGGAACAACAGGAAGAAATAAATATGGAGAAGACCCTCTGGTTGAGGAATATAGAGATTATTTAAATGAGATTGAATAATCACAAAGGACGCTTTAAGCGTCCTTTTATTTTTTAAAATATAATCTGACTATAGTACCTGAATTTTCTTTACTGGTCAATTCAATTCTTGCTTTATGATAAGCAACAGAATGTTTAACTATAGAAAGACCAAGACCTGTACCACCAGTTTGTTTGGAATGGCTTTTATCTATTCTATAAAATCTTTCGAAAATTCTTTTTTGTTCTTTCTCATTTATACCTATACCTGTATCTGATATTTCCAGAATATGATGGTCATTTTCAGTAGAAACAGAGACAGTAACTTCCCCGTCTGCCACATTGTATTTTATAGCATTATCACAAAGGTTATACATCATTTCCTCAATCAGCTGTTTTACGCCTATGATTATTGCAGGTTCACCTTTAAGCATAAGTTTAATGTTTTTTTGAGCTGCTTGAGATGCCAATCTATCAATGATTTCTTTTGCTATAGAGTATAGATCAATTTCTTCTTTAACAAAGTCATCACTGCCGCCTTCATCTAAGCGAGAGATTTTCATAATGTTATTTACAAGCAAGATTAAAGTTTGAGCTTCTGAATATATTTTTTCAATGAATCTCATTGTGTCTTCTTCTTTTACAAGACCATTTTTAATGATTTCAGCATATCCTGAGATTGATTGAAGAGGTGTTTTAAGTTCATGAGAAACATTAGCCGAAAACTCTCTTCTCATCTGTTCTACAGCTTGTTTTTCTGTTACGTCTATAATCAAAAGAACTGTGCCGTTTACCTTGTGATTATCTATAACAGGATTAGAGATCAGTTGATAATGCTTGTCATTATGTGATATGAGTTTTTCACTTCTAAAACCTTTTTCTGCTTCAGATATAATTTGTTGAAGTTCTGTATTTCTGCTTAAAGCAAATATATGTTGACCAGTATAATCAGTTTGTTGCCCACCAAATAAACGAATGGCGCTTTGGTTTATAGATAAAATATTAGCTTGATTATTTAAAAGGATGAGCCCTTCACTTGTATTTTCAATGATTGTAGTAAGTTTTGTCTTTTGACTTTCCAGTTCAGCAATTTGCAATCTGATTTGATGGTTTTGTTTGTCTATTCTATTTAAGAGAGGCGATAATTCATCATATGTTTCGTTAGAAATAGGGTTTTCTAAATCAAGTTTATTAATAGGCTTGATGATTTTTCTTGTTTGCCAGCCAGCAAGACCCAGCGCAGCCAAAGATACTAAAACAACAAACCCTAAAACATATGGAACACAATTTATTATTGATATAATCATGCTATCAGTTGTATTGGCAACTCTAAGTATGGAACCATCTTTGAGGAGAATGGCATAATAAAAAGTTTGAGCAGACATAGTACCAGAAAGGCGTGTACCCTCACCTGTTCCTTGTTGTAAGGCAGCTTGGATTTCAGGTCTATCAAGATGGTTTTCTAAATCTGTAGCAGATTTATAGTTATCAAATAAAACTGTACCTTCTGCTGAAATAAGGGTAATTCTATTAAGATTATTTACACTTATATTGTTTTGAACTTGGGCTAAATATTCTGGCCCAGCAGATTCAATAGCTGTTTGCACATAAAGGGCTTCTTTTCTTAATTCATCTTGCATGCTTTTATAAAACCGAGTGTACATAAGCCCAAATATAAGTGCAGAGGAAATAAGAACAGCTGTTATAGCCAGTGCAACCATACTTACAAATATTTTTTGTCTCATTATGGCTCCCTTACTCTATAGCCTACACCACGGATTGTTTCTATGATGTCGCCAGCCTCTCCAAGTTTTTGTCTTAAAGTTCTAATATGTACATCTACAGTTCTTGTCTCTCCACAATAGTCATAACCCCAAATATCTATTAAAAGTTTATCTCTGGTAAAAACAAGTCCTGAATTATTCATCAAACAGTTTAAAAGTTCAAATTCTTTAAAGGTAAGAATTACTTCTTGTTCACCCACTAATACCAAATGTTTTTTATTATTTAAAGTTACATTGCCTATAGTGATTTCATCTTCTATAGGCTTTTTTTGTACTCTTCTTAAAACAGCTTTTATACGAGATACTAATTCCATCATGCCAAAAGGCTTTGTTATATAGTCATCAGCCCCGCTATCAAGTCCTTGAACTTTGTTATATTCTGCTGTTTTAGCTGTTGCCATAATAACAGGAATATCTCTGGTTTGTTTTTCGATTTTTAATTTTTTTAAAACTGAAATACCATCTTCATCAGGCAGCATTATATCCAGAATTATGAGATCAGGAATACATTTTTCCAGAGCATTAAAAAACAAAGCATTATCAGAAAATCCCTGAGCTTCAAAGCCTGTTGACTTAAGTGTGTATACTATTAATTCTCTTATACTATCATCATCTTCCAGACAATAAATCATCTTTTTATTCTCCTTTATGAATTCCTGTTATTGCAAATATAACCCATTCAGCAATATTTGTAGCATGGTCTCCTATTCTTTCCAGGTATTTAGCTATCATAAGCAAGTTCAGGCCATATTCACTTTTAGTTGGCTCTCTACTAATAAGTGTAATAATTTCATTTTTAACTTTTTGAAATAAATCATCAATAACATCATCATATTCAATTACCTTATGGGCAAGATCCAAGTCACTTTTCACAAAAGCATCTATGCTTTTAGTAACCATTGTGATTGTTGCTTCTGACATTTTTTTGATATGTTTTACATCTTCAGAAATTATGATATTGGAATCAGTTATAATTAGTGAAATATCGCAAGCCTGGTCACCTATTCTCTCCATGTCAGTAATCATTTTGATTGCTGCAGAAATTTGTCTTAAATCTTTTGCTACTGGCTGTTGTTTGATAAGTAGTTTCATACAATGAGATTCTATGTCTTTTTCTTTTTGATCTATCTGCTGTTCTATGGCAATTGCGTTTTGGGCAAATCGCAGGTCGCCACTCAGCAGTGCTGTTATTGCATTATTAATGGCATCTTCACAAAGTGAACCCATTGTAATTAATTCTTTATTTAAAAATTTCAATTCTTCATCAAGTGTAATTCTCATCTCAGCCGAACCTCCCTGTTATATAGTCTTCTGTACGTTTATCACCGGGAACAGAAAACAGTTTGTCTGTTTCACCATACTCTATAACTTCGCCAAAGAGAAAGAATGCGGTTTTATCGGAAATTCGGGCAGCTTGTTGCATATTATGGGTAACTATGATTATAGTATAATCTTTCTTTAACTCTACTACAAGGTTTTCTATTTTAGAGGTGGAGATCGGGTCAAGTGCTGATGTAGGTTCATCCATAAGAAGTACTTCTGGTTGCACGGCTAGAGCTCTTGCTATACAAAGCCTTTGTTGTTGGCCTCCTGACAAACTCAGGGCACTCTTTTTAAGTCTATCTTTAAGTTCATCCAGGATTGCAGCATCAAAAAGCGACTTTTCTACAATGCTGTCTAATTTAACTTTTGATTTGATACCATGAGTACGAGGTCCAAATGCCACGTTGTCATAGATGCTCATAGGAAAAGGATTTGGTTTTTGAAAGACCATGCCCACTCTTTTTCTCAGTAAATTTACGTCTATATCTTTATAAATATCTTCGTTATTTAGCAAAACTTCTCCTGTGATAAAGCAATTTTCTACTAAATCATTCATTCTGTTCAAAGATTTGAGCAGTGTTGATTTGCCACAGCCAGATGGTCCTATGAATGCTGTGATTTCATTGTTGGGAATATTTAAATTTATATTATTTAATGCTTTAAAGTCTCCGTAATGAAGATCTAAGCCTGTAATTTCAAATTTATTCATTATTCATTACCTCTTACTATTTTTTTAGCTACAAAACCTGAAAGCCAGTTAATACCTATCACTATAATTAGTAACATAACCGCTGTGGCATAAGCTTGATTTACAAAAAAGCCTTCACTGGAAAGAACATACATATGAACTGATAGTGTTCTGCCTGAAGCTAATATGCTTGTGGAAATATCAGCAACTGTTCCTGCTGTATAAATAAGAGCTGCTGTTTCACCAACTATCCTGCCTATAGCCAGGATAATTCCAGCTAAAATTCCCGGTATAGCAGCTGGAAGCACTATTTTAAAAACTGTTCTAAGCCTACCTGCACCCAAACCAAAACTGCCTTCTCTATAAGAATCTGATACTGATTTTAAAGCTTCTTCAGCAGTTCTCATAATAAGAGGTAAGATCATAATAGCCAGAGTAAATGCTCCTGCTATTATGGAATAACCCCAGCCTAAAGCTGTAACAAAGAATAATAACCCAAACAAGCCGTAAACTATTGAAGGTATTCCTGATAAAGTTTCTGCTGTTATTCTAATAACCTCAATATATTTATTGTCTTTTTTAGAGTACTCTACTAAATAGATAGCAGAAAAAATGCCTATTGGAGCTGCTATAAAAAGCGCTAAAAAGGTCATTGTTAAGGTGTTTATCAAGGCCGGCAATAGCGAGACATTTGTAGAAGTATATTTAAAGGCAAACAGGCTTGGTGTTATATAGGGAACACCTTTAACAAGGATATATCCTATTAAAAAAACCAGAATAAGAAAAGTGGTTAAAGCTGCTATAGATACAAGCAAAAAGAGAAATAAAGATAAAGGGTCACTTTTATATTGTTTTAACTTCAAAAAGAGTTTTTTCATTGAAGCGATCTCCTTTTTAAAGCTGAAAATGATAAATTAATAATTAAAATAAATACAAATAAGACAACTGCTGTAGCAATTAGAGCATCTCTGTGTAATTCTGCTGCATATCCCATTTCAATAACAATGTTAGCTGTAAGAGTTCTAGCTCCTTTTAAGAAATCCAGAGGAATTCTGGCCTGGTTTCCTGCTACCATTATTACTGCCATTGTTTCGCCTATTGCTCTGCCTATCCCTAAGACAACACCAGCTAATATACCTGATTTTGCAGCTGGTATTGTAGCAAAAAACACACTGCGTTCATGGCTTGCTCCCAGTGCCAGTCCGCCTTCATAATAACTTTGAGGAACAGCTCTGATTGCGGCTTCTGAAACAGCTATAACTGTTGGCAATATCATAATGCCTAAAAGGATAGACGCAGTAAGAATACTACTGCCATTACCGCCGAAAACATCTCTGATAAAAGGAACTAAAACAACAAGACCAAAAAATCCATAAACTACAGATGGAATTCCTGCAAGAAGATCTATTGCCGGCTTTAAAATTGAATATAGCTTTTGAGGACAAAACCTAGCCATAAAAATTGCTGATAAGATACCTACAGGAACACCTATGACAATAGCTCCTGCTGTAACATAGATACTACCTAAGATCATTGGTAATATGCCATAAATATTATTAGTAGGCCGCCATTCAGAACCCAAGAGAAAATTAAGAAACCCAATTTTGTTCATGGCAGGCAAACCATTTATAAAGAGAAATATACAAATAAGGGCAACTGCAATAATAGATGTACAGGCTGCTAAGAGAAAAATTATTTTAAATATTTGCTCTTGATATTTTTTCATTGACTACTCCCACACCAAAAGGAGCACATTGTGCTCCTTTGATCTATTATTTAGAAACATCTGACCATTTAGTTGTTTTGCCAGTAAAGATTGCTTTTACTTGGTCTTTAGTTAAGCTATCAGTTGGATTTTCTTTGTTTACTATTACTGCAATTCCATCTAAAGCTATCACTGTATTTTTAAGCCCTTTATTTAATTCACTTTCTTTAAGGTCTCTGGAAGCCATACCTATATCACAGATATTGTTTATAGCAGAAGTCATACCAGTAGTTGAATCACTTTGTTGTATTTCGATTGCAACTTGAGGATGAATTTTTAGATAAGCTTCTTTTAGTTTTTCCATAATAGGCGTTACAGAAGATGAGCCTGCTATTGAAATTTTGCCAGACATTTGAGTGCCTTTATAAGGGCTACTTTCAGCTACTGATATATAGCCATTTTTTTCGATAACTGCTTGTCCTTCTTTGCTTAAAATAAAGTTTATAAAATCTTGAGCAAGAGGACTTATGTTTTCTTTAGTAGCAATATTAAACGGACGAGAAATTTTATAAGTTTTGTTTTTAATATTAGCTACAGTTGCTTCTGCACCATCAATTTTAACTGCTTTAACAGTATTATTTAAAGAACCCAGTGAGATATAACCTATTGAATAATTATTGCTTGCTACCATTGTCATCATTACTGAAGTACTATTTGTAATTGAAGCTTCTGGAGTAGTTAAATCAACTTTATTTCCGGAAGCATCTTTTTCTTCTATTTTAAATAGTTCAATAAAAGCTCCTCTTGTTCCAGAACCATCTTCTCTTGATGCTACATTAATACTTTTTGATTTATCAAAATTACTTGTACTTGAAGTTTGTTTAGAATCACCGCCACAACCTGTAAATACAATTGCCATCATTACGGTTACTAAAAGCACTCCTATAAATTTTTTCATTTTAGATTCTCCTTTTTCTCTTTATGTATATGTTTAATATAAAAAACCAAAGTAAAATCTAAAATCAAAGAATTGTTAAATCTATGTAAAATAAAAAAAGTCATTTTTAGTTGACTTTTAATAAACAATTGCTTTGTTTGATTATATCCAAGAAGTACTTTTAGTGCTTTTTTATTTTGCGCTGTCAATATCCAAGGTTTTCTGGTATCATATAATTTAATAAATATCTTTGGAGAGAAAACATGAATTTTAGCGAGATAAATTCTGACAAAATAAAAAAAGAAATTAAAAAATATTTTGAAGGGCGACTAAACCGTAAACCTTACGTAATTAAAAGCCTTGTTTTATGGGTTGTGATAGCAACTATATATATGGTAATAACCGCTTATAAAGGTCTGGATGGTATGGCTCTTGCCAATTTACTGACACTTCCTCTGTTAATAGTTGCAGTCTCTTTAACTGTCCGCCGTCTGCATGATTTGAATTTTAGTGGTTGGTGGGCCTTATTATTGATTGTTTTTTCGGCAAGTCCTGTTATACAGTATGTTGTGTTTGGTATGTTAGGTGTATTATTTGTTATGAAAGGTACCATTGGGAATAATTTATATGGCAAAGACCCTTTAGAGTCAGAAGAATAACAAAAGGTGATAAACAAATGTTTATCACCTTTATTTTTATTAGCCATGATGTTACTTAGTTATATATAAATCTATGCATCTGCTGCATCTGTATTTGTATTAGCAAACGGGTCTGTGAAGGTTCTGGCAGCCATTTCTGTATCCAAGGTATAAAGCATAGCTGAGTTTTCGCCAATGAATTTGATTTTCTGAACAATCAAGCTAGCTGTAGCTTCTTCTTCAACTTGTTCTTCAATATACCACTGGATGAAATTATATGTAGCATGATCATTTTCATCTCTGGCCAAAGATGCAATTTTATTGATCAAGCTAGTAACATATTCTTCATGTTTCAGTGCTTTGGTGAACACTTCCAACGGACCTGCAAAATCAAGCGGAGGAGCATTTACTTGACCAAGCTGAGGCATTTCGCCTCTATCTAAAATATGCTCAAAGATATGAGTTCCGTGAGCTATTTCCTCTTGTGCCTGAACATAAAGCCAGTTGGCAAATCCTTTAAATCCTGCTTGATCACAATATGCTGACATTGACATATAAAGGTATGCTGAATAGTATTCTGCGGTTACTTGATCACTTAGAGCTTTTAATATACCTATTTTTAACATGATTTTATCTCCATTCTCCGTGCGGTAAGTTTTTCCACCATCTCTTTTTGCTCCGCACGGGACGCCCAAAGAGAAGATTTTCTTACACTATTAGTTGATTTAGGGATAAATATGATTTCATCAGTTTATTAAAACACTTCCAGGATTTAATTTTTACACCATGGCTTTTCAGATATTTTAGATAATGCTCTCTTTCTTTATTAGTTACTATTATATACGCTTTTTTCTGTTCTGAAAAGTACATAAAAATAAAAAGACAGATGTATGCCTATCTCTTCATTTTTATGATATTTTTATTAAAATTTGTTTAATATTATTAATTATGTAATCTAAAACTTACCTTTAATATAAAAAAAGCCCTGTAAAAACAGGACTTTTGGCTTTTAAATATTTTCTCCGAGTTTAGCTGCATGTGGCAGAGCATCTGTTTTTAGTATATCGCCTTTTTTATAAACTCCTTTGGCTAGATAATAACCTAAGTTGTTCCATTTACAGAAATTTGCTATTGCTTCATATGTTTTAACAATAGGTTCAAAATCAGCATCCTCTTCTGCTTCGCCACAGACGAGCAACATGCTGTTTTTTTTGCAATGAGCGTCCACTTATAGCAAATGCATACATTTTATCAATAGCGGCCTTTATACTTGCTGTAAAGGTGAAATAATAAACAGGGGTAACCCAAATAATTGTATCTGCCTTTTCCAGCATGGGAGCCAATTCGTTAAAGTCATCGTTAACAACACATGCAGTTTCTTTAGAATAACATTGCTCGCAACCCATACACCCTTTAATATTTTTCTGTCCAGCCTGAAAAAGCTCTACATTGTGCCCCGCTTTTTTAACACCTTCTATAAACGCCTCAGCCAGTGCATCACTATTTCCGCCTACTCTAGGGCTACCGCTAATCACCAGAATATTCTTTTTCATTTTATCTGCCTCCTGTGCAATTGATTTCCTTGCCTTAATAAGGAGTATATAGTAATATTAAACATATGGGAAGTACGCACATTTAAGTTATATACTAACTAAAAGGAGAGTATGATGGTGATGGAAAAATGTTTTCCTAATGGTTTTGATATAAAGGATACTGGGTTTAGTTATACACTTAGTCTTATTGGCGGTAAATATAAGATGATTATTATGTATTTATTAGCTGAAGCTGATAATAAAGTTATGAGATATAATGAATTAAAACGTAACATTGGTACTATTTCTCATAAAACTTTAAGTCAAACACTCAAAGAGTTAGAAGCAGATAATTTAATTATTCGCAATGAATATCCTCAAATACCGCCGAAGGTTGAATATTCTCTGTCTAAGCGTG
>JAJDHX010000023.1 GCA_030266395.1 Selenomonadales bacterium OttesenSCG-928-I06 | reverse complement strand
CACAAATTTTTCTTGAATTAACATTATTTACATAATGTTTTAAATGGATTTTATGATATAATACTTTCTGATATAGGGTAAAGCTTTATGCTTTAGCATTAACAATATTAGGAAGCAGCTAATAACAGGATTTTAGTTGCTGAAAATGAATTAGTATGGTAGTATCTATTTTTACATAACAAGTTGGTTATTTGTTATGTAATTTATTTTTGCAAAATATCTGTATTAGATTGTAAGCTTAGCTTAGAAGAAAGCTATTGGGATGTGTTAAAAAGATTTTTACAAAATAATGACGTTAGTTCCTAGATTGGTGATTCAAAATGAATAAAAAAATTCTTGTGTGCTTTTTAGCTTTCTTCTTTATGTTTAGTATAATAGGAAGCTGTGGAGCAGTACAGGCAAGCATAGTTGATAATTTAGCTTCACCTACTTTAAAGACAAGCAGTTCTCTGGGTTTTGTTGATGTTTTAGTTAACTTGCTTTTAAATAAGGTCTTAGGACCACTGTTTAGTTTCTTTGGCGGGGGAGATAAGGATGATGTGTCGAAAAGTGTTCCTAATACAGATAGCAGTAAGACACAAAAACAACCTCCTAAAAAACAGCCAATAAAAGAACCAACAAAAAATCAACAACCTACAAAAAGTGAAAACACTCAAAATACTAATAAAAACTATACCTCAGGTTCACTGGCAGGTAAAGTTATTGTTATAGACCCAGGTCATGGCGGTTACAACCCAGGTGCGGTTGCTAATGGTGTACACGAAGCAGATGTAAACCTTGCTATAAGTTTAAAAGTAAGAGATAAACTTGCAAAAAGTGGCGCTAAAGTCGTAATGACAAGGCAAAGTGATGTGCAGGTATCAGCAGAAGGCAACCGTGTTTTAAGCGAAGAACTTGCAGCAAGGGTAAGAATGGCTCACAATGCTAATGCAGATATTTTTGTAAGTATTCATGCTAATGCTAATGAAAAAAGTTCTGCCGTAGGTGCTATGACATTTTATTATTCAGATAAATCAACTACTTTAGCAAGAAAGATACAAGATGGTATTATTAAAGCAACAGGTGCGGTAGATAAGGGTATTGCAACAGAATCTTTCCATGTAATTAGAAATACAAACATGCCAAGTGTTCTTGTTGAAACAGGTTTTATAACAAACCCTAATGAAGCAGCACTTCTTTCAAACAACAACTATCAAAACAAAGTAGCAGATGGTATTTATAACGGTATAGTTCAGTATTTTAAAGGCTAATAAAAATAAAATGTGAAAAACAGAGAACATTCTCTGTTTTTCGCTAAATTTTTTTATTTTTGTGTTTTTATATCTTTTAATGAAGATTTAAGATATAATGGATAGGAATTTGATAAAATTAAAGTGTTTGTCGTATTAATTAGACCTTTGAATCATATAGCAGTAAGAGCAAATAAGAGTTTCTAGAGTTTCGCCAATAAAATTGTACTTATGAAATTTTAAATTAATTCTTATTTATAGATAAATAAAATTTCTATTTATAGAGAGGAGAAGAACGATGATTAATAAAACTATACTTCCCAATGGTATTAGAGTAGTTTCAGAATATATTCCCTATGTAAAATCTATCTCCTTGGGAATTTGGATAGGTACTGGTTCAAGATTTGAAGATGACCATAACCATGGAATCTCTCATTTTATAGAACATATGATGTTTAAAGGAACTAAAAATCGTTCTGCTAAAGATATTGCAGAATCAATAGATTCTGTTGGCGGTCATCTAAATGCATTTACTGCTAAAGAATATACTTGTTATTATATTAAAATTTTAGACAGTCATAGTGACCTTGCTATGGATGTTTTGAGTGATATGCTTTTAAATTCTCAATTTGATTCTGATCATATTGAAAAAGAAAAACAAGTTGTCTTAGAAGAAGTTAAAATGTACGAAGATTCTCCTGATGAACTTGTTCACGATATTTATTTAGAAAATGTTTGGAAAGAACATCAATTAGGAAGAAATATTCTTGGTACAAAAGATTCTATAGTAAACTTTGAAAAAGACTTGATTTTAGAATATATTAAAGATTTTTATACTGGTGACAATGTTGCTATTGTTTGTGCAGGTAATATTGAACATGAAAAACTAGTTGAACTTGCTAAAAAATATTTTAGTGATTTTTCAGGCAAGAAAAAAGAAAAAGAAATAATTGCTCCTAATTTTACAAAAGTTAAATCTTTTCATTATAAAGATACAGAACAAACTCATCTTTGCCTTGGAACAATAGGTGTAGATCAAAATAGTCCTGATTTATATGCTATTTACCTTTTGAATAATATATTGGGCGGCGGAGTAAGCTCTAGACTTTTCCAATCTATTCGCGAAGAAAGAGGACTTGCGTATTCTGTTTATTCTTATCAAACAAATTATAAAGATTGTGGTCTTTTTAGTGTTTATGCAGGAACAAGCAAAGATAATACAAAACAAGTTATTGATCTGATTTTACAGAACATCAAAGATTTGAAAAATTATAATATAACTGAAAAAGAACTTCGTACAGCCAAAGAACAGATAAAAGGTGCTATGATGCTGGGACTTGAAGGGTCTAGCAGCAGAATGTCCAGATTAGGCAAATTAGAAATAACTTTAGGTAAATTTGTTTCTCTTGATGAAATTGTTGAAGAGATTGAAAAAGTTTCTTTAGATAAAATTGCTAATATTATTGAAAAGATATTTAGAAAAGATTTAATCTCTTTCACTTCTTTAGGACCAATACAAGAGACAGATATTGAAAATATAGATTGTATTTAAGTTTATAAACTAAAAAGCTATTATTTTTATAATAGCTTTTTTATTTTGTCTAAAAGAAATTTAAAAAATAATAATCGTTTTTATTATCTGAGCATATTTTTTATATAGAAATAAATTATTTAATGATTTTAAGGAGTGGGGATATTGAATTTAAAAGATGAAGAGTTTTCATTTTCGTTATTTGAAGTCTCGAAGACTCGTAATATAAAAAACGACGAACCTCTGGTAGAGATTCGTACTAATGGTAGAATAGTGTTTAATATAAAAGCTTCAGATTTATTAAATGACAGCCACTTTTGTATGCTAGGATATGATGAAATTAATAATACTTTAGGTATTCTTCCTATATCAGAAATACGTAATAATTCTTTTCCTATTAGATATGCAACTAAAGGTGCTTACATAGGAGCAAAGAAATTTTTCAAGCATTTTAATATACTTCCTAAAGAACAAATACAAGATAGACCTTTTTGGGCAGGACAGTTTATCGGTGTAAAATTATAATTTTTTCTAAAAATCAAAGTCATAGAAGTTGTGTACTATTATATAGCCAATATAAAAAAATATTTCTCTAGCTAAAAACGGCAGTTTTGTTTCTAATGATTTATACATTGTTGTAGGTGTAGGAGAAGAATATACTGTTAGTTTATTATCTTTTGCCATTAACATGGCACGTTTCATATGTAAAGGGTCGCTGACTAGAATCGCTGTTGACATCTTACTGTTTTTTATAATCTGAACAGCGAAATATATATTTTCTTGTGTGATTGTAGACTTTTCTTCTATTAAAATATCTTCAGACGGAACCCCGTTTTTTATCGCATATTGACGAGCAATAAACGACTCAGAATATTTGTTGTGGTTGCTTTTGCCGCCTGTAAATAATATCTTATCAACATAGCCGTTTTGGTATAACCATATTCCATGATTGATTCTTTCTTGAAAAACTGGCGATGGTTTATCATTCCATACTTCGGCTCCTAATACAATAGCTACATCTGCTTTTGTCATCTCGTTTTTATCTCCATATGAGTAAATATCAAAAGCAGAATAAACAACAAAGCATATAAATAATAAAATAGCAATAAAAAAGGCTTTTTTTATTATCTTCTTTTTGTTCATAAATATTTTCTCCTTATCATGGCAAGTATAGCACGGCAGACACTTGTGTTCAAGCTGTTTTTGAGTGCTTTTTTTCTGGGGAAAACCATTTTTTTATTTACTAAACTTATCAACTGGATTTTTAGTGCAAAAAATTTTATTAATATAGAAAAAACAAGAACTTTTTTGCCAATAATATTTTAAAATATCTGCAAGATACTCTTGACAATACTTTCAAGTAATGTTATTTTTTTAGTATAGATATTAGCACTCGCAAAAGGAGAGTGCTAACAAGAAGGAGTTGGCGCGGATGTTGGATGAGAGAAAACGCAAGATTCTCAGAGCAATCATTGAAGATTATGTTTCCGATGCCGAGCCTGTAGGTTCAAGAACTATTGCTAAAAAACATAATTTAGGTATAAGTCCTGCAACCATTAGAAACGAAATGGCAGATTTAGAAGTATTGGGCTATTTAGAACAACCACATACTTCAGCTGGAAGAATACCTTCTGCAAAAGGGTATAGATTTTATGTTGATTATTTAATGGCTCCAAGGCAGATGTCTAAAAAAGATATTTTAGATATTAGTAATTGGTATCAGTCTAAGGTTAAAAGAGTTGAAGAAATTTTTCAAGAGACAGCTAAAGTACTTTCAACTACTACTAATAATATATCCATGGTTTTAGCCCCGCAGATATCAAAATGCTTTTTTAAGTATCTACAATTCTTGCCTTTAGATGAAAGAAGAAGTGTTGTCATTATAGTTACCAATGAAGGACTTGTAGAAAATAAGATAGTTGAAATACCTGAAGGGCTAATGTATGATGATCTGCATCGGATAGCTAATTGTATAAACACAAGGCTAAGTGGCATATCATTAGATAAAATTAAGGCATCGCTTTTAACAGAAATTCAACAAGATATTTTAAGAGATCCTATTTTGTTTGAGACAGCTTTGCAAGTATTGCAACAAGCACTCACTACTGATGACAAAAAAAGGAGACTCTATCTTGGCGGTGCTAAAGAAGCTTTAAATCAACCGGAATTTAGAGACATAGAAAGAGTAAAAAAACTCTTAACTTTACTAGAAGAAGAAAAACTTCTTCGTGACATACTTTATATGGATAAAACAGATAAGGTAAGTGTCACTATTGGTCAAGAAAGTCACTTTACTGGTGTTAATAATTGTAGTGTTGTTAAAGCAACTTATAGGCTTGACGGACAGATTGTAGGATCTGTTGCGGTTCTAGGCCCTACTCGTATGGAGTATGGTAAAGTTATGACTATCTTGGATTTTATGTGTTGTCATTTAAGTGAAATATTAAATAAATATAAACTAGGTCAACTTTAGGAGGGAATTTTATGAGTTTAGGTCAATCCAGAGGCGGCAATGAATTAGATGAAAGATTAGCTGCTCTTGTAACTAATGCTAATGCTGTGAGAGCCATTACATCTGCCGTTGATGGGACAATAGGACCTAAAGGGCTTGATACAATGCTTGTTGATCGTTTTGGTGAAGTAATTATAACAAATGATGGAGTAACAATTTTAGATAAAATGGATGTAAACCATCCGGCAGCTAAAATGCTTATTAATATTGCCAAAGCTCAACAGGAAAAAGTCGGTGATGGAACAACTACTGCCACTATAATGGCTGGTAGCCTTGTTGTTGATGGTGTAAATCAAGTGATTCGTGGAGTTCCGGTAGCACGAGTTATTGAAGGAATGAAATATGGTATTAATAAAGCTTTAGAATGTATAGAAAAAAAAGCCAGAAAAATCAAGACTGTAAATGATGCTGTTCTAAATGATATTGCTATGATTGCAGGTAGAGAACATAGTGATATTGCTCAATTGGTTGTTGAGGCAGCTAAACTGGTTGGAGCAGAGAAATTAAAAGAAGAAAGCTTTAAATTCTCTGATATTATTACTGCTGAAACAGGTGCAGAAAACGAAGTGTTTTTAGGTGTTATAGCAAATCAAGAACGTATGAGCAAAGAAATGCCTGAGGCAGTAAAAAAGGCGAAAATACTCTTGGTTGATGATGCTTTGGAACCAGAAGAAATTGAAGATGAAGCTCTAAGTACAGAAATAGGCTTTAGAAGATATATTGACCTTCAGGATCAGTTTAAAGAAAACATTCAAAAGATAGTTGATCTTGGTGTAAATGTAATAATGACAGATCGAGGAATCCATTCTTTAGCAGAGGAAATCCTTGCTGATTTCGATATTCTTGCTATTCAAAGAGTAGGTTCTAAAGATATGCGTAGAGTTGCAGATCATACAGGAGCGAAAATGCTTAAACGCTCTGGCTTAAAGAAAGAAAGCTCTGATATTGAAAAATACTTAGGTTATGCAGATAAAGTTTATGAAGATGAAAAGTTAGAACATGTAAGAATTCTGGGTGGTAAAGGCAAACCAATGGCTACTATTTTAGTAGGAGCATCTACAGATGAAGTTGTTGGTGAAAGAGAAAGAATTGCTAAAGATGCTGCAGCTAGTGTTCAAGCAGCGATTAAAAGTGGCTTTGTGCCTGGTGGTGGCTCTGTAGAGGTTTATTTGGCAAGAGAAATTTCCAGATATAGAGATGATTTAAAAGGCATGTCTGCTTATGGACTTGATTCTGTTATAGCTGCCTTAAAACAACCTTTGGCTCGCATCGTAGAAAACTCAGGATTTAATCCATTAGAAAAAGTTGAAGATGTAGTTATGGCTCAAAGTGAGCAGAAAAAAGATTCTTTGGCTGTTGATTGTGATACAGGCGAAGTGTGCGATATGCTGGAAAAAGGAATAGTTGATCCTCTTTTAGTTAAAAGATATGCTATAAAAGCAGCTGGAGAAGTTGCTGTTGCCATCTTAAGAATAGATACAATTATAAAGAAAAAAGATGATTCTGGTAATAAACAGGATAATTTAAATAAGGAACAAGATGTTTTAGACTTTTAAATGACTTTCTATTAAGAAATATATAGATTGGCCTAATAGTTTTGCTTGTTTTTAACAAGATATGTAATTTTTATACAGTTGTTTTTTTGATGATAATTAAAATAATTTTGAATATTAAAGTAGTATTTCTAAGTAGGAGGTGTAATTGAGTGACAGATAAGGATAATGAAAAAAACAAGAATAATTCAGAAGAAATTCTGAGCAGTGAAGAAAATAGTCAAGATGATAATTTGCTTTTTGCTCAATTAGAAGAAAAAGAACGTCTTTTAAATGAGCAGATAGACAAATATAGAAGACTCCAAGCAGATTTTGAAAATTTTAAAAGAAGAACAAGACTGGAAAAAGAAGAACTTTCAGGATTGGTTGCAAGAAGCATAGTATTAAAACTGCTTCCTGTATTAGATAATTTTGAAAGAGCAATGAATTCACAGTCTGATCAAGAAAGTTTTGGTACAGGTGTGGAAATGATTCTAAAACAATTACAATCTGTTTTTGAAAATCTTGGTGTCCAACAAATAGATGCTTTGGATTGTCAATTTGACCCAAATTTACATGAAGCAGTTATGAGAATTCAAGATAGTGATAAAGAAGAAGGCATAATAATAAATGAAGTACAAAAAGGCTACATACTAAATGGAAAAGTAATTAGACATAGTATGGTTAATGTAGCTGGCAACTAAAAAACAATTAATTTGATATATAGGAGGAATATATTTATGGCAAAAGTAATAGGAATTGATCTTGGTACAACTAATTCAGTTGTAGCAGTTATGGAAGGCGGGGAGCCTATAGTTATCCCAAATCCGGAAGGTAGCAGAATTACTCCTTCAGTAGTTGGATTTTCCAAAACAGGAGAAAGACTTGTTGGACAAATTGCAAAACGTCAGGCAGTATCTAATCCTGATCGTACAATAGCTTCTATAAAACGCAAAATGGGCACAGATTATAAAGTTGAAATAGATGATAAAAAATTTAGTCCGCAAGAAATCTCTGCAATGATTTTACAAAAACTAAAAAATGATGCAGAAGCTTATCTTGGTGAAAAAATAACTCAAGCAGTTATAACAGTTCCTGCATATTTTACAGATAGCCAACGTCAAGCAACAAAAGATGCTGGTACAATTGCAGGTCTTGAAGTTCTTCGTATTATAAATGAACCAACTGCTGCGGCACTTGCTTATGGTCTTGATAAAACAGATGATCATGCAATTTTGGTATTTGACCTTGGTGGTGGTACATTTGACGTATCCATTTTAGAATTAGGCGATGGTGTTTTTGAAGTAAAAGCTACTAGCGGTAATAACCGTTTAGGTGGTGACGACTTTGATGAAAGAATTATAAAATGGATGGTAGAAGAATTTAAGAAAGATAGTGGCATTGATCTTAATAAAGATTTGATGGCAGCGCAACGTTTGAAAGAAGCTGCTGAAAAAGCAAAAATAGAATTGTCTGGTGTAATGACAACTAATATTAATTTGCCATTTATCACAGCAGATCAAAACGGACCAAAACATCTTGATTTAAATTTAACAAGAGCTAAATTTGAGGAACTTACTTCAGACCTAGTAGAATCTACAATGGGTCCTGCTAAGCAAGCCCTAAAAGATTCTGGTCTTAATGCAAGTGATATCAATAGAGTAATATTAGTAGGTGGGTCTACTCGTATTCCTGCAGTACAAGATGCTATTAAAAAATTCTTGGGTAAAGAACCACATAAAGGTATTAATCCTGATGAATGTGTAGCTGTAGGT
Organism: Selenomonadales bacterium OttesenSCG-928-I06; assembly: GCA_030266395.1. Lineage (GTDB taxonomy): Bacteria > Bacillota > Negativicutes > Sporomusales > Sporomusaceae > JAJDHX01. The sequence goes on along the minus strand of JAJDHX010000023.1, from coordinate 11,676 downwards.
GCTGCGATTCAAGCAGGCGTACTTGCTGGTGATGTAAAAGACGTTCTTTTACTTGATGTAACTCCACTTTCTCTTGGTATTGAAACATTAGGCGGAGTATTCACAAAGATAATTGACAGAAACACAACTATCCCTACATCTAAAAGTCAAATCTTTTCAACTGCTGCCGATAATCAACCTGCTGTTGATATTCATGTACTGCAAGGCGAAAGAGAAATGGCAAGCGATAATAAAACATTAGGCAGATTCGAATTGCCAGGTATCCCGCCGGCTCCTAGAGGCGTACCTCGTATAGAAGTTACTTTTGATATTGATGCTAATGGTATTGTTAACGTATCTGCTAAAGATACCGGAACAGGCAAAGAACAAAAGATTACAATTACTTCTTCAAGTGGTTTAAGTAAAGAAGATGTAGAAAAAATGGTAAGTGAAGCTGAACTGCATGCAGCTGAAGATAAAGCCAGAAGAGAAGAAATTGAAGCTAGAAATAATGCGGATTCTCTAATCTATAACGCCGAAAAAACTATTAAAGATTTAGGTGAAAAAGCAGATAAAGAATTAGTTGCAAAAGTGGAAGCAGCTGTAGCAACTTTAAAAGAATCTCTGCAAGGTACAGATATTGAAAAAATAAAAACAGATACAGAAGAATTAACTAAACCATTATACGAACTTTCTGCACAACTTTACAAAGAACAAGAAGAAGCTGCTCAAGCCCAAGGTGCTGAAGGTACAGAGGCTGGGCAAACCACAGATGAAAACATAGTAGATGCAGAATATAAAGTAGTGGACGAAGAAAACAAAAAAGATTAAAATATATTAATTCGGCAGGAGGCGTAAGGCCTTCTACCGAATTAGTTGTTTATTAAATTTAGTGAGTAGGATGGTGCATGTTGTGTGAGTAAAAGGGACTATTATGAAGTTCTGGGTGTGTCCAAAAATGCAACTGAAGATGAAATTAAAAAAGCCTTTCGCAAATTAGCGCGTAAATACCATCCTGATGTTAATCGTGAAAATCCTAAAGAGGCAGAAGAAAAATTCAAAGAAGCTAATGAAGCTTATGAAGTATTATCTGATGCTGACAAGAGATCGCAATATGATCAGTTTGGTCATGATGCATTTAGTGGTCAAGAAGGATTTGGTGGGTTTGGCGGATTTGGAGGCGGCTTTTCAGATATATTTGATATGTTTTTTGGTCAGGGTGGCGCTGGCTTTGGAGCAGGCGGCAGACCAGGACCTGAGCGTGGAGCTGATTTAAGATATGATATGGAAATCAGTTTTGAGGAAGCTGCTTTTGGTTTAGAAACAGAAATTCAGATTCCAAGGACTGAGGATTGTCCCACTTGTGATGGGACAGGTGCAGCCGAAGGAACTGAAATAGAAACTTGTAGTGAATGTCAAGGTACAGGTCAAGTTAAGGTTACTCAAAGCACACCTTTTGGCAGGATGATGAATATTAAACCTTGTCCTCGTTGTAAAGGTGAAGGTAAAGTAATAAAAACTCCTTGCAAAAAGTGTTCAGGTCGTGGTAGAATACGCGTTAAACGCAAGATAAAAATCAAAATACCGGCAGGAGTAGATAGTGGTTCTCGTCTTAGAGTAGCAAACGAAGGTGAATCAGGTCAGCGTGGTGGTTCAAGTGGCGATCTATATGTATTCTTGTTTGTAAAACCACACAAACTGTTTACAAGAGAAGGAAATGACATCATTTGTGAGATTCCTATAAGTTTTGTTCAAGCTACTTTGGGAGCAGAGGTAGAGGTTCCCACTTTAGACGGTAAAGTAAGTTTAAAAATCCCTGAAGGCACTCAGTCGGGTTCTGTATTTAGAATTAAAGGTAAGGGTATAGCTCATCTAAGAGGCTATGGACGTGGCGATCAGCACGTAAAAGTAAAAGTTTTAACTCCTGTTAAACTTAATGATAAACAAAAAGAACTTCTTAAAGAATTTGCAAAAGAGTATAGTGATGCCGAACTATCAGAAGAAAAGGGATTTTTTAAGAAATTTTTTGGATAATTAAATAAATTTGTTTAAAATATAGATGGTTCTTAAGGATTTATATGTCTTTAGGAATCAACTTATATATAAGAGAATGTTCCTAATTTAAAAAGATTATAGGAGGCGATAGACATGAAATGGGTTGAAGTAAGTATTACAACATCTCATGAAGCTACTGAAGCTATTACTAATATTTTTCATGATTTAGGTGCAGGTGGAGTAGTGATTGAAGATGACGAGCTTTTAAACAGATATAAAGTTTCAGGTCTTTGGGATTATTATGATATTCCTGCTTCCGAAAATCCAGAGATAGTTATAATTAAAGCTTATCTTCCTGCTGACAACTTATTGAATGATAAGCTTAAAACTTTCAAAGAAGCTGTTGAAAAACTAGAGCTTCATAATTTAGATACAGGCGAAGGTAAAATTGACTGCAAAGAAGTATATGAATCAGATTGGTCTTCTGCCTGGAAAGAATATTTCCATACTTTTAGAGTTGGCGAGAATATTGTTATCAAACCTTCTTGGGAAGAGTATATTCCAGTTGCAAATGATATAGTTATAGATGTTGATCCAAGTGTTGCTTTTGGCACAGGAACACATGCCAGTACTAAGATGTGTTTAGAATTGTTAGAAGAAATTGTGAAACCAGGCTATACTGTTTTTGATATTGGTACTGGTTCAGGAATTTTATCAATAGCTTCTGCAAAACTTGGAGCAGAAAAAATTATTGCGGTAGACAATGATAAAGTGGCAGTTAAAACAGCTTTTAGTAATGTTATAGATAATGAAGTTGGCAATATAGTAACTGTTAAACATGGAGATTTGCTGAAAGGTATTGATGAAAAAGCAGATATTATTGTGGCTAACATTATTGCAGATGTTATTATAAAAATATTGCCAGATGTTAAAGAAAAATTAAAAGAAGATGGCAGTTTTATAGCTAGTGGTATTATTTTAGAAAGATTAACAGATGTAATCAGCGCTATCGAAGGTACAGAGCTTTATATTGATAAAGTAGTTGAAGAAGATTGCTGGGCAGCATTACTTATTAGTCATAATGATGACGAGTAATGATGGGAGGTTATGCTCTTGCGGAAGTTTTTTATTGAAGACGAATTACCTTCTGACTTAGGTGGAGAATTTATAATTGATGGCTCTGAAGCACATCATATTTTAAATGTTCTTAGATTGAAGGTAGGTACTGATATTATTGTTACTTCTAAAAAACAAATAGGACAAGCTGTAAAAGCAGAGATAACCAGGTTAGAGAATGGGCAAATAACTCTGAAAAACAAAGAGTTTTTAGCTAATGATACTGAACCTCCAATTGATATTTATTTAGTTCAAAGTATTTGTAAAGGCGATAAAATGGACTACATAATTCAAAAAGCTATAGAACTTGGGGTTTCAGGTATTATTCCTGTTTTTAGCGAACACTGCACAGTGAAATATGAACCTGCAAAAAGAGATGCACGTGTGGTAAGATGGCAAAAAATATCTCTGGAAGCATCTAAACAATGCGGAAGATTTTTTGTTGTTCCGATTATGCCTATAATTGATTTAAAAGATATATTTTCCGAAGATTTTTATAAGCAACATAGTTCTTCAAAAAAAATTTTGTTGTATGAAGGACAAGCGTCTGTTGGCTTGAAAGAAGCTATTAGAAATAGCAATAGCTCTTCTTATTTATTATTTGTAGGCCCAGAAGGCGGCTATAGTGATAAAGAAGTGGAAACTTTTAAAGAAAACAGTATTGATATAGTAACATTAGGTCCAAGAATTTTAAGAGCAGAAACTGCTTCTTTAGCAGCAATAAGTGCTATTATGTATGAACATGGTGATTTGGGAGGATAAAGGTATTATGAGAAAAGCTGCTTTTGCAACTTTGGGTTGCAAAGTAAATCAATACGATACTGAAACAATTAAAGGCATGTTTCAGGCTAAAGGTTATGAAATAGTTGATTTTTCTCAAATAGCTGATGTTTATATTATTAATACCTGTTCTGTAACAAGTTTAAGTGAAAAGAAATCAAGACAACTGATGCGCCGGGCTAGCAGGCTAAATGAAAATGCAATTATTGCGGTTACCGGTTGTTATGCTCAAGTTGCTAAAGAAGAAATAGAAAAAATACCGGAAATTGATGTTATTACAGGTTCTTCAAATAGAAAAGACATTATAAATTTAGTGGAACAAAAATTCAAAGAAAAAGAAAATGAGCTATCTTCAAAAAATAAAATTACCTCAATTAAGGAATTTTCTTCTTTTGAAGATATTCCAATTTTGTTTCCGCCTAAAAGAACAAGAGCATTTTTAAAAATCCAAGATGGCTGTGAAAATTATTGCTCTTATTGTATTATTCCACATACAAGAGGTAAGTTTCGTTCAAGAAGTTTGGAAAGCATTATAGCTGAATCAAAAAGACTTATAGAAAATGGTTTTCAAGAGATTGTTCTAACAGGAATTAACCTTGCTGCTTATGGTCAAGATTTAGGTAAAAGAGGTAGTCTTGTTAATGTTGTAAAAGAAATTTTGCAGCTGCAAAATCTTAAACGGCTAAGACTTGGTTCTTTAGAATTATTAGAAGTAGCAGATAGTTTGATAGACTTGTTTAATAGTGAAGATCGGTTGTGCAAGCATTTGCATCTTCCTTTGCAATCCGGAGATGATTTTATTTTAAAAGAAATGAATCGTCATTACACAACTTCTTATTATAGAGAAAAAGTGAACAATATTAGAAGTAAAGTACAGGATATCTCTATTACAACAGATGTTATAGTTGGATTTCCTGGCGAAACTGAAGAATATTTTAATAATACTGCTAATTTCATAGATGAAATGAAATTCGCAAAAGTTCATATATTTCCTTATTCCAAAAGACCAAAGACAAAAGCCTATTACCTAAAAGACCAGGTGAGTGAACAAGTTAAAAAAGAAAGAGTAAAAATTCTGGAACAAATATCAGAGAACAATAAAGAGGATTTTGAAAAATCTTTTATTGGTAAAAAAACAAAAGTATTATTTGAAGAAGAAAAAACAGTTCAAATAAATGGCGAAAACGAAAAATTTATTGAAGGGCTAACAGAGAACTATTTAAGAGTATTTGTTCCTTTTAATGCAGACTATCTAGGTGATGTTGCTAAAATTAAAGTAACAGAACATAAAGATCAATATTTATTTGGTGAAATATTAGAAAAACAATAAAAGAACTTATATCTTATAACAAATAGATATAAGTTCTTTTAACTATAAAATAAGTACATAAAACGCATTTTTATTTAAAAAAGTGAATGTTTTCATAGTATATAATATAGTAAGCAGGAATTTAAAGGGTTTAAGTAGAATATTTTTACATTATATAGCAAAAAATATTTATATCAAGGAATATATTTATTAATCAGAGCCTTTGCTTTCTTTGAGAGGGGGTGTCTATGTTGAGTGCAGATTGTATATTTTGCAAAATTGCCTCTAAAGAAATACCGGCAGATATAGTATATGAAGATGAAAAAATCATGGTATTCCATGATCTTAATAAAGTAGCACCAGTTCATGTTCTTGTTATACCTAAAAAACATATTGAAAATATGTTGGATGCAGAGCAAGAAGAAGGTCTTTTAGGACATCTTATGAAAAGTGTCGCTACAATTGCTAAGATGACCAATGTAGCAGAAGATGGATTTCGCTTAGTGTCAAATACAAAAGAAAATGGTGGACAAACAGTACCACATCTCCATTTTCATCTTTTAGGAGGCAGAGCTTTAGACTGGCCTCCAGGTTAATTGTATATTGACATTGATACCTTATTTAGTATATAATAATTAGGTGTATGTTAACGAAATACACTTCCTCGTTATGGTTAGTATGGGGGGAGGGAAAGTAGATGTCAGAAGTTAAAGTTGGAAAAAATGAAACGCTTGATAGTGCTCTTCGCCGTTTTAAACGTACTTGCCAAAAAGCAGGTGTTCTTGCTGAGGTTAGAAAACGTGAGCATTATGAAAAACCAAGTGTAAAACGCAAGAAAAAATCAGAAGCAGCAAGGAAACGCAAATTCAACTAATTTATAGTTTGAAGATTTTAAAAGAGGTGCCTATGTCTGTACAAGATTTATTACTAGAAGACATGAAACAGGCTATGCGCGATAAAGAAAGCGGTAAACTACGTCTTTCAGTAATCAGAATGGTTCGTGCAAGCATTAAGAACATAGAAATAGATAAGAAAAAAGAACTTTCTGATGAAGAAGTCGCAGAAGTTTTGGCTAAAGAACTAAAAATGCGAAAAGCTTCTATAGAAGAATTTAAAAAAGCTAATCGTGATGATTTAGTAGAAACTTTAGAGCAGGAAATTGAAATATTATTAAAGTATATTCCTGAGCAAATGTCAGAAGAGGAAATCACTCTTTTAGTAGTGGATGCTATAAAAGAAGCAGCTGCTACCAATGCTAAAGACATGGGTAAAGTAATGGCTTTATTAATGCCTAAAGTTAAAGGCCGTGCAGATGGAAAACTGGTAAACAATATTGTTAAAGAAAAATTAAATGCTTAAATTCATTTCGGTATCTTTATAAATCATAAAGATACCGTTTTAATTTTCTCCAAAACATTTTATTCTAAATAAAAAAATGCGGAAAATACAGGAAAGAAGTAAAATTAGAAGAATAGATATTATTAGAGGTTTACTTTGAAATTAATACATTAAGTAACTTCTGTAAATAATCTAAATGACACCTAAAAGAAAGAAGGTGAGCAGGTTATAAAAGATGATTAAGAAAATATGTTTACTAATAGTGGGATTTTTTTTATTACTTAGTTTTTCTCAGGCTTCATTTGCCAGCGAAAACAAAGTAGTGTCTATTGCAATTAAAGGAGATATAGATTTCGCCAAAACAGCTTTAGTGAAAAAGGCAATAGATAAAGCCAATGAAACTAACGCAAAAGTTCTTTTTGTAGAAATAGATACATTTGGCGGTTATGTGGATGCGGCAGTAAAAATAAGAGACATGATTTCTGAGTCTGATTTAGATACAATATGCTATGTTAAAAACAGAGCATGGTCAGCAGGTGCTTTAATTGCAATTTCTCATAAACATATTGCTATAGCGCCAGGAGGCAGCATAGGTGCTGCAGAGCCTATTCCGACAACTGAAAAAACAGTTGCGGCATTAAAAGCTGAATTTGCTGCAACAGCAAATAAGTTGGGCAGAGATCCTAAAATTGCAGAAGCTATGGTAGATAAATCTTTAGGATATAAACAATATGCCAAAGAAGGACAGATTCTGGCACTGACTGACTATCAAGCTATAGAAGTTGGGTATGCAGATATGGTAGCAGAAGATGCCGATAAAGTTCTTGCTCATTTTGGTTATCAAGATGCTGAAATAATTATCTGTGAAGAAGGCGTCTTAGAAAGTTTGTCAGGAATATTGTCAGACCCAACTGTCAAAGGTATCTTAATTACAATTATATTTTTAGCTATAATGGCAGAAGTAAAAACAGCTGGTTCTGGAATAGCTATTGTTATTGCACTTATTGCAGCAGCTCTTTTCTTCAGCAGTCATTGGCTTACAGGATTTTTAGGAAATTTCGAGATATTGCTGTTTATAGCAGGTATTGGCCTGGTTATAGCAGAATTTTTCCTTATTACTTCGGGAATTCTAGCATTAATAGGAGTTGTATGTATGTTTGCAAGTATTTTTTTAACATTGGGTGGAGATCAACTAGCTTTCATAACCATTTTTGGAAGCCTGGCAATTGCGTTATTAATCTTTTTGGTGATAATGAAAAAATTGCCTAATAATAGGTTGCTTTCTAAAATAATTTTGAGTGATGCAACAACTACAGAACAAGGTTATGTGTCAAGTAGTGATTATGAAAAATACTTAGGAAAAGAAGGTATCACTACAACTCCGTTAAAACCTGCAGGAACTGTAGATATAGATGGAGCTTACCTGGATGTAGTATCAGAAAGCAAGTTTATTGCAGAAAATAAGAAAGTTAAAGTAGTAAGTGTTGAAGGAAATAGAATAGTTGTTAGATTATTGGAAAATTAATAAAAGAAAATATGAATTAAAAGGTGGTTGAAAAATGGATTTTATGTTTCTGTTGTTAGTTTTACTTGTAGTACTGGCAGTTGCTTTTATACTTTATATGGTTCCCATTCAATTATGGATTTCGGCAATTGCTGCTAATGTTAATGTAAGTATCGGAACTCTTATTGGGATGAGACTCAGAAGAGTACCGCCGGGAATTATTGTTTTGGCTTTAATAAAAGCTGTTAAAGCAGGTGTTGATTTAAATGTAAATCAACTTGAAGCACATTATTTAGCTGGTGGAGATGTTGATAAAGTAGTAGATGCTCTTATTGCAGCTCAAAGAGCAAAAATACCTCTTCTTTTTGAAAGAGCAGCGGCGATTGATTTAGCAGGTAGAAACGTATTAGAAGCAGTGCAAATGAGTGTAAACCCTAAAGTTATTGAAACACCTTTGATTGCTGCGGTAGCTGGTAACGGTATTGAGCTTAAAGTTAAAGCAAGAGTAACTGTAAGAGCAAACATTGATCGTTTAGTTGGTGGTGCAGGAGAAGCTACAGTACTTGCCAGAGTTGGTGAAGGTGTAGTTACTACAGTAGGTTCAACTAATGACCATAAAGAAGTTCTTGCAAACCCTGATCATATTTCTAAAACTGTTTTAAACAAAGGACTTGACTCTGGTACAGCTTTTGAAATACTTTCAATAGATATCGCAGACGTTGATGTAGGTAGAAATATAGGTGCAGAGCTTCTTACTGACCAAGCTGAAGCAGATAAAAAAATAGCTCAAGCAAAAGCAGAAGAAAGAAGAGCTCTTGCTGTGGCCAGAGAACAAGAAATGATGGCTTATACCCAAGAGATGCAAGCTAAAGTTGTAGAAGCTCAAGCTGAAGTACCAAAAGCTGTTTCTACTGCTTTAAGAGAAGGTAATTTAGGTGTTATGGATTATTACAATATGAGAAATATTTTAGCTGATACTCAAATGAGAGAAAATATAGCAAAACCTGAGGCTAGTATTGAGGATCTTAATAATCCGAAAAAAAATAAATAATATGAGTGCTTACTTAATAAGAGTAAAAAGGTAAGGTAATATTATGGAAATCTTAATATATGTTGTACTTTTTATTATTATAACTAGTTTGCCAGAAATATTGGCAAAGTCCAAGAAGAAGAAAAAAGAATATAAGTATCCGGATTTTGATGATGAAGTTAGTTCTACAAAAGATTCTGGACAGATAATAATAAAAAAAGAAGATACTTTAAGTACTTCTGAAGAAGTTTATTTTGATTTAGAAGACTTCTTTAAAAAAGAATATCAGAAAAAAGTTAAAGTACAAGAGCCAAAACCTCAAATTACTGATACTCAAAAGAAATATATGGAGTATATAGATAAAGCTCCAAAAGAAGAAGTTGTGCAGGAAAGTAATGTTATTCCTCAAACTTTAGTTGCTAAAAACCAGTTCTCTCGAGATGATTTTATAAAAGGTTTTGTGTTTTCGGAAATAATAATGAAACCTAGAGCATATAGACCGTTTAGAGGACCTAATACTTAAAAAATAAAAAACTGAAACTTAATTTAAGTTTCAGTTTTTATTTTTATATCTTGTATATAACTTTTCCCAGAACATGATCATAAGGGACACAGCCAATAAAGCGGCTGTCACTGCTATTGTTACGATTATCTCCCATTACAAATACTGTGTTTTCCTCTACAATTACTTTTTCATCTGTACGATAGCGCATTTCTTCATCTTTAGTATATGTTTCATCTAAAAGTTCGTTGTTTCTGTATACCTTACCATCTTTAAATTCCAGTACATCATTTGGTTTGCCGATAACTCTTTTAACCCAAACATGTCTATTAGATACTGTAGTTAACTTTGTTATTGAAAGATAAGTAAAAAGAGGTTCAGATATATCATCAACTATGTTTCTGCTCTTTGATATTCTACTATCTATTATCACAATATCTCCATAATTAGGTTCTTGTTTAAAAGTATGAGGAATTTTAGAAACTAAGAGATAGTCATTGTTTATGAGCGTTGGTTCCATAGAGCTTCCTTGTACTCTTGTTGGCTGAAGCAAAAAAGCATTAATTAAAAGAGCTGCAACAAATGCTATAACTATACTGTAAGTCCAATCAATAATTTCTTTTAGCATATAAAATTTATTCTCCTGTATTTAGTTCGATGTTGAATATCTTCTAAAATTTTACCAAATTTAGTTAAAGTAAGCAAGTTTAAATTGTTTTTTCATTAAGAATAGCAATAGAACTTAAAAATTGTCTGTCGTTTGAACTTGTTGCAGTAAGTTGACCATTTCTTAAGTCGATTAAACAAAGATCAGAAAACAAATAACTTGTAGCTATAGCAAAACTTGTGTCAGCTATTAAATATAGCCTTGAAATAGATCGACCAATAACAAGACGATCTTTTATTATGCCTAAATCAAGATCTACAACTAAAATTGAAGCACTATCTTCGGCTACAATATAAGCTGTTTTATCATTAGGAGTAATGGCTGCATGACAAGGATAAAATGATAAAGCATTTGGACAACTAGGACATTGTAAAGTAATTACCTTAGGTGCTTTTACAACATCCAGCGCAGCTTCAAAAATAGCAATTCCTTCGCCAGTAAAAGCTGTATTTGTAAAAGGTATTATTAGTTTGCCCTTTTTTGTAATAACAATGTTTGTGGGAATACTTGGAATATCATATTGAAAAGAAATACTTCCCTCATAATCAAATGCTGTTAAGGTGCCGCCAGCACTATGTTCAAAAGCACTAAAAATAAGGTTGTTGCTTGTTGCAAGCCCTACACAACTCACTTTATTTAGAGGTAATGCTAGTTTTGTAATATTAAAGTTCCCTAGATCAACTCTATATAGAGAACCGTTTGGTTCTGCTATGTATGCACTGCTTTTATTTTCTCTTTCTTCTAAAGCAAATTGAAAAGGATAAGGTACTGTTATTGGTAAAATATCTAAAGACATTTTAAAGTCTTTAATACTGATTTTAAATATAACATGTTCTTTTTTTGTTCCTACTGTAGGTACGTAGGCGATAGAAGAATCTTTATTTAAAACTATATCTGTTGGTGTGTATTCACGAGGATATGATAGTTCAGATAATATTTCATTTGTTTCTCCGTCTATTAATAACAAGCTATGGGATTCAGAATCTATTACAATCATTTTATAATTGATAGCTTGCATTTTTAATTACGTCCTTTCTATTTTCGCTTGAATATTTTTAAAATATTTAAAAGCCAAATTGATCGTTGCTTATAATATGTATTGTATAATCTAAAAGTGCAAAAAACGCATGATAAGCATGCATCTGCTGCGTTGGTTGAAAAAGTCAGATCAGTTACGTACCATATGTACGCGCCTGCCCTGACTTTTTCAATCCGCCTTGCATCTACATACTTCTCATGCGTTTTTTGGCTGGGTGGTGGTTGATTTTTAAATTCGGACTACCCAGTGGCTATGTACAACGTGTACACTATTCAGCCTGATTTTTTCAATCCGCCTTGCATTTACATACTTCTCATGCGTTTTTTGGATTGGTGGTGGTTGATTTTTAAATTCGGACTACCCAGTGGTTGTGTACCACGTGTACACTGTTCAGCCTGACTTTTTCAATCCGCCTTG
>JAJDHX010000022.1 GCA_030266395.1 Selenomonadales bacterium OttesenSCG-928-I06 | reverse complement strand
AACAGGACTTTCTTTATTTTCTTTAGAAGAATCCTTGTCTTCTTTTAAAAGAACATCTATATTAAGCTCTTTATTTTCTTTTTCTGTTATAAAAACTTCACAGTCTTTAATTAAAACCTCTTCAATTGTGGCCATACCAGCTTCTGAACCAAAAATATCCAACCACTTATAATAAACCCTAACCGCAGAACTCTTCAACATAGGGTTATCATTTCCATCGTATATTTCAAGCCCATTTGCTGCAACATAACCTGTCAATGTGAGTTCCACATTGTTTAAAACCACTCTTCCTTCCACGCGTTCTTCCACGTACTTAACAAGCTCTGTTTTAACATAAGCCTCTACTTTTTCCCCGACAATATGGGAAACTGCAAAAATCACTACCAGAAGAACTGCAAAAATCGCCAAAGAAACTTTTATAATAGTTCTTTTTTTATTCTGCATGACTTGTTTTGTATTCATAAGATAATTCTCCTCACTCCCAATATTTCCCAAAAAGCCTTCTAAGTTCTAAAACTCCCTCTATCTAAAAAGGGAGTTTGTTTTATAATATATAAATATTAATTTTTAAATTCTAAAATCCTTCTGGTTCTTCTAGCAAGCCAGATCTTTTTACTCTTGTCACAGGGATATTTGCAGTAAGAGCAATCATACTTTGGTTTTTAGTCAAAATAACCTGGCTTTGACCAACATTTACTTCCATATAGTTAGATATTACTTTAATAATATCATCCTTTATTGTTTCCATATAAAAAGGCTGTATATTAACTCGATCACTAACAAGAGCTGCCTTTAAACGATCTTTAGCAACATCTTTTGAACCCTGACCTGAGCCAAACAATCTATTTAACAAACTACTAAACATATCTAAACCTCCTTACGGTTTGAAGCAAATATTAAAAACCTAACGCCTTTTTCATCTTACCCCAAAATCCATTATGTATCTCTAAACTCATCAAAGGTATATTTTCGCCAGTTATTCTTCTTACAATATTTTTATATGCCTGACCTGCAAAAGATGTGTCATTGCCCACTGCGGGTTCTCCCCTATTTGTAGATATTATTATATATTCATCTTCTGGAATAATTCCTAAAAGGTCTACAGCTAAAATTTCAATAATATCGTCAATATCCATCATATCGCCCTTTTTAACCATTACAGGGCGAATTCTATTTATTAAAAGTTTAGGGTTGTGCTTGCCGGCAGATTCCAAAAGACCAATGATTCTATCTGCATCTCGCACTGCAGACACTTCTGGAGTTGTAACAACAATAGCTCTGTCTGCTCCGGCTATGGCATTTTTAAAACCGCCCTCTATTCCTGCCGGGCAATCTATTAAGACATAATCAAACTCCTCAGCCAATTGCTCAGTCAATTTGCTCATTTGTTCAGGCGTAACAGAGTTTTTATTACGAGTTTGAGCTGCAGGCAAAAGATATAGAGTTTCATAACGTTTATCTCTTATTAACGCTTGTTTTAACCTGCAAGTTTCCTCTATTACATCTACAAGATCATATACAATCCTATTTTCTAAACCTATAACCACATCTAAATTTCTAAGTCCTATATCAGTATCAACTAACACTACTTTTTTACCCAAAAGAGAAAGACCTGCACCTAAATTAGCAGTTGTAGTAGTTTTTCCTACTCCACCTTTTCCTGATGTAACAACAATTACCTCACCCATTATATCTCCCCCTGCTAAGAACAATATATAATATTTATTCCTACTTATCTAAACTTGTCCATCATATTACAACAGAGTTTCGTTTCTTAAAATTGTAGGATAATTATATCATAACCATATTCTTCCAGCAAGCGCCAATTTCCTTTTTTAGGTAAAATATTTCATGCTTTCTTTTTTCCATTCAAAAATACTATACAACATTTTATAATCTTCTAGCTTTGTTTTCTCCGAAAGCCTTTTAACAATATTCTCACACTCTGTTTTATCGGCAGCATGAATCATAGTATAAAAATTATAAGGCCATTCAGGATAACTCACTCTGCTGTAACAGTGTGTAATTGCAGATTCAGTAAGCATAATATCAGCAACTTCTTTAAACTTATCTTCCGAAACTTTCCACACACACAATACATTTGTTTTAAAACCAACATTTCTGTGTCTCAGCACAGCACCCATTTTACGCAATTTCCCTGTATCTTTATAACCTTTTACTCTGCTTAAAACTTCTTCTTCTGTTATATTTAATTCATCTGCAATTTTTTTATAAGGACGAGATTCTACAGGAAAAGATTCATTTAAAAAGGAAATTATCTTTTTATCAATATTATCTAACATATCATTCTCCTATAATTTATACTAATTCAAACTGTACATTAACTCTATATTTATCTATGGCAGGCAGTTTCAAAACACTTTCCACACCTTTTTGAGACCTTATTTCATTTAAAATTTCTTCCTGCTCAGCTTCTGTTAATGCCGAAAGAGTAAACCAAATTTCAAACTCTCCCTCACGCTGATAATTATGAGTAACGCCACTATACGAACTTATCTTTTCAGCAATTTGTTCAATATATTTATTGTCTAATTTCACAGCAACCAAAGCACTAACATATCCTAATTTTTCAGAATTAAAAAAAGCTCCTATTTTTCTTATGTAACCAGCATCTTTAAGCTCTTTTACTCTATTTAAAACAATTTCTTCAGTACTTCCCAGCTCTTTTGCCATATCAGCAAAAGGTGTGCTTGAAATAGGCAAATTAGTTTGAATATAATTCAACAATTTTTTATCAAACTCTGTAATCATTTGTTATCTCCTATTTAAAAAATTTAAAAGAGAACAGCTAAGGGCTGTTCCCTTCTCTTAATTCATTTTAGCAAAACCGTTCTAATAGCGTCAAGCAATTGTTCTGTACCAGTTTTTTTGACAGAAGAATAGGCAATGACTCTTAAATCAGGAGAATCTTCTCCTAATATCTTTATCATTTGAGACAAATGTTTTTGCAAATGATTTTTTGCTACTTTGTCAGATTTCGTACCAATAACCAAGACAGGCAGATTATGAGCTTTAAACCATCTGTAAACATTTACATCACTTTCCATAGGTTCATGTCTCATATCTACAAGATGACAAACCAGCTTTAAGTTTGTTGCATTAAGCCAGTATTCTTCTGTAAAATCTGACCATTGTTTACGAGAAGATTTCATTCTTTTGGCATAACCATAACCAGGTAAATCAACTAAAAGAAATTCTTCTCTTTTTTCTTCATCAACTTTAGCTGTCACTTTATAAAAATTTATAGTTTGAGTTTTTCCTGGAGTTGAACTTACTCTAGCTAAATTTTTTCTATTTAAGAGCGAATTGATTAAAGAAGATTTCCCTACATTAGAACGTCCTATAAACGCTATCTCAGGCAATATCTTTGTTTCCTCAGGATATTGATCTTTTCTTACAGCAGAAGCTAGATAGTCAGAACGAATTATATTAAACATCTTCTTCTACCAATGCTTCTTTTAAAACTTCATCCATATTTTCTACCCAAATAAATTCTATACCACGTTTTATATTATTAGGAATCTCTGAAAAATCTATTTTATTATCTTTAGGTAAAAGAATTTTCTTGATTCCTGCTCTATGTGCTGCCAATACTTTCTCTTTTATGCCACCTACAGCAAGCACTCTTCCTCTTAAAGTGATCTCACCTGTCATAGCTACATCGCTTCTCACTTTTTTATTTGTCAGAGCAGATGTTATAGCAGTAGCCATAGTTATACCTGCAGAAGGGCCATCTTTAGGAATCGCTCCTTCTGGCAAATGAACATGAATGTCTACTTTTTCATAAAAATCTTCTTCAAGACCAAATTCTACAGCTCGCGACCTAATATAACTAAATCCAGCCTGAGCAGATTCTTGCATTACTTCGCCTAATTGTCCTGTTAAGGTAAGTTTACCCTTACCTTTCATTACAGTTATTTCAACAGGTAAAACTTCTCCTCCAGATTGAGTCCATGCTAAACCTGTAACAAGACCAACTTGCGAGTCTTTCTCTGCTTCCATATGACGATACTTTGAAGGTCCTAAAAATGTATGAATATTTTGAGCTGTAACTTTTATAGAAGTTGTTGTAGTTTGCACTATCTTTCTAGCAACTTTACGACATAAACTTGCTATACTCTTCTCTAAACCACGAACTCCTGATTCTCTTGTGTAATCTCTTATTATCTTTTGTAAAGTTCCTTCAGAAAATATAATCTGCTTGTCACTAAGACCATTTTCTTTTATCTGCTTAGGAACAAGATATCTTTTAGCTATTTCCAGTTTTTCATCTTCTGTATAACCAGCTATTGTTATAATTTCCATCCTATCAAGAAGTGGTCTTGGAATATTATGCATCACATTAGCAGTTATTACCCAAAGAACTTTTGATAAATCAAATGGTGCTTCTATATAATGGTCACTAAAAGTATTGTTTTGCTCTGGATCTAAAACCTCTAAAAGTGCTGCTGCAGGGTCTCCTCTAAAATCAGCACTCATTTTATCTATTTCATCAAGCAGAAATACCGGGTTTTTAGATTTAGCAGTCTTCATTCCTTGAATTATTCTGCCAGGCAAAGCTCCAACATAAGTTCTTCTATGACCTCTTATTTCAGCTTCATCTCTTACACCGCCAAGAGAAACTCTAACAAAATTACGATCTGTAGATCTTGCAATAGAACGTGCCAAAGAAGTCTTACCAACTCCAGGAGGTCCAACTAAACACAAAATTGGTCCTTTCATGGATTCTGTAAGAGTTCTAACAGACAGATACTCTAGTATTCTTTCTTTTACTTTACCAAGACCATAATGATCTTCTTCTAATATTTTCTCAGCTATATTAATATCTAAACAATCTTTTGTCTCATCTGTCCAAGGCAACGCAAACAACCAATCTATATATGTGCGAATAACTGCTGATTCAGCAGACATAGCAGGTGTTTTTTCCAGCCGATCAATCTCTTTGCTTATTTTTTCTTCAATTTCTTGTGGCAGAGCTCTCTCTTGCAATTTTTCTCTGTATTCTTCTACTTCAAGAGTACGCTCATCTTTTTCTCCCAGCTCTTTTTGAATCGCTTTCATCTGTTCACGCAAATAATATTCTTTTTGCGTTTTTTCCATTTGCTTTCTAATACGAGCATGAATCTTTTTCTCAAGTTCCAGAATCTCCATCTCTCTGCCTAGAATATCACAAAGAGTTTCTAATCTTTCTTTGACAGTAATTTTAGATAAAAGCTCTTGTTTGTCTTCTATCTTTAATGAAAGATGACTAGCAATAAGATCAGAAAGTCTTCCTGGTTCTTCTACAACAACTACCGAAACTAGAGTTTCAGGCGGAATCTTCTTGCTTAATTTTACCCATTGCTCAAATTGTGTAATAATAGTACGCATTAAAGCTTCAATTTGAGGAGTTCTTTCTACATTTTCTTCAAATTCCTCTATTTCTACTTCATAAAAAGGAGCAGAATTTGCAAATTCATTTATTTTAGCTCTATGCAATCCTTCTACTAATACTCTTATTGTGCCTCCAGGCAGCTTTAATAATTGCTTTATCTCAGCAACTGTACCGATTGTAAAGATATCATCAGGACCAGGATCATCCTGTTGAGCATCTTTTTGACTTGCTAACATAACAAGTCTATCTTGAACCATTGCTTCTTCTAAAGCACTAATAGATTTTTCTCTTCCCACATCTAAATGAATAATCATATATGGAAAAACCAGAATGCCTCTAAGTGGCAAAAGCGGAATATTTCTAATAGCCATATATATTTCCTCCTCCAAAAACCGTATCCTAAAACACATTATCTTAATATCTTTGAGCTTTGTATAAACCTATTTTTTAAGGCTTTTGAGAAAGCAATCAAATTATCATTATACATTTATTGAAAAATAATGTCGTTTTTCTTAAAATTTACCATATCTATAATAATTAATTCTTAATAATAGATTAAAATCCTTTTATTTTTAAATGATTAATTTTTACTAATAAAAAAGACAAAATATTTTCTAATACTTTGTCTTTAATAAGATTTAAAAAATATTTTAACTATACATCTTATGCAAATGGTTTTAATAAGGTTTATAGTACCTAACCCTGTTTAACCTGTAGTTCTCCGCCAATACCGGCTGCTACCAATAATTCCTGATTTTGAGAAGTTGTCTCTATTTTTATGTTATTAAAATTATCTTTCAAAGCATGAATTAATATTTCATTTATTGTCTCTACTTTAATAACCTCAATTTCTTTTATATCTCCATATTCCTCTTGCCAATTTTCTTTTGGTATAAATACTTTCTTGGCTCCTGCAATTTTAGCTGCTTCTATTTTACTGCTAACACCACCAACTGGTTTAACACAACCATGTATAGAAATCTCACCTGTCATGGCAATTGTATTATCAATAGGGATTTTAGTTATTGCAGAATAAATAACTATAAAAACAGCTACACCTGCCGAAGGACCATCAATCGGAATTCCTCCCGGAAAATTAACATGAATATTATATTTATTTGTATTTATATTAAATTGATTATTTAATACTGTTAATACATTATCCAAAGACCCTTTTGCCATACTCTTTCTCTTCATTGTATGGCCTCTAAAGCCAGCAATTTCTTCTTCCTCAACAACACCAGTTATTCTAAGAGTACCATTATTACCTTCGCATAATGTTGCTGAAGCCTCCAATTCCAAAAGCATTCCCACATTAGCACCTGAAACAGCTAAGGCATTCACCACTCCAATTTTAGGAGAACTTGATATCTTTCTTTCTAACCTTGGTGTATATTGACCAAAATTTATAACCCATTGCATCTCTTTTGCAGCAATAACTTTCTCTTCTTTATTTGCTGAAATATCTCTTTTGGAAAAGTCTTTCTTTAATCTTTGCTGATATGCTTCACTTATTGTAATATTAATATTTTCCTTGTTTTGAACAATGCTTGCAGCTATTTGCACCATGTTAACAGCTTCACGGCCATTTTTAGCATAACTCTTCAAAAGGCTTAGAGCCTCTTCTTCTATTTCGAAATTTATTTTCTTTGCCGCAGTCTGAGCAACCTGACCAATTTGTTCTGCGAGCAAGGGTCTAAAAAACACTTCTATACAACGAGAACGAATAGCTGGTGGAATTTCACTTGGCATTCTGGTTGTTGCTCCAATAAGTCTAAAATCGGCAGGCAATCCATTTTTAAAAATATCATGAATATGATTAGGTATATTTAAATCTTCACTGCTATAATAAGAGCTTTCAAAAAAAACTTTTCTATCTTCAAGCACCTTTAATAGTTTATTCATTTGAACATGATGAAGTTCGCCTATTTCGTCAATAAAAAGCACTCCGCCATGTGCTTTAGTAACTGCACCTGGTTTGGGCTGCGGCACACCAGCAACTCCTAATTGACCTGCCCCTTGATAAATAGGATCATGTACTGTACCTATTAAAGGATCAGCAATACCTCTTTCATCAAATCTGGCAGTTGTAGCATCAAGTTCTACAAATTTAGCTGTTGTTTTAAAAGGAGACAATGGATTTCTTTGAGCTTCTGCAAGCACTAATCTGGCTGCAGCTGTTTTGCCTACGCCTGGAGGACCATATACTATAACATGTTGGGGATTCGCCCCACATAATGCTGCTCTAAGTGCCTTTAAAGCATCTTCTTGTCCAATTATATCTTCAAAACCAGATGGTCTTGTTTTTTCTGCAAGTGGTTCTGTTAAAGAAATTTCTCTTAATTTTGTGAGGTTATCCATTTCTTTTTGAGATTCTTTTGCTACAGTAGTTTTACTGCTACGTTGCGATTTTAAAAGATTCCAAAAATATAAACCGATTATTATAGCAAAAAAAACTTGAATCAAGCTTATTATATTAACAGCATAATCCAATCTGATAATCCCCCTTTGACCACTACATTTGCTACGAAATTAAAATTATATAAAAGCGTTTATTTTGATTTTTAAATTCAATTTTTTAGATAAATGTAGTATTGTCAAAGCAGTCATTTTTATGCTGGTAAAATGTCCATAAAACTAAAAACCACAATATAAAACAAGATAAAAAAACAGTAAGGTCAGTTGCGTACGATAAGTACGTGCCTGACCTTACTGTTTTTTCAACGCAGCAGATGTGCGTTTATCCTTCATTTTAACCTATTGCCCTGTTATATGTGACAATAAATTTAAGCAGATTCTTCAGTCTTTACTTTTTTTCTTTCAGCAGTAACTAAAATAGGTTCTTCTTTATTTAACACAACATCTTTAGTTACTATACATTTTACTACATCTTTTCTAGAAGGAACTTCATACATAACGTTTTTCATTATAGCTTCTATTATAGATCTAAGACCACGCGCTCCAGTATTGCGTTTTAACGCCTCTACTGCAATTTCCCTTAAAGCCTCTTCTTTGAATTCTAATTGAACATTATCTATTTCCAAGAATTTTTGATATTGCTTAGCTAAAGCATTTTTAGGCTCTAATAAAATTCTGATAAGCGCATCTTCGTCTAAAGCATCCAAAGTAACCATAACCGGCAAACGTCCGACAAATTCAGGAATTAACCCATATTTTAAAAGATCTTCCGGAAGAAGTTGTCTTAGTATTTCCCCTAGTTTCTTTTCTTCTTTAGATTTTACTTCTGCTCCAAAACCAAGATTTTTCTTACCTGTTCTGGCACTTATGATTCTATCAATACCATCAAAAGCTCCGCCACAGATAAACAAAATATTAGTTGTATCTATTTGAATAAATTCTTGATGAGGATGTTTTCTGCCACCTTGAGGCGGTACACTCGCTACTGTTCCTTCAAGAATTTTAAGAAGCGCTTGTTGAACACCTTCACCTGACACGTCTCTGGTAATAGAAGGATTTTCTGATTTTCTCGCAATTTTATCTATCTCATCAATATAGACAATTCCTTTTTCAGCTTTCTCTACATCATAGCCAGCAGCCTGAATAAGCTTTAAAAGTATATTCTCTACGTCTTCACCAACATAACCAGCTTCAGTAAGCGAAGTAGCGTCCGCAACAGCAAATGGTACTTTTAATATTTTAGCAAGTGTTTGTGCTAAAAGAGTTTTACCACTACCAGTCGGTCCTATCATTACAATATTTGACTTTTGTAACTCTACATCACTTAATTTTTGACCTAAATTTATTCTTTTATAATGATTATAAACAGCTACAGCTAAAGATTTTTTAGCTTCGTCTTGGTCAATTACATATTGATCTAATATTTCTTTAATTTCTTTAGGTTTTGGAATGTCTGAAGATTCTAAATCAAAATCTTCATTTAGTTCTTCTTCGATAATTTCATTACAAAGGTCTATACATTCATCACAAATATAAACGCCTGGACCAGCAACAAGTTTTCTAACTTGTTCTTGAAATTTTCCACAAAAAGAACATTTTAATTGAACTCTGTCATCACCAAATTTTAACATGGTGCCACACCTCTCTATTTAGAAGTCTTAGCATGCCTTTCTCCTCGTTCAACCACTGTATCAATCAGCCCATATTCCTTTGCTTCTATACTAGACATATAATAATCTCTCTCTGTATCTTGCCTAATTCTATCTAAAGGCTGACCTGTATGTTTTACAAGAATCTCGTTTAATACATCTCTTGTTTTTAAAATCTCGCGAGCATGAATCTCTATATCTGTCGCTTGACCTTGTGCTCCTCCTAGCGGCTGATGAATCATTATTTTGGAATGTGGCAAGGAAGACCTTTTTCCCTTAGTACCAGCTGTTAAAAGAAGAGCTCCCATACTAGCAGCAAGACCTAAGCATATTGTAGCTACATCACACTTAATATACTGCATAGTATCATAAATAGCTAATCCGGCAGTTACAACTCCACCTGGACTATTTATGTAAACATGAATATCCTTATCAGGATCTTCTGACTCCAAAAACAACAATTGAGCAATAACAACATTTGCTACATTGTCATCAATAGGTCCACCAATAAATACTATTCTATCTTTTAGCAGTCTAGAATAAATATCATAAGCTCTTTCTCCCCGATTAGATTGTTCTACAACTATAGGAACATAAGCCATCTCAATTCACCCCAACATTTTAAATGTTATTCTTCAGAAGTGCTTGCTTCTTCTTTAGCAGTAGTATCATTTGCCTCATCTTTAGCTGAATGGAAAATTAATTGATATACTTTTTTGCGTAAAACAGTATCAACTAATGCACTAATTCTGCCTGTTTTTTGAATAGCTTTTCTAACTTCAGCCGGAGTAGTTTGATATGATGCTGCCATTTTTTCAATTTCAAATTTTAAATCTTGTTCAGTACAAACAAGTTCTTCTTTTTTAGCAATAGCACCTAAAACTAAATCTCTTTTAACCTCTTTTAGGGCAGGTTCTCTGTAATTTTCTCTTAATTGTTCAATAGTTAGATTCATTTGTTTTAAATATAAATCTAAATTAACACCACGCAAAGTTAAATTATACTCAAATGATTCAAGTATTGAATTAATTTGATTTTCGACCATTACATCTGGCACGCCAAATTCCGCATTATCAATTGCGGTTTGAATAAGTGCGTTGTTATAATCATCTCTTGATTTTGTTTCCATTGCAGCTTTAAGTTTTTCTTTTACATCAGCTTTCAGCTCATCCAATGTTTCAAAACTGCTTACTTCTTTGGCAAAATCATCATTTAACTCAGGCAATTCTTTGCGTTTTATATCTTGAATTTTAACAATAAATTTAGCGTCTTTGCCTTTTAATTCTTCACTATGATATTCATCTGGGAATTTAACATTAACTTCTTTTTCTTCCCCGGCTTTAGCACCAATAAGCTGCTCTTCAAATCCAGGAATAAAAGTTCCTGAACCTATTTGAAGAGGATAGCTTGCACCTTTACCACCTTCAAAAGCAACATCATCTACAAAGCCTTCATAATCTATAACAGCCATGTCGCCGTTATCTAAAGTAGCACCTTCTTCTACAACAACAAGTTTTGCGTTATATTCTCTCATTTTTTCAAGCTCTTTAGCAACATCTTCATCTGTAACTTCTACAGCTTTTTTTTCTGCAGTCAGACCTCTATAATCTCCTAAAACCACTTCAGGCTTTACTACTACTGTTGCTTTAAAAACAGCCGGTTTATCTTCTTCCAATGTTTCAATATCAACTTCAGGTTGAGTTACTGGTTCAACATCTTCTTGCTTTAAAGCTTCTCTATAAGCATCTGATGCCATTTTTTCAAAAGCCTCGTCTAAAATCATTTGCATACCAAATTGTCTTTCTATAATTTTGCGAGGTGCTTTGCCTTTTCTAAAACCAGGTATATTAACTTTA
Organism: Selenomonadales bacterium OttesenSCG-928-I06; assembly: GCA_030266395.1. GTDB lineage: Bacteria > Bacillota > Negativicutes > Sporomusales > Sporomusaceae > JAJDHX01. The sequence continues at coordinate 9,664 of JAJDHX010000022.1, read as the reverse complement.
CCTGCTATTCTTTTATACGCACTTTCAACTTCTTTGGCTACTACATTTTGAGGTATTTCAAAATTAAATACTATCTTATGATTGTCTATTCTTTCCGATGTTACCTTCATTTATGCTAAATCCCCCTTAATTCATATAAAAAATTGTTTAATTTATGTTTTAAAATATAAATTTATAAATTTTTCTGCCTGTTTAAGTAACAGCAGATAAAGCTATGTCATACAATGCATAATACCATAATTAATTCATAAAAACAAGTTATCTAGAAAAAAACGGTTATTTTTATTACTTTACCTTGCATTAATACTTGTTTTCTAATGTTTACTCTGATTTTTGTTTTCCTTATTTGTTTATTTCATAAGGAGGTGTTATATATTGTATTATTCGCTTCAAAACCATTGTATCCTTGTTGAAGGAGAAAAAAGAGGTGCTATTTACGATTTTTCAACAGGAAAAGTTTTTTCTATTAATGAAAATGCCCTTCTCTTTCTAAAGGAATGTCAAAATAAAAATATTAACGATATCATAGATATCAATTCAACTGAAAATAATTCTATTTTAGCTTTCTTAGACGAACTATCAAAAAAAGGGCTCTGTGCTTTCTATATTAATAATCCTAACTTTACTAATCCACTAGATTTAATTGAAGAACTACAAATACCTCAACTCGAATTCCTCTGGCTTGAACTAACTTCAGCATGCAACAACTTTTGCCTTCATTGTTACTCAAGCAGCAGTCCGCGCAAACTGGAGAATATAATTTCTCTGGAAAAATGGCTTTCTGTAATAGAAGAAGCAAAAGAACTTCAAGCTAATGCAATTCAACTGATAGGAGGCGAACCATTATTATATCCACATTGGCAAAACCTTGTTGAAAAAGCATACAACGAAAAATTTGAGTTTATTGAGATATTTACAAATGCAACTTTAATTAATGATTCTCATATTGATTTTTTCAAATCAAATAACGTAAGTATCGCAACCACAATTTATGCTGACAATGCACTAATCCATGATAAAATAACCCAAAACCCTGGCAGCTTTTTTAAAACAATAAATGCTATCGAAATATTACTTGAAAATGACATACCACTCAGAATAGCTTCTATAATTATGAAAGATAACGAAAATGAAGCTGAAAAAATCATGCAATTTTGCGAAAAACTAGGTGTAGAAGTAACTCCGCCTGATGTTGTCAGACCTACCGGTAGAGGAAATGATAAAGATATACTGCCTGCCTCTTATGCAAGGCCTTTAATTTCGCCACCTTTTAATACAGATGAATATTCCTTTTACTGTGCTCAAAAATACCATTCTTGTCTTAGAGGTAAACTTGCCATTACTGCAACAGGAGATGTAATTCCCTGCATATTTGCCAGAGATATGGTTTGCGGCAATATACTTTCATCTAAACTTAGCGAAATAATTCAAAATAAGCCCTTAAATAAATGTTGGAATACAACTAAAGACAAAGTTAAAAAATGCAACAAATGTGAATACAGATATGCTTGCACTGACTGCAGAGCGCTTTGTCAAAACTCCTGCCCTAATAAAGATTGGTTTGCAGCACCTGTTGATTGTACCTACAATCCTTCAACAGGCAATTGGGAATAATAAATAATATTTCTATTTTTATGAGTACACATATTTACAACTACATAAATCATTATAACCATTTATATGAAATTATTTTCTTAAAATTATAGAAACTTTATTTTTTCCTATAAAAAAACTCTTATCTCTTAAAACAAGAGATAAGAGTCTTATTTTTAAACGCTTGTACTTACATTTCCTTTATCAGTAGCTTTTTTATCAGAACCATCAACACGTTCGATTTTCTCAAATACCCAAAGAGGGTTATGATGATTTGCTACCTCTATTGGCATTGTACCATTGCCTAACATTGCTTTAAAATCATCCCAGTTATATATGCCAAGGAATATATGTGCTAGTATAGAAGCTCCAAGTAATAGCCCTAATCCCCAGTGAATCCAGTGTGCATATAAGGAAATTTCTTTTGGAATAAACGGAATAAACATGTATAACATCCAACCGGTAAATATTAGTAAAATTGTTCCAAACAACACCAGTAGTCCCAGCATTTTCTGTCCTGAATTCATTTTATCCATCGGCGGAACCGGAACTTCTTTACCTAAAAACATTTTTTGTGGATAACCGCCACAAACTTGCATCCATTCTATATCATCTTTTCCAAACTTGAATGCCACTCTTAAAAATGCAACTACTCTATCAAAGGAAAATAAAGTATAAAGTATACATGATAAGGTTAAAATTGCAGCACCTACAATATGAATTTTCATAGCAAGATTAACAAAATCTTCGCCGCCAAATTTAAGCCAAATTATAACTCCGGTTGCAGCAGCAGGTAAAAAACTTATAATAAGCGCCCAGTGAAACAGACGTGATGATAATCTATGTTTTAGTACTTTCTCGCCACTTAAAGCGTGATTACTCATTCATTTTCCCTCCCTATAAAATTATAATAATTTAGATCTATCTATATAATGAGTATGGAATAATTCTTCAGCAAGCGGGCTTAAAGGTTCGCCAGCAAACCTTGCGTACATATCATTTAGCCCTTTATTATTATGACTTTGTCTTTTTGGAGATTTTTCATCATCTTTATAGATACCAGCTGCTCTCATTTTTATATATTTATTACGATCAAAAACAACATTGCTAACAAGTGCTGCACCTGAGAATAAAAACGCAGCTCCTACACCCAAAATTGCTAAAAATTCACGTCTTGTTACTTTGACCGCTTTCTCTACATAATCATACTTAGCCATTTATTTTATAAACCTCCTTTACTTTCCCATGGAAGGAAAGCTCTCCATTTGTCTACCCAGGAAGTACCCATTGGATTTATAGGTTGGCCACCACCATTTATACAACCAGCAGGGCAATTCATAACTTCAATAAAATGATACGGAGACTTCCCAGCCCTTATTTCTTCCAATAAAGGTCTAATATTCATTTTCATATTATGAACAACTGCAACATTTACTGTAATTTCTTTACCTGTTTTAGCATCTTTCATTGTAACACTTGCTTCTTTAACACCTTTTTCATAACCACGAACCGGTTTGAAATCTAATATACCAAGTTCTTCACCTGTGATTACAAAATAAGCTGTTCTAAGTGCAGCTTCCATAACGCCGCCAGTATTACCAAATATAGTACCTGCTCCTGTATATTCAGCAAAAGGATTATCTTTTTCATCTGCAGGTTTAACTTTAGTAATATCTATATTAAGTTCTTTAAATAATCTAGCAAAATCACGTGTTGTTAAAACAACATCAACATCCGGATAATCAGCGCTTCTACCTTTTTTCTTCCAATAGTTTGCTGCACTATTAAATTCAGGTCTGGAAGCCTCGAATTTTTTAGCTGTACAAGGCATTACACCTACTACAAACATATTTTCAGGTTGTACATTCCAGATATCTTCTGCTCCGTAAGTTTTAGCAAGAGCACCAGCCATCATCATTGGTGATTTAGCTGAAGAAAGATTTGGCATTAGATCTGGATAATATAACTCCACAAAACGCACCCATGCCGGGCAACAAGAAGTAAATTGCGGAACAGGACCTAAATGATGTCCATGAGCATCTTCGCCTAACATATAATGACGAATTTTAGCTATTAATTCCATGCCTTCTTCCAAAATAGTATGGTCTGCAGCATAGTTTACATCTAAAATTTTAAAGCCAGCTTCTTCACAAGCACCATACATTTGCTTTGTTACAATCTCACCAGGTGCTAAACCAAATTCCTCACCTAGTGCAACCCTAACAGATGGTGCAGGTGCTGCTACAACAGTAATCTTTTTATCTTTAAGTTTCGCTTTTACTATATCTACTACATCTACCACATCTTGCGGAGCACCAAATGGACAATTTATCGAACATTGGCCACAAGAAATACATCTTTCTTTGTTAATTGAATGTATCGCCCCATATTTACCATCAATTGCCCTTGTTGGACAAAAAGCCTTACAAGCATCGCAACCTTTACAAAGTTCTGGTTTTATCTCGATAATGCTTGTTAACTCATTTTTTTGGAAACCTGCTAACTTTCCTATTGTAATCTCCTCCCTTATTGTTCAAATATTCTCTAAATTTTATTTTGAATCCCAGATACTAATAATACCCTAAAGATACTCCTCCTTTTGTTAAAGGTCGTTCAGCTACGACCATATTATTACAAAATTAGGTAGACAATATTAAGTTTTACCATTGCTTAATATGCAAGAATCATGCCAACAATTCAAACACTCCTTGGCTTCGCCTCCTTGAATATTCAAGTCTATCTAAAATCAAAGATTCTCATAAAAACTAAAAAAACATATTAACTCCTCTTTTTTCACTTTAAGGAATTAACTGTTATGATTTTCTTGATTTTTAAATTTAAATTGGTCAATAAGCACAATCTTCTTTCTTGTAAATAATACTAGCTATTTCTAACTATATAATTTATTCTTCATTTTGTTTTATTTTCCTTCTAAAAACCGTGTTCAACGCATAAATCCAGCTTAGAAATTATTGTTAAATATAGCAAATATCTCTTAAGATGTAAGTTTAACTCATTTTTTTAATTTTGTCTATATTTTTTATAAAAACAAACTATTTAAATAAACATTTTTTTATTATCTCAGAATAAAAATACATCGATTTCTCGAATCCCCATTTGTTTTTTATAAATTTAATCTGTATTTACTCTAAACCCATCATGCCCAGCTTCTTTTTTCTTTAACTTTCTATATATTATCAACCATTTAATTCCTGACAATATTTTACCTTTTTTTAAAAGCATACGCATATGTTTTCTTGCAATTCTATAATCTTTTTGCAATTTTTCCAAAGGAGTTTTTTTAAAAGGCGACATTTTTTCATATTTTAAATAAAGCTTTTGTTTATCAGTATTTGCATACCAAGACTTCCACGGTTTTGGATTATTAGCGAAATGATAAAATATAATCTCTCCTAAAAGAGATTTTTTAAAGTCATTAAAATAATTCCACTTTCTGCCTAAATAATAAACTTTTCCATGCAAAGCCAAATTTAAAGCGTCTTGATCAGGAAAATTAAATATACTGCTTTTTTGCAATAAAATTTCAAAAACACTCTGTGTAATATTGTAATCATTCCAAGCTTTAATATCAATTATCAAAATTCCCGAATTAAAATAATCTTTTTTAGGTATATTCAAAAACAAACCTTGTTTTTCAGAAGTTGCCTCAATATCATTAATAGCAGCTACTATTTTATTTTTTAAATTAAATCTAATATTAAAAACTTCACTTATTTCTTTCAAACAAACAACATCACTATCCATATATAAGATAAAATCTTCATCAGACAAAATTATTGGCATTATAATCCTAAAATATGCTGCTATAGTAAATTGCGAGCGAATATAAATTTTATCAAATATTGTTGGATTAACAGTATAAATTTTTATCTCAAAATTACCATACATATTAATCAGTTGATTTAATTTACTCAAACCTTCATTACTTATTTTATCCACAAAGATGTTAACAACAAAAAATGTCTCTTTGTTATTTACCACCAAAGATGTTATTGCAGTTACTGTGGGTCTTAAAAATTTTTCGTTTGAACCAAAACCAACAACTATTTTTCTATTAAACTGTTTTTCATCTTTCCTGTAAAAATGATGTGTCAATCTGACATTTTCAAGGATTTTTCTTTCAATGTCCAACAAAATTCCCCTGCCTATTTTTAAATAAACTGCTGATTATTTAGCCTAAATAACCTTCATTGTTATCAAGGTAATAAATATAATCTGCTATCGCTTCTCTAATTGTATAAAATCCTCCATCATATCCTCCTACAGAAAGAAGATTTTTAGTATCTGCCTGAGTATAATTTTGATATTTGCCTCTAAGAGTCTCCGGGAAAGGAATATATTCTATAGAACCATAACCTTTGGTATCTATTATACTTTGAGCAACTGCATTAAAGGTATTTGCTTCTCCGGTTCCACAATTAAAAATTCCACTTACCTCTTTATTGTCAAAACAATGCAAGTTAACTTTAACAACATCTTTTACATAAATAAAATCTCTTTTTTGCTCCCCATTTTCAAAACAATCTATTCCTTGAAAAAGTTTTAAAACTCCTTCTTTTTTAAGCTGATTATATAATTGATAAACAATAGAAGCCATACGTCCTTTATGGTGTTCTTGAGGACCAAAAACATTAAAATATCTAAGACCAACTATTTGGGAAGTACTTTGTGGTAAAATACGACTTACATATCTATCAAACTGAAGTTTTGAAAAAGCGTAGACATTAAGAGGTTTTTCGCATTCTTCGCTTTCTTTAAAACCATTATCCCCATTTCCATAAACAGAAGCTGAAGAGGCATATATAAAGGGAATTTCTTCTTCCTGGCAAAAATTCAACAGCTTTTTGCTATATTCATAATTGTTTTCCATCATGTATCTACCGTTATATTCCATGGTATCAGAACAAGCACCAATATGAAAAACTGCTTGTATTTTATCTGAATATCTTCTGATATTTCTTTTTTCTACTTTGTTAATAAAAGTTTCTTGATCTTGATAATCATAAAATTTTAAAGCATTCAAGTTTTTTATCTTATTTCCATCTGTTAAATCATCGACAATTAAAATATTATCTTCATGCCTTTTATTCAAAGCATAAACCAAATTGCTTCCAATAAACCCAGCTGCACCTGTTACAATAATCATCTCTAATTCCACCTTTTCAAATCTTTAATTATACTTCACATCTATCCAAAGATTCTATTAACTCTTCTGTAGTTATAGGCGATGTACCTATCTTAGCAACTACTATACCTGCAGCTAAATTAGCAAGAACTGCAGCTTCTTCAACTTCAATCCCTTGTGCTAAAGCAGCAGTAAATACAGCTATAACAGTATCTCCGGCACCAGATACATCAAACACTTCTTGGGCAAGAGTAGGAATATGTACTTTTTTATCATCTGTTACAAGACTGAGACCTTTCTCTGATCTTGTTACTACCAGCCCTTTTAAATTAAATTTTTTTAATAAATTTTCAGCTTTTATACCAACTTCTTTATCATCATTTTTTACTGATTTTCTTAAAACCTCGCCTAATTCTTTTAAATTAGGTGTAATATAAGAAGCCTGAGAATATTTTTTCCAATTAAAATCCTTTGGATCTACAACAACAGGAATATTTGCTTTATTTCCTTCTGCAATAACATATTTGCAAAAATTCGAAGCACACAATCCTTTGCCATAGTCAGAAATAATTATAGCATCTATTTTATTTTCTATACAGGTTGATATATATCTTTTCAATTCTCCTACTGCCGAAGATTTCACAGGTCTACTATCTTCAAAATCCAGTCTGAGCATTTGCTGATGATCACCCATTACTCGCAGTTTAGTTGTAGTAGGTCTACCCCTAAGGCTAATCAACCCTTTATCATCTATGTTATTTTCTTTTAATAAATCTAACAGCCTTTTTCTATTATCATCTATACCAACAACAGAACCTAAATATACCTCACAACCAAGAACAGCTAAATTATACGCAACATTTCCGGCTCCGCCAGGAGCATCTTTTTCTCTTATGACCTTGGCTATAGGCACAGGCGCTTCTGGAGATATTCTGCTAACCTGACTAAAATAATATCTGTCAAGCATTACATCTCCTACCACTAAAATCTTGCATTTTTTTATACTATTTAAAAGAAAATCCTGAATAACTCGTTTATTTCTTATCATTATTTTCAGCCTCAGCTTTATCTATTTCAGCACAAATGGCATGCCCTATCAAAATATGAGCTTCTTGCACTCGTGCTGTTATATGCGTAGGAACCACAATACAAATATTCGATATTTCTTTTAACTTGCCACCATCTCCGCCAGTTAAAGAAGCAGTAACAGCACCAAGCTCACTTGCTTTCTCTAAAGCCAGTACTACATTTTTACTGTTTCCGGAAGTAGACAAACCTATAACTAAATCACCTTTGGCAACTAATGCTTCAACTTGTCTTTTAAAAATATTATCATATCCATAATCATTACCCACTGCAGTCAAAATAGAGGTATCTGTGGTAAATGCAATTGCCTTTAATGCCCTTCTTTCTGTTTGAAAACGACCTACAATTTCAGCAGCAATATGCTGACTGTCAGCTGCACTCCCACCATTGCCACAAAGAAAAATAGTATTTCCTCTCAAAAGAATATCTACACAATATTTTGAGAGAATTTCTATGTTCTCAATTTCCTCTGCAATAAGATCATTAATAACTTTTTGATGCTCTGCTAAATTTTCTAAAATGCTCATATTTTGCACCTTTTCTATTGTTTTTCTTTTTGCAAATAATAAAGCCTAACATACTTCATCATTGTATAAAAATAATGAAAAACACATAAAATGAACCCTGGTTTTCCATCACGCCAACCTGATTTTAATATAAACATTTTAAAAAATGCGAACCATGGTCTAAGCATTATATCATAGAAAAAACTTGCTCTTTTGCCATCATTGTAGTTTTTTTGAGCCGCTAATTTTGTATACAAATTAAACTTAGACAGATATTGTTCCCAACTATTATATGTATAATGCAACATAAAACTCTTTAGCTTTTTAACTTCATAAGGATGATGAAAAACTGGATGAACAAGTCCTTCTACATAAACTTTATCTTTAGGAAAAAGTCTTGCAAAATAATTAGAACTAAGCACACCGTATCTTATTCTATCACCCATTGAATGATTCAAAAAAGGAATACTATAGGCAAAACATTCATCTTTATCAATTGCCTCTTTTATCTCTTCAGCCAAATCCTCTGTTACTCTCTCATCAGCATCTATAAAAAGAACCCAATCAGAAGTAGCCTGATTAATCGCAAAAGTCTGCTGAGCTCCCCAATCTCCATTTAAAGCTCTCTGAAATACCTTTGCACCCATATTTTCAGCAATCTCTTTTGTTCTATCTGTGCTGTAATCATCAACTAAAATAATTTCTGTAACAAAACTTATACTATTTATACAATCAGCAATATTTTTTTCTTCATTTTTAGCAATTATAACTGCCGATATGGTCACAACCTTGTACCCCCAAACTATAACTCAATAACCTGGCATTGATATTTTCCGTTTTCTCTAGATAAAGGCTTAGGCAAATCACTATATTTTTCGATTAGCTCCAAGGCATACTTTAAAACAACATCTACCGGTATTTTCGTCATACATTCCAAAGTATCACAGTTATGTTGTCCACAAGCATAACAATCTACAGGAGTTTTTATGCTTATACTTTTATCATTATAAGGATAAAACCCGAGTACAGGAGATGGACCAAACATTGCCACAAGAGGCACATCCATAGCCACAGCAATATGCATAGGTCCTGAGTCATTAGTAACAAGACAATCACACTTTCTCAAAACAGCAGCAAGCTGAAAAAGTGTTAATTTGCCTGTAAAAACTTTTAATTTATCATGATCTTTATTTTTCATCAAAGAAATAGCTTTATCAACTACTTCCTTATCCATATCTCCGCCTAAATATATTACTCCATAACCCAAGTCTAAAAGTTTATCTGCCAGTTCAGCATAATAATCATATCTCCAACGTTTAGTAGGCCAACTTGC
>JAJDHX010000021.1 GCA_030266395.1 Selenomonadales bacterium OttesenSCG-928-I06 | reverse complement strand
TTAAGCTGGAAGAAAGAATTAAAGAACTTGAAAAAGGGGTAAGTGAAAGTGAATCCAAATAATAATGGTAGTTTAAAAGTTTATAATACTTTAACTGGTCAAAAAGAAGAATTTATTCCTTTAGAGCCTAAGAAAGTTAAAATTTATGTTTGTGGTGTTACGCCATATAATCATCCCCATATAGGTAATGCAAGACCTTTTATTACCTGGGATGTAATTCATCGTTATCTTGAATATATAGGATATGATGTTGAGCATATTCAAAATTTTACTGATATTGATGATAAAATTATCAATACAGCAAAATCTGAGAATGTAACTTGGGATGTAATTGCTAATAGATATATTGATGAATATTTTGATGTAATGGATAAACTCAATGTGAGAAGAGCAGATATTTATCCTAGAGTATCTGAACATATTGAGGATATTATTGAAATGATTTCTACACTTATTGAAAAAGGATTTGCTTATCAGTCAGAGACTAATTCAGATGTTTTTTATAGTGTAGAGAGTTTTGATGATTACGGTAAGCTTAGCAAAAGAAGTTTAGATGATTTGCAAGCTGGTGCCAGGATTGACATTGATGAAAACAAAAAACATCCTATGGATTTTGCTTTGTGGAAAAGTGCGAAACCAGATGAACCTGCTTGGGATAGCCCTTGGGGACCAGGCAGACCTGGCTGGCATATAGAATGTTCTGTTATGTCTAAAAGGTTTTTGGGAGATAGTTTTGATTTTCATGGTGGTGGCAGCGATCTTATTTTTCCTCATCATGAAAATGAAATTGCTCAATCAGAAGCAGCTACAGGTAAAAAACCTTTTGTTAAGTATTGGCTTCATAATGGTTTTATTACTTTGAATGCCGAAAAGATGAGTAAATCAACAGGAAACTTCTTTCAAGTAAAGACAGTTCTGGAAACATTTACTCCTGAGACATTGAGATTTTTTGTTTTGTCCAGTCATTACAGAAGTCCTTTGGATTTTAGTGATGAGAGATTAGATGAGGCAAGTAAAGGGTTAGATAGATTAAAAACTGCTTATAAGAATGTACTGCATCTTCAAGACAATGCTTCAAGTAGTTCTAACATAGGTGATGCTCAAGATTTATTAACTGCAGTTGAGACAATAGAAAAAGAGTTTTTGGAAGCTATGGACGATGATTTTAATACTTCTTTGGCAATAGGTTATCTTTTTACTTTAGCTAAGGAAATAAATATTTATCATCAAAAATACATTCAAAATAATATTGAGCTTAATTTAGATGTTTTAAATCGTGTAGTTAATTTCTTAGAAGTAGCAACTAAAATTTTGGGTGTTATGGATGATCCTCTTGCTTTGGAAGAGTGTAATTTAAGAGATGAAGAAGCTTGTGATTTAACACAGCAGTTAATTGAACTTATTATAAAATTACGTCAAGATGCCAGAGAACAAAAAAATTGGGCTGTTGCTGATGAAATTAGAGATAAATTATCTGATATTGGCATAGTTCTAGAAGATTCAGCTAGTGGCGTAAGTTGGAAGATGAAATGAGATTTGATCATTTTCAAAATATAATTGCTAATATTTTAGGAAAATTTGAAGAAGAAAATTTTCAAATAACTGATGATGTTTTATTAAAAGATTTATCCCCTCTTGCTTTGGCATATATAGGAGATGCTTATTTTAGTCTGTATGTTAGACAAAAACTTTTAGCATATGAACAAAACAAAGTCAGGGTACTTCATTCTTTGGGAGCAAAGATAGTTTCTGCCAAGATGCAGTTTAAAGCATTAAAGCTAATCGAAGATGAATTAACTGAAGAAGAAAACGAGATTGTCAGACGTGGCAGAAATACGAAATCCACGGTTCCTAAAAGTGCTTCTATTCATGAGTATCGCTATAGTACAGGCTTTGAATCTTTAGTTGGGTATCTTTATATAAAGAAAAATGAAGAACGTTTATCTTATATTTGCAAAAAATCTTTTGAGATTATTTTAAAAGAGCTGGCAGAAGAAAAAAAATAGTTATTTGCAAAATAAAAAACTTGTCGAAATAGTGTATAATATAATTACGATTTTTAAGGAGGTTCAGTAATGAATAGTTTATTAGAAGTAAGGTTACTATCAATTTCACCTGAATATTTGAAAAATATTTGGACTGCTGCCAGAACTTGTTATAGTGCGCAATCTCCAATAGAAATTTCTGATACAGAAACCACTGAACAAGAACAGTTAAGATTAGCACGTCATATTATAAATTCAGGTCATCACAGTGTTTTAGAGCATTGCCATATGACTTTTGCAGTAAAAAATGTTTCTAGAACCTTGTTGGCTCAATATTCAAGACACAGAATAGGTATAAGTCTTTCTGTGCAAAGTCAAAGATATGTTACTGAACAATCTGGTAAAAATCCTGAAGGTATATTTGATTTTGTTTTACCTCCATCAATAGAGAAATCTCCTGAAGCTAAGAAAATGTTTTTAGAAGCAATGGAAAGTGCCCAAAGCTATTATGATAAATTATTAGCTTTGGAAATGCCTAAAGAGGATGCTAGGTTTGTTTTGCCTGGTGGAGCTGGAACAAATTTTGTTACATCTTTAAATTTACGTTCTTTTTTAGATATTTATAAGAAAAGAGTTTTAACAAAAGGTGCTCAATGGGAGATTAAAGAACTTCTTGATAAGATGGCTGATATATTATTGGAAAAAGAGCCATGGCTTAAAGAATTTATTGATAAAGATTAATTTAAAATACATATAAAAAAACCTGTAGAATTTTTTCTACAGGTTTTTATTTTTTATAACCGACTAAAGTTATATACTATTTTAGGTTTAGGTTCGCCAGGTGTTTTAGGAGAAGATGATTCTAAAACTGAATCTTCGTTAGTTTCTTTTGCAGATTCATCGTCTTCAAGAGAAACTTCTTCTATTTTACCTGTTTTTAAAAGTTGCTCTAATTCTTCACCTTCTAATGTTTCTCTTTCTAGAAGAGCATTAGCGATAAGATGTAATTTTTCCATGTTTTCATTTAAGATTTCTTCGGTTTGTTTATATGCTTCTTCTATAAGGCGTCTTACTTCTTTGTCAATAGAGTAGGCAACTTCTTCACTATAATTACGTTCTTTTGATATATCTCTGCCTAAAAATACCTGGTGATTTTGGCTACTGCCAAAAGTTATAGGTCCAAGTGCCTCGCTCATACCATAAGAAGTTATCATTTTACGGGCAAGTTCTGTTGCTCTTTCTAAGTCGTTTGTAGCTCCTGTACTTATTTCAGAAAGAACAAGTTCTTCTGCTACTCTACCACCTAGAAGTGTTCTTAGTTCGCTTAAAAGTTCTGTTCTGGTAGCATAATATTTATCTTCATTAGGGAGCATTAGGGTATAGCCCCCTGCTCTGCCTCTAGGAATAATTGATACTTTATGAACAGTGCCACTGTTGTTTAGTAACATACTTATAAGTGCGTGACCTGCTTCATGGTATGCAGTAAGTTTTTTCTCATTAGCACTGATAACTTTACTTTTTCTTTCAGGTCCAGCTACTACACGTTCAACTGCTTCTTCTAGTTCTTTCATTGTAATCTTTTTAAGATTTTTTCTGGCTGCCAGAAGAGCTGCCTCGTTAACCAAGTTGTTTATGTCAGCACCAGTAAATCCTGGAGTTCTTTTTGCTAATACTTCTAGATTAACTTCTTTGGCTATTGGTTTACCGCGAGTATGGATTTTAAGTATTTCGAAACGACCTTTTACATCTGGTCTGTCAACTACAACTTGCCTGTCGAAACGTCCTGGACGTAAAAGTGCAGGGTCTAGGATATCTGGTCTGTTGGTTGCTGCAATTATGATGATGCCTTCATTAACACCAAAGCCGTCCATTTCTACAAGCAATTGGTTTAATGTTTGTTCTCTTTCATCATGACCGCCACCAAGCCCAGCTCCTCTTTGTCTGCCAACAGCGTCAATTTCGTCTATAAAAACTATACATGGAGCATTCTTTTTTGCTTGTTCGAAAAGGTCACGTACTCTAGATGCGCCTACCCCGACGAACATTTCCACAAAGTCTGAACCACTTATGCTGAAAAATGGTACCCCTGCTTCGCCTGCTACTGCTCTGGCTAAGAGAGTTTTACCATTTCCAGGAGGTCCAAACAATAATACACCTTTTGGAATTCTTGCTCCTAAATCATTGAATTTTTTAGGATGTTTTAAAAATTCTACAACTTCTTCTAATTCTTGTTTAGCTTCATCAGCACCAGCAACGTCGGCAAAGGTTTCTCTTATTTTAGATTCCCCATGAAGTTTTGCCCGTGATTTGCCAAACGACATTACTTTGTTGCCGCCACCTTGGGATTGCTGCATGATAAAAAACCAAACTCCTATTAAGAGAAGAATTGGTAAGATTGAAGAGAAAATAGTCGTCCACCATGGTGGTGAAGGAGGCATTTCAGCTTTAATTTCAACACCTTTTGTTCTAAGAAGACCAATTAATGTTGGATCGTCAGGTGCAACAGCTGTAAACTCTTGCCCATCAGCTAATTTCCCTTTAATATTATTCTCTACTATTGTTACTTGTGATACTTGATTTGATTCTACACTTTGCAAGAATTGAGTATAACTTATTTCTTGGGTAGGTGTAGTTTTTGTTGAATAATAATCAATTATGGAAATGGCGATTATTATAATCAACAGATAAAAACTAACATTTCTGAAAAATTTATTCAAAAAAATAGCCCTCCTCTTGTTAGAGCAATTAAATTAATTTCAAAACATATATTTAAATAATAACATAAATCATAAATATTGACAATAAAGAAGACTTGATTCAGGTGGGGTTTTACCATATCTGAATTTTAGTCACTCTTATTTTTATTTTTAGCACCGCTTAACTACTGCCGAAAGAGACTGTAGTCTTAGTGGCGATTAACAAGATTAATGCAAAAAGCCCTTTTGTGAAAGTAAAATAAACAATTAATCTTTGCTATAGATTTTAGGATCAAGAGCGCCAACTAATGGCAGGTTACGATATTTTCCTGCATAATCAAGACCATAACCTACTGCAAAAAAGTCGTCTATTTCAAAGCCGATATAGTCAACTTTTATATCAATTTTGCGTCTTTTAGGTTTACTTAAGAGAGTACATATTTTAAGACTTGCAGGATTACGGGCATTTAATACTTCAACTAGATGATTTAAGGTCAGACCAGTGTCTATAATGTCTTCTACAATAATTACATGTTTGCCTTCGATATTTTCATCTAAATCTTTCATTATGCGTACAATACCACTGGATTTACTGCTATCTCCATAGCTGCTTACTGAGATAAAGTCAAATATAACAGGCATGTCAATAGCTCGTGCTAAGTCAGAGAGGAAAAAAACAGCTCCTCTTAATATACATACAAGTACAATTTCATTGATAGAATCGTTTTGGCTATAATCTGATTTAATTTGTTGACCTAATTCAATTACGCGTTTTTCTATTTCATCTTTGTTTATAACTATTTTTTCTAAATCAGATATCATACTATTACTAGTATTCACATTTCCTCCTATTTAATCACTTTTATTTTAATTTGAATAATATTTTTTGTTTGGGATGTAATTTTACCTTTGTCAGATAGCCTGTGACCCACTATCCAAAGTATATCATCTTGGTCACAAACTAAAGGCAAGGAGTTGCGATCTTTTTGAGGGATTTTTTCATCAATAAAAAAATCTTTTAATTTTTTACTGCCAGACATATTCAAAGGCTTAAATCTGTCTCCAATTTTGCGAGTTCGAACAAGAAGTGGCAGATTTACAGAATCTAAATCAAAAGTTGCTTCAAAATCAGGTTTAAAAGAGTCTGCTTTTGGTTTATTTTCTTTAGGATATGTTATTGTATGTATTTCTAAAGATAATTCAGGAAATAAGGTAACTCCGGGGACATTTATTTCTATAAAAATATCGTCTGATTTATTTAGATTTTTTCTATTGGTTTTTTTTGAGATATCTTTATAGAAGATTAATTTTTCATATGTTTTTTCGACATTAAGTAAGTTTGGAATGACAAAAACTGAACCAATTTGACTATTTAATGCCATATTTATTAAGCTTTCTACATAATTAAAACTAATTCCTGTTAATGAACCTATATTTTTCTCAATTATTTTCCTGATTAAATTTCTTTGCAAAGCTAAATGAAGTTTTTTAAATTGTTTAATGTCTAAGTATATATCACTGTTTTTTTCATCAGTTAGTTTATCAAAATATTTTAAAGTTGATTCATCGATGAAATTGCTTTCAGCAGTTACAATTTCAGATATGCGACAGATATTTTCTTTTATATTAGGGTTATAGCTATCTTCTAATAGTGGAATTAATTCTAATCTTACTTTATTGCGAAGATAATCTGTTTTAAAGTTTGATGAATCTTCGCACCAGGTTATCTTGTTTTCTTTACAATATTCTTCAGTTTCGTTGCGAGTAAGGTTTAAAACAGGTCTAATAATATTATGAGAAATAGGTTTTATGCCATTTAACCCGCTGCTGCCTGTTCCTCTTAAAATATTTAAAATTATGGTTTCTACTTGGTCATCTAAGTGATGTCCAGTAGCAATTTTATTTATATTTAAATTTATTGCAAGTTCATTTAAATATTCGTATCTTTTGTATCTGGCAGCTTCCTGGAGTGATTTGTTGCTGGATTTCATAAAAGCTTTGATATCAATGGCTTTATGATAATAAGGAATATTTAAATTTGCACAGAATTTTTCTACTATTAATGCTTCTTCATAGGATTCTGGGCGAAGCATGTGATTTATATTTGCTACAAACAGTTGAAAATTAAATTCTTCTTGAATTGTTGCTAGTATATGTGTTAAAGCAAAAGAATCACAGCCACCTGAACAAGCCGCCAGAATTTTATCTTCGGGTGAAATAAGCTGATGCTTTTTTATGAAGTTTTTTGCTTTGTCAATTATTGTAGACATATTTAGCAAAAATTCCTTTCGGAGTTTATTAGATCATACCTGCTTTTTTGTAGAGACTGAAAAAATGATGAACAGGGCCTACTCCCTGGCCTAAGTCAAAAGAATTTTCAATAGCAACAAACATATACTCTTTTGCTTTTTGAATAGCTTGTTCTAAAGGAAAACCAAGAGCTAAGTTTGAAGCTATAGCAGATGATAAAGTGCAGCCTGTTCCATGAGTATTTTTAGTATCAATTCTTTTTGTTACAAACATTCTGGTTGATTTTCCGTCATATAAAATGTCAGCAGCATCACCGTCTAAGTGACCGCCTTTAACTAAGACATTTTGAATTCCCATAGAATGAATTTGATAAGCTGCTTTTTCCATATCTTCATAGTTTTTGATTTTTAGCCCTGTTATTACTTCGGCTTCTAAAATATTTGGAGTAACCAAAGTTGTTATAGGCAATAATTTATTTATTAGAATTTGTGTTGCTTCTGGTTTTAATAGATGTGCCCCGCTTTTTGATACCATTACAGGGTCCATTATTATATTTTTAGCTTTGTATTTAAGAAGTTCTTCTGTGATAGTTTCGATTATAGAAATTTCTGAAACCATTCCTATTTTTACTGCATGTACAGGAATATCTTCAAATATTGCTTTTATTTGTGCAGCAACCATTTTGCTGGAGACATCTTCTATATCCAGTACCCCTACTGTATTTTGTGCGGTAATAGAAGTTATTACACTCATACCAAATACACCATGAGCTGAAAATGTTTTTAAATCTGCTTGAATTCCTGCTCCACCGCCAGAATCTGATCCTGCAATAGTCAAAACGTTTTTCATATATATTAGGCCTTTCTAAGTGAATAATAATGAATTTATTTGAATGATAGTTTACCACATTTTCCCCTTCTGAACAATGCGAAGTTATAAATAATTACATAATTCTACAAATTGAATAGATTTGAAATGGTCAATAAAGGTCAAAAAGTCAAAAAAAGATAATGACATTAAGAGTGAGCTATATAATCTTAAAAAATGGGTAAAAATGAAGAAAATAGGTTCTTAATGTTATTTTTCCAGAGTCTACAAAATGGTAATTTTTTGGTAAAATAAAAATAGTTAATATATGTTTGTTCATATATGATGAATTATTTAGATGATTTTATAAAAGGAGGCTGTTTTATGTCACAAGAAAAATTTACTCAAAAAGCAATTGCGGCTTTAAATGAAGCACAACAAATTGCAGCTTTAAATTATCATCAGGAACTTAGTAGTCGCCACCTTATTTTAGCACTTGTAAAGGCAAGTTCTAGTGATTCATCTGAGATTATAGATTATATACTTTCTAAGTTGAATATTAGTGTTAAGGCTTTTAGGGATAGATTAGAAGGTTTATTAAAGAATATTCCTGCAGTAAAAGGTCAGGATTCTGGTCTTAGAATGAGTACTGGTTTGTTGAGAGTTTTGGGCAATGCAGAAAAAGAAGCTGCTCAAATGAATGATGAGTATGTGAGTGTAGAACACTTGCTTATGGCTATAGTTGCAGATGGAGATAGTGATGTAATTGGTGTGTGTAAAAATTTTGGACTTACAAAGTCTAAGATACTAGAAATAGTTAAAGAGTTTAGACAAGGGAAAAGGGTTACTTCAGATAATCCTGAGGAAGATATGCAAGCTTTAAAGAAATATGGTAGAGATTTGACTGAGCTTGCCAGAGGCGGTAAGTTAGATCCTGTTATTGGTCGTGATGAGGAAATTAGAAGAACTGTAGAGATTTTATCACGTCGTACTAAGAATAATCCTGTGTTAATTGGTGATCCTGGAGTTGGTAAAACAGCGATTGTTGAAGGTCTGGCTCGGAGAATAGTTGCTGGTGATGTTCCAGAAAATTTGAAAGACAAGACTGTTTATTCTCTTGATTTAGGTGCAATGGTTGCAGGAGCGAAATTCCGGGGAGAGTTTGAAGAAAGATTAAAAAATGTTCTTTCAGAAATCTCTAAATCTGAAGGTCAGATTATCTTATTTATTGACGAACTTCATACTGTAGTTGGTGCAGGTGCAGCTGAAGGAGCTATGGATGCAGGTAATATTTTAAAACCTATGCTGGCACGCGGAGAGCTTCGTTGTATTGGGGCTACTACTTTAAATGAGTATCGTAAACATATTGAGAAAGATGCTGCTTTAGAAAGAAGATTCCAGCCAATAATGGTTAATGAACCTAGTGTTGAAGATACTATTTCTATTTTGAGAGGTTTGCGGGAAAAATATGAGGTTCACCATGGTGTGAAAATTAAAGATGCTGCTTTGGTTGCAGCAGCTGTTTTATCTGATCGTTATATTTCAGATAGGTTTTTGCCTGATAAGGCTATTGATTTAATGGATGAAGCAGCAGCAAAACTTAGAACAGAGATAGATTCTATGCCAAGTGAAATGGATGAAGCATTAAGAAAAGTTATGCAGCTTGAAATAGAAGAACAGGCTCTTAAAAAGGAAACAGATGCTTCTTCTCAAGAGAAATTAAAAAATATTCAAGACCAGTTAAAAACCTTAAAAGAACATTCTGATTCTCTTAAAAAACAATGGGAAGCAGAAAAATCAGGTATTCAGAAAATACGTGATTTAAAACAGGAACTTGAAAATGTTCGCACAGAAATGGAAGCTGCTGAAAGGGATTATGATCTTAACAGGCTTGCGGAATTAAAATATGGTAAGTTGCCTGAACTGGAAAAACAACTGGAATATCAGGAAGAACATCTTACTACTAATAGAGATGGTCAAAAATCTGTTATGTTAAAAGAAGAAGTAGATGAAGATGATATAGCTAAGGTTGTCAGTCGCTGGACTAAGATACCTGTATCAAGGTTATTGACTGGCGAGCGGCAAAAGCTTTTAAGTTTGGAAGATATTTTACATGAAAGAGTTGTAGGTCAGGACCAAGCAGTTATTGCGTTAAGTGAAGCTATAATTAGAGCCAGATCCGGCTTAAAAGATTTGTCTAAACCTATAGGATCTTTTATCTTTCTGGGTCCTACCGGGGTGGGAAAAACTGAATTAGCAAAGACATTAGCAGAAGTTTTGTTTGATGATGAAAAAAATATGATTCGCATAGATATGAGCGAATATATGGAAAAACATTCTGTTTCACGTCTTATAGGAGCTCCTCCTGGTTATGTGGGTTATGATGAAGGAGGTCAGTTAACTGAAGCAGTTCGGAGAAGACCTTATAGTGTAGTTTTACTTGATGAAATAGAGAAAGCACATCCTGATGTATTTAATATTTTACTGCAAATTCTTGATGATGGTAGATTAACAGATAATAAAGGCAAGACTGTTGATTTTAAAAATACTGTTATTATTATGACTTCCAATATAGGTTCTCATGAAATATTAAATAATTCATTTGAGGTTGCTAAAGAAAGAGTTTTAGAAATTCTTAGAAAGAGTTTTAGACCAGAGTTTTTAAATCGTATTGATGATATTATTGTTTTCAATGCTTTAACAAATAATCAAGTATCTGAAATAGCAGCTCTTTTGCTGGAAAATTTAAATAGTCGTCTTAAGGATCAATTGAAAGTTTCTTTATCTTGGGATGATAAAGCATTAGCACTTTTAGCTAAAGTAGGATATGACGCTGATTTTGGAGCAAGACCGTTAAAGCGTACTATTACTAAAATGGTAGAAACAGAGTTAAGTAAGAAGATAATTAAAGGTGAGATATCAGAAGGAAATAAAGTTAATTTAACTGTTAAAGAAGGTCAAGATGTTATTGACTTTGAGGTAGAATAAATAAAAAAGACTTAACTTTTGTTAAGTCTCAAATTATTTTTTTAAAAAAACTATCATCACTAAGCCAAAAACGCATGAGAAGTATGCAGATGCAAGGCGGATTTTTAAATTCAGGATAGGAGCGTACTCTGGTACGTGACTAGTCTGAATTTAAAAACCAACGCAGCAGATGCGTGCTTATCATGCGTTTTTGAGTTCTTGCATTACTTGTTTTATTTTAGCAGCTATACCTTTCATTTTGCGTACTGGTGTAGCACAAGGTGCTAGACGAACGCCTGCTTCAAGAGGTACTGCATATATATTGTAATCATGTAATTTTTCGCAAATTTCTTCTGATTTATTAGTTGGTATTGATAAGAAGAAACCAGCTGAGTAAGGGAATATTTCCAGTCCTACTTCTTTTGATTCTTCTACAAATACATTAGCACGTTCTTTAATAATTTGATAATAACCATTTCTTTCAGCATCTACTTGAGCTAAAAGAGCCGGGTCTTTGTGGATGATTGAAAGTAAATTCATACATGCTCTATTGATATTAGACCAAGTTGCTCTACAAGTGAATTGACTTACATCAGCAAACTCTTGGGCAATTTCTTTATTAGAAGATATTCCTATCATAGAACCTGTACGTTGCCCATACATGGTGTATGATTTTGACATGCTGAATGCTAAGATAACTAGTATATTTTTAGGCAAATTAGAGAATTTCTCCATAAAGAAACGAGCTTCTTGTCTAGGACCTGCAAAGTCAAGATATGCTGTATCTACTAAAAGAATTAGGTTTTTATCTGGATTTTTGGCAGCTTCTTTTAGTACTCCTAAAAGATCGTCCCATTCCTTGCTAGATAAAGAATATCCAGTAGGATTATGAGCAGGTGTATTTAGGATGATAAGGAGATTGTTTTGCTTTTGTAATAACTCATTTACTTTTCCAGAAAATGAGTTGGTATTAAATTGGTTCTTTTCGTCTAAAAGTTTATATGTAGTAATTTTTCTTAAGGCATCCTCGCTCATTACTTGATATGGGCTCCAATACCAATCAGAAGTAAGTACAGTATCTCCAAGTTCTGTATAATTCCAAATTGAATGGTGAATTACGCCTGTACCTCCTGCAGATGCTACAGCAGTTGCGTAGGCTTCAGGTCTGTGTTCACCAAAAGCAAGGTCTATAGATGCTTCCAAGAAGTCTGGCATACCAGCAATTGGAGCATATGTTATTATTTCGTTAATAGGTAAGTTTCTGTAGATTTTCTCTACAGTAGGTAAACAAACCATTTGCTCGTTTTCGTCAAGCATAACCCCGACAGTAGTGTTAACTACATTGTCTAAACCATATTTAGCTACAGCTGCATTAGCTAGTGCAGATGCACCAAAGATTCTGTCAGTAGCGAATTTTCCTTTAGCATGCGATGCCGCCAAACTATCAATCAAAGTTATTACCCCCAAATTATTCTAGAATTAAAATAAATCCAAACTTTATTATACTACAATATTATACAATTGTCTCTAGAAAATTGTATTTTTAAGACACACCACACAGCCAAAAACACATGAGAATTGTTCATATACAAGGCGGTCGAAGACTTGCCATGTTTTAAAAAACCCTACTACTCAGCTAAAAACTTACGAGAAGTATCCAGATACAAGGTGGATTTCAAATAGACCGGATTCGTCGTACTCCCTGTACGTCGAATGACTTGTGCCCCTTGTGGGTATGGGCTATTTGGAACCAACGCAGTAGATGGGTGCTTATCGTAAGTTTTTATTTATGGATACATTTTATGAAGCATCCTTGGGAATAACGTTGTTTCTCTGATGTGTTCAAGACCGCAAAGCCAAGCAACTGTTCTTTCAAGTCCAAGGCCAAAACCACAATGCTCTACTGAACCAAAACGTCTAAGATCAAGATACCATTCGAAACTTTCTTGTGGTAAATCATGTTCTTTAATTCGGCTTAGTAATAGATCCAGATCGCTTATTCTCTCTCCCCCACCTATTATTTCGCCATAACCTTCTGGTGCTATTAAGTCTGCTCCTAAAACAACTTTATCGTTTGTAGGATCAGGTTTCATATAGAATGCTTTTATTTCAGTAGGATATCTATGAATAAAAACAGGAGAAGTAAATTTATTTGAGATATAAGTTTCTTCTGGTGCTCCAAAATCTTCTCCCCATTTGAAGTTTTTAAATTCTTCATCAGAATTTTGTATAATTTCTACTGCTTCGCTATAGCTAAGTCTTGGGAAAGGCAAGGAGATTTGTTTTAGTTTATCTATATCTCTTTTTAGAGTGATAAGTTCATTTTCGCAGTTATTAAGTACATCTTGGATTATTGTATATACTAATTCTTCTTGTATTTTAATATTTTCTTCAAAACCCATGAAAGCCATTTCAGCTTCTACCATCCAAAATTCTAGTAAGTGGCGACGTGTTTTTGATTTTTCTGCTCTAAATGCTGGACCAAAGCAATATACTCTGCCAAGAGCCATTGCCGCTGCTTCCATATAGAGTTGTCCGCTTTGAGACAGATAAGCTTTGTCTCCGTGGTAGTCTATTTCAAATAGATTAGTTGTGCCTTCGCAAGCAGCTGGTGTAATTATAGGTGCATCTGTGAGAACAAAGTCTCTTTTTTGAAAATAACTTCTAATAGAATTTTCAATTTCTGATCTTATTTTTAAAATAGCAGTTTGTTTGGGAGTGCGTATCCAAAGATGTCTGTTATCTGCTAAAAATTCTACTCCGTGTTCTTTGTGTGTTATAGGATATTCAGATTTATTTTCACTGACAATTTCTATATTAGAAGCTAAGATTTCATAGCCGCCAACTGAACGAGGTTCTTCTTTGGCAATGCCTTTAATAATAACAGGTGTTTCTTGCCCGAGTTTTGCTATTTTAGCAAATTCTTCTTCGCCAACTTCTTTTTTTACTACAACAACCTGAACAAGTGCACTGCCGTCTCTAATAATAAGAAAGCTTATTTTTCCGGAGGAGCGCATATTGTAGACCCAGCCTTTAATTAAAACTTCCTGGTCTGTTTTTGTATTTAAATTTTTTATTAAAGTTGTTTCCATGTTTAGGTACTCCTTTTTATTAAATATCTTTCTATAGTGTTTCTTTAAATATTTATTTATAAACATATATGAGGAGTATTAGATTAATTTTTAAGGAGCACCTTTATAAGATGCTCCTTGTTTTTTTAAAACGTTTAAATTAGTTGTTAGGGAAAAATTTGTCGTGTATAACTTTTACAGCATCTTTTGCTTTATCTGCGCTAACAAGACAAGAGATACTAATTTCAGAAGTACTGATTGCTTCTATATTTATATCTGCGTCTGCTAATGCACCAAAAACAGTTGCTGCAATACCAGGGCTTCCAAGCATTCCTACTCCTACAACAGATACTTTAGATACATTTTCATCAATTGACATGTTTAAACCTAGGTCTTGTAGAGTTTCTTTTGTTTGAGCAATATCTTCTTTTTTAATAGTAAATACCATATCAATCATATGTTCGTCAGGGTTTCTTACACTTTGTATAATCATATCAACATCGATGAATTTACTTGCTAATGCAGAAAAGATTTTAAAAGCAATTCCAGGTTTGTCTGGAACACCTAAAGCAGCTACTTTAGCTACATTCATATCATTGGTTACGCCTCTAATGACAAACTCTTTTTCTTCCATAGTATTAGTATATTCCTCCCCTATAATAGTTCCGTTATCTGAAGTAAATGTAGAACGAACATGAATAGGAATTCCATAGTGTTTGCCTAGTTCTACTGATCTAGGATGCATGACACCTGCCCCTAATCTTGCTAGTTCAAGCATTTCATTATAAGTGATTTCTTTCATTCTTCTGGCATCTTTTACAATTCTGGGATCTGTTGTATAAATTCCGTCTACATCTGTATAAATCTCGCAGACTTCTGCATTTAAGGCTGCTGCAATCGCTACTGCTGTGGTATCAGAGCCGCCTCTGCCAAGAGTTGTTATATCACCATCATCTGTATTACCCTGGAAACCTGCTATGATGACAACACTGCCTTCTTCCAGTTCTTTAAATACTCTTTCTGGATTTATATCTTTAATTTTTGCTTTATTGTGCATTTCATTTGTAGTTATGCCTGCTTGCCAGCCTGTCATTGACATTGATTTTTGGCCAAGCACTTTAAATGCCATAGCTAAAAGAGCTATAGATACTTGTTCTCCTGTAGCAAGGAGCATATCCATTTCTCTGCTGTACATCTTATCATTTATATCTGAATTTCCTACAACATCCTTAGCTAAGCTTATGAGATCGTCTGTGGTATCTCCCATTGCTGATACTACAACGACTACTTTATCACCAGGTTTTTTTTCGTTTACTACTCTTTTAGCAACATTCAGTATTTTTTCAGGTGTTGCTACTGAACTTCCGCCAAATTTTTTTACAATTAGCGTCATTCTTATCTCCCTTCCTATTTATCTATACATATATATAAATTAATGTATTAAAAAAATATTTAGATTTTCTTATTTATTAATATTTTTTCTTTGCTTAATTATTCCTTTTGGTGTTATTGTTTTTTGCAGTAATTCTAACTGTTTTTCTAAATACTGTACAGAAGAATGCAAACACCCCACCTACTGTAAAAAAGAATGCTATTGGTTTGGTAACTAATAAATCTGAGCTGGCAACTAAACAAAACAGTAAAGCCGTCATATATGCTAAGAAAAGTTCGCCATATCTAGGGCTGTTTACTTTTGGTGCAATAACTGTCCAGACAGTAAATCCCAAGAAAACTATAAATATGTCATGCCAAAATCCCATAGCCATAACTTGCACCCTTTAAAAAACACCTTTAACTTTTTATGTATTGTAAATTAAATATAGAAATAGTTAGACAAATAATTTAAATTCTCTTTCAGCGTGGAGATTTCCTCTTTTTTCTTTTTAATATTTTAAAAAATTATTTAGCTAATATATATTCATTAAAATATTGCTTTTATATAACAGTAACATTATGTTTTTAAAAGTCATATCCTAGAAGTAGATAGCATATACAAAATAGCTCTTAAAGGCAATCTATAATTAAAAAATAAAGGGAGGCTATTATATTTATGGAAAACAGATATCCGCATTGGTACGGGCAAGATACAAAAATGATGCCTTGTTGCGATCATTCTGAAAAAGAAATTATGTGTTGTGAGGATCCTTGTTCAGAGCCTGTTCCACACAAAATGTATTATGACACTTTTAAAGAACGTCTTATGTGCTTTTTAGGCGATGAAGTGTTAATAGGAACTGATTCTAATTTATATTCTAAAACTGCAACTTTCTGTGGCACTATATGTTATGTTGGTTGTGATTATATTATTGTTAACAGTTGCTATCGTCATAGAACTATTTCTTTACATGTTCCAATTTGTGCAATTCGTTATATTGCTCCATACAAAGGTCGTCGCTAATTTTTCATCTTGTTTCTAGGTGAAATAAGGAGAGGATGTAATTGAAAAGATTTTCTGCTCGTCGACCTTTAGCTGTAGACTCTTCTCACATGATGTTGCTCCACAAAGAAGCAATAGAACAGTTGGAATTAATGCGATCAGCATGCGAAGCATGTGAACATGCAACTGATATGGTGCGCGATAATTTAAAAATAATTTCTGAAAACCATTGGGAAGCATATCTTGAGGTTATTCACATGATTTGTATTCATGATGATAGTATGTCCTCAGCTTTAAAGAAGCGTGGTCTAAAATTCAGAGATAGTGAATCTGGTTTAAAGCCTACTGAAAGGCTATGGGGAAATCAAGTATTATTAACACTTTTACTTTTAGGATTAGTTCGCAGACATGACAGATTTGTACATTTTTATGGTATAAGAATAAACCCAATGAGTGAATATCTTAAAGAATCAATTACAATGGAAAGAGAACATCTGGCTGATATTGTTTCTATGGTCAACTATCTTATTTAGTATTAATTTTTATTTTGCTCATGTAACCGAACAGATTTTATTTCTGTTCGGTTATTCTTACTGAAAATACCAAAGTCTATACTGACTTTGGTATTTTTTTGTTTAAGAAAATTTCTCTAAATTCTCTGCCAGAGAGAACTTCTTTATTTAAAAGTATTTCTAAAATTTCTTTTAAAACTAAAGGAGAAAGTTCTCTGGATAAGGTGTTTTTAACATATTCTTTTTCTCTTTTTATTAGTTCTGTAATTGTTTTGTGAAGAAGTGTTTGAGGAATATCATTAGAAGATACTATGCCAAGTTCAGACATTCCGGCACAAACAATTTGTTTAGCGAGGTTGGCAGCTTGTTTAAAATCTTCTAAAGCTCCCGTACTGAGAGAACCTATATAAATTTCTTCAGCTATAGAACCTGCTATGGCAACATCAATTTTTCCTCTTATATAGTCTTCTGTATAAAGATATATATCTTCTTCCTGGGTTTGTCTTACATAACCTAATGCTCTTCCGCGAGACGAGATGCTTATGCTTGCGACAGAGCCTTTATTTAAATATTCACTGAAAAAGGCATGCCCTATTTCGTGAATAGCAATTCTTCTAATTTCTTCCTCATTTGGTTTTCTTTCAAGTTTTTCACCTAAAATTACTTTTTCTATTGCCATACGAAGATGTTTAGATTGTATTGTTTCCAGGCCATCTCTGAAAGCTAAAATTGCGGCTTCGTTGGCAACACTCTCCAGATGTGCTCCAGAAAAACCAAATGTATCTGTAGCTATTTCTTGCAGGGAAACATCGGCTGCTAATGGTTTATTTTTTGTATGAAGTTCCAGTATTTTTAATCTGCCTTTTTTATCAGGCAAATCTACTCTGACTTGTCTGTCAAATCTGCCTGGTCTGAGTAGTGCAGGATCGAGCATATCTACTCTGTTGGTAGCTCCTATTACTAGAATTCTTATTTCATCTTCAAAAGACAGACCATCCATTTGTACCAAGAGTTCATTTAGAGTTTGGTCATATTCTAAATGACCTAAGTTTGCTCCTCTTTTGCCGCCTAGTACTTCTATTTCATCTAAAAATATAATAACATTATTAGCTTTAAATTTTTTGGCAGAATCTTTGGCTTGTTTAAACAGTTGCCTAACTCTTTGCGCCCCTACCCCAACATACATTTCGACGAATTCAGAA
The DNA here is from genome assembly GCA_030266395.1 of Selenomonadales bacterium OttesenSCG-928-I06. Taxonomy (GTDB): domain Bacteria; phylum Bacillota; class Negativicutes; order Sporomusales; family Sporomusaceae; genus JAJDHX01. The sequence goes on along the minus strand of JAJDHX010000021.1, from coordinate 7,167 downwards.
CCACTTGCTGAAATAAAGGAAGCGTTGGTAAATTTGGCAGCAGCTTTTGCTAATAAAGTTTTGCCTGTTCCTGGCGGACCATTTAATAAAATGCCTTTTAATGGTCTTATGCCAAGGGTTTTTAAACGGTCGATATCAGTTAAGAATTCTAAGGCTTCTTTAAGTTCTCCTTTGGCAACGTCTTGACCGCCAATGTCGTCGAAGCTTATGAGATTAATTGTATTTTTATTAGACTGGATTTGAGCAAATTTTGCTCCTACTGAACGTTTTTTTACCAAATAAAAAAATATACCAAGCATAATGCCAAAAAATAAAAGTGGCATTATATCTACTTTATTAAAGGTTAGGAAAACTAAAACTGCTATAGTTATACCTATTATGATTTCTTTATGTTTCATTTATTTTACCTCCCGCTTATATGAAATTCTTGGAATCACAATATACATTTGAGAGGTAAGGTTTGTTTTTATATCTCTTATATCCAGATAAATATAATCTGTATCAACATATACTTTAACTTGAAATTCATCTTTAGCTTTTTCTCTAATTTTCTCAATCATATTAGGAAAATTGCCTATTGTAATGGCTTCCTGAATATAATAATGCACTTGGTAATAAAAATCTTCTAAAGATTCATTTCTGGTGTCTTTTATTATGATTTCATATTTTTCTGATGAGTTATATACACTTAATGTATTTATTACTTCTTTATATAAAATTTGAATATTTTCTACATTATTTAAAGTTAAAAATATCTTTGGTTTTGAAATATTTTTATTGTCACTTTCAGAAGAAATTTCTACTATTTGAATTCCTTCTATAGAGTTTAATGTTTCATTAATTGGTTTGTTTAGGGTATATTTATTCCAAAAGAATTGTCCTGTAAATAAGATTGCTAAAGTCAAACAAAGAGTTAAAATACCTAGTGCTACTTTTTTATAATCAAAATTTCGCATATTTTTGCCTCTTCCTAATTAACCTTGGAAAGAAATAAATAAGATTCTAATGAGCATAATTATAACAAAATTACCTTTATTAGTACACGGCAATTAATTACCATTTTATAAGAACATTTTTCTAGAATTTATAATCTGGTTTCTGGGTAATAATAAAATAAGCTCTATTTTAAGGAGGTCATTTTTTTATGGATAAATTTGCTCTCGTTTTAGTTATTATAGGGGCATTTAATTGGTTATTGGTAGGATTATTTAATTATGATTTAGTAGCAAGTTTATTTGGCGGTCAAGCGGCTTTTTTAAGTCGTACTATTTATACTTTAGTTGGTCTTGCAGGAATTTGGTCTCTTTCTTTTTTATTCAGAAAAGGACAGCAAACATGATTGCTTTTTTAGGTTTTTATGTAGGGAGTAGTGTTAGAATGATTACAAAGTTTTAAAGGAGCTAGCACATTTTTGTTTTGTACTAGCTCCTTTTTTAAACGCATATTTTAAGTAGTTATAGATTTGAAATTGTATTTAATTTTTTTCCATACATTTGATAATATGAGTAATAAAATATAGATAAAAGTGGCGTTGATTATAATACAACCACCTGGTGCAATATCAAAATAAAATGAAGATGTGAGGCCTGAGATTACAGATATTACAGCAATTACAATAGAGCAAAATAAAGTTGTTTTAAAGCCTACTTCCAGTTGTCTGGCTGCTGCTACAGGTACTATCATTAAAGCACTTACCAAAAGGACTCCAACTACAAGCATGGAAGCAGATACCACAAGTGCAGTTATAATACTCAATGCCATATTTAGAGAGTTTGTGTTAATTCCTGCTACTTTTGCAATGTCTTCATTAAAAAGAATTAACATTAATTTATGAAAATATTTTTTTATAAAGATAAAAGTTAGTATTGCACAAAAAGCAATTACTAAAATATCCAAGTAGGTTACTGTAAGTATACTGCCAAATAAAAATCCTAATAAACTTGAACTTGGCATTCTAATTATAGAACTAAATATAATGGCTAATGCCATGCCGGCGTAGAAAAAAATTGCTAGACCCATATCTGCATAAGCACTGTTTTTTCTTCTTACTAATTCTATTCCAACCGCACCTAGAATAGTAAAAACAAATGCACCTATTATTGGATATAGTCCTAAAAGGTATCCGCCTGTAACACCGGCAAAAGCAGCATGTCCCAGTCCGTCGCCTATTAAGGACTGTTTCCTTAGAACAATAAACATTCCGAGCATAGGACACATAACAGCTACTATTAAGCCTGATATTAAGGCTCTTTGCATAAAATCGTATTGAAATATTTCCAGCATAATTGCACCTAATTAAAACTCAATCTTTCTTTGTTTTATTTGAAAAATAAATGACTGTCTTGATGTGTTGCTTTAAATTCTGTACTATTGCCACAAAAACAAAGATGTCTGTTTATACATATGACTTTGCTGGCATGGTTAACTGCATTGTCAATATCATGAGAGACCATTATGATAGTTATTTTTAAGTTTTCATTAAGAAATCCTAATGTTTCGTAAATTTTAGAACTGGCTTTAATATCTATACCACTTGTTGGTTCATCTAACAGGAGGAGTTCTGGATTGCTGGCAAGTGCTCTGGCAACCATTACTCTTTGTTTTTCTCCGCCGGAGAGTTCGTTTATTAATCTGTTTTTTAGATGAGTTGCGTCAACAAGTTTCAGCATATGATCAACAATATGATTAGCTGATTTGTGATTTTTAACATCATAGTTTCCAGTTATTAGACCAAGAGAGACTATTTCTTTAACTGTTGCAGGAAAACCTTCAATGCCATGTTCATAGTTTTGAGGTACATATCCTATTAGTCCTTTTGTTTTGGCATCATCTATATTTCTGCCATTAATTATAATTCTGCCGGATTGTGGTTTTATTAACCCAGCAATACTTTTTAGTAGAGTGGTTTTGCCAGAACCGTTGGGACCAAAAACTACGGCAAATTCACCTTTTTCAATATTAATAGATACATTATCTAAAACTAAACCTGTATGATAATAGACAGAGATATCTTTTGTTTCTACTTTACACATAAATGTACCTCATTTTATTTTACAAAAGCTTTTTTAAGATTATTTAAATTTTCTTGCATTATAGACAAGTAATCTTTGTTTTGTTCATATTCTTCTTTTGTTAAAGAGTCGAGAGGATTTAAAACAAGAATTTCTGCCCCTACTTCTTTAGCAATAGCTTCTGTTAGTTTTGTGTTAACTACAGTTTCGGTAAAGATATATTTTATTTCGTGTTGTTTACATAGATTACTGACGATTGCTATTCTTTCCGGAGTGGATTGAGCATCATGCATAAGTCCCATTACCGCAATTTGCTCAAAGCCATATTTATCAGCTAAATAGCCAAAAGCAGCGTGATTAGTTACTAATTTTTTGCCTTGAAAGTATTCTTTATTGGCAGAGAATTCTTCATCAAGTTTAGCAAGTTTTAAGTTATACTCTTTTGCGTTTTCTTTATAATACTCAGCATTTTTAGGATCTTTTTGGGCAAGAGCTTCTGCGATATTATTAACTTCTATTATTGCCCGTTCAGGATCAAGCCAAACATGTGGATCTACGTCGTGTTCATCAGTGTTATTATTGTGGTTATGGTTATGGTGATCACCAAAAAATTCTAGTAATTTAACATTTTTACTAGCTTCTACTATTGTAACATCTTGCAGAGTATTTTTATTTATTAAATTTTCAACCCATGGTTCCAGGTCAGCTCCGTGATAAATAAATATATCAGCAGATTTTAGTTTGATTATTTCTTTAGGAGTTGGTTCAAAGTCATGAGGGTCTCCTCCTACAGGAGATAACATTGATAGATCTATTTTATCTTTGCCTACTTGTTTGGTAAATTCATAAACAGGATATACTGATGCTATTACTTTAATTTTGCCGCTGTTTTCAGTTTTTAAAGTTTGTTGGCTGCTACAGCCTGTAAGTGTAAAAATCATTGTTAAAACAAGTGCTATAATTTTTAAAAAATTCATTTTTTATGTACCCCTTAGTATTGTCTGATACTAGAAATATAACAAAATTGTGGCATGATGTAAATAATTAGATATAAGTTTATTTTCAAAAAAATGGTTGTTAGATTATTTTTATTTTTTATAAATCTTTAATTTCAAAAGGATTATTGGTAAAAACAGAGAAGTTTAAGGTATATAAATTAAACACCTTTTTAGACGGAGGGATAGTATATGAGTTTTCTAAAACGCAGTTTATTAGTATCTTTAGTTTTGATATTTACTATTACACTTTCTGGTTATTCTGCACCTGAAAAGCAACTTGAAGCAGATTTTGCAAGAAATTATAAAGAAGGTCTTGCTTGTATAGAAAAAGACGGCAAATATGGTTTTGTCAATAAAAGCGGTGAGGTAATAGTTGAGCCTGTTTGGGATGGTGCCTACATATTTACAAATGGCAGAGCAAAAGTAAAAAAAGATGGTAAATGGGGCTTTATTGATAAAAGTGGCCAAGTAATAGTTAAGCCTATTTATGATAAAGTAGAATTTTATAATTCCAAAATGGCTGTTGTTCAAAAAGATGGCAAATGGGGTATAATTGATAAAAACGGCGAAGTTGTTTTAAAAACTGAGTGTGAAGTAATTGATCCTTTTTATAAAGGCAAAGCCAGAGTTCTGGTAAATGGCAAATGGGGTATAATTAGTTCTTCAGGTAATTTTATTACTAAACCTTCTTATGAATTGATGAGATATTCCAGCGAAGGACTTATAGCTGTTAGGCAAGATGGTAAATGGGGTTTTTGTAATAGAAGTGGTAAAATTAGAATTGAACCTCGCTGGGAACGTGTAGATGATTTTAGAGATGGCCGTGCTAGAGTTTTTGACGGAAAGCATTGGGGTATAATAAGTAAAAGTGGCAAAGTAATTTATTAAGAAATTTTAAAAAATCCGTATTCTTAAAGTACGGATTTTTATTTTTTCTTGGAAAAACTTTTTATATTTTCTGTTTTCTTATATAATAAAAAATGAAGTTAGTGCTCTGCTTTATTTTAAAGAAACTTATTAGGTGAAAAAATGCTGAAATTTATTGGAATAATTGCTGAATATAATCCATTTCACAATGGACATAAGTGGCATATAGAAAAGTCTATAGAACAAATAGGCTTAAATAAAGATGAAGCCTTTGTAGTTGCTGTTATGAGCGGCTCTTTTATGCAAAGAGGAGAGCCTGCTATTTTTGATAAATGGTCTAGAGCAGCTATGGCAGTAGAATCTGGTGTTGATTTGGTTATTGAGCTCCCTTTTGTATTTTCAGTGAGAAGTGCTCAATATTTTGCACAAGGCGGAGTTAAACTTCTAAATAATCTGGGTGTTATTGATTATATTTCATTTGGTGCAGAACATGATGATTTATTTGCTTTAACTACAGCAGCAGAGCAGTTTGATAATCCTGAGACAGTGGATATCCTAAAATCAGAAATGAAATCAGGAAAAACATATGCTGCTGCTCTATCTATGGCTATAAAAATGCTTACTGGTTTAAATTTAGAATTCTTATCTTCTTCTAATAATATTTTGGCTATTGAATATTTAAAAGCTTTAAAGAAGTATGATTCTAAAATAACGCCTATAGCAATCAAGCGTTTTGCTGCAAACCATTTAGATACAGAGATTAAATCAGAGATTGCTAGTGCTAAATCTATAAGAGAAGCTTTGCTAAAAAAAGATTTTTCTAAAGCTTCACAAGCTTTGCCTGAACATAGTATTGATAAAATTTCGGATCTTATAGCTAAAGGCTTTGAGCCTTTAGCAGCTAAAAATTTTGAAACAATTCTGCTGGCTTTATTAAGAAATAAAACTTTGGCTGAATTAATAAAAGTTCCTGATGTTACTGAAGGTTTAGAATATAAATTTGCAGAAACTTGTTTACAGGCAAATTCTTTTGAAGATTTAATAAATTTACTCAAAAGTAAAAGATATTTACAGACACGTTTGCAGAGAATATTGATGCATATTCTCTTAAATACTACTAAGGACGAAATAGCAGTTTTTGATGAAACCGGCCCTCTTTATGCCAGAGTTCTGGCTTTTAATGATAAAGGTCGTCATGCCTTAAAAGCTATAAAAGATAATACTGATTTTCCTATACTTGTGAAACCAAGCGAGATTTTAGATACCAAAGAAAGAGTTTTAAAAGATTTGCCACCATTTAAAAATATGCTAAAAATAGATACTCTGGCAACAGATATTTATTGTTTGGGTTTTAGTAATAAAGACCTAAGATATGGCGGACAAGATTATTTAAGGTCACCAATATATATTAAAAAAGGACTATGATATTAATCATAGTCCTTTTATTAATTATTTTTTTATTCTTCACTGGTTTTTAGTTCTGCACGGTTTTTAGCACCGGCATTTCTTAATACTACCCATAGCTGACTTGCTAAGAAAATTGATGCAATTGCACCAAGTGCAAATCCAATTGTCATAACTAAAGCGAAATTTTTTGTTGTTTCTCCACCAAAAACATATAGGGAGACAGTTGCAAATAGTACTGTAACAACAGTATAAATTGATCTGGTCATAGATTGCCAGATACTTCTGTTGACTAAGTCGGCAATTGTTTCTACTGATTTACGGTAAGTTTTTAAGTTTTCTCTAATTCTATCAAAGATTACTATAGTATCGTTAATGGAATATCCTATTACGGTTAGTAATGCTGCTACGAAAGAAGAGTCTATTTCACATTGTAGCATTGAGATTATTCCCAGTAGTGCAGTTGTAACAACAATAAGTGAACTAACGCCAGCTATAGCAAATTTAAATTCGAATCTGAAAGTTATATAAAGAATTATTAAAAGCCAGGAAGCCAGCAATGCAATAATGGCTTGTTTTGTTAATTCTGAACCTATTACAGCACTTACTTTTTCAATTCTTAAAAGTTCTACTTCACCAAATTTAGCATTAAGGCTGTTTATGAGTGCAGCACGTTCAGCTTCTTCTAAAATTCTTGTTCTTATAAAAGCATTGGAAGAAGTTTGTACACCCTCTTCGCCTGAAAGTTGGATCATACTATTTTCCAGGTCATATTCTTTTAATACATCTCTTACTTCGCCAACACTTACATCTCTTGAAAATTTCAAATCAAGAATTGTGCCGCCTGTAAAATCTATGCCAAAGTTAAAACCTTGGTATGCTATAGA
>JAJDHX010000020.1 GCA_030266395.1 Selenomonadales bacterium OttesenSCG-928-I06 | reverse complement strand
TTTTTTCTTTATCTTATCTGCCCAGAGCCTTCTACAATGTATTTTATACTTGTTAACTCTGGCAAGCCCATAGGTCCTCTTGTGTGAAGCTTTTGAGTGCTTATACCTATTTCTGCCCCAAAGCCGAATTCAAAACCATCAGTAAATCTTGTAGAAGCATTAACGTAAACTGCAGCTGCATCTACTTCAGATTTGAATTTTTGGGCATTATTATAATCTTTAGTAATTATAGATTCAGAATGATGTGTACCATATGTCATAACATGATCTATAGCTTCTTCAACTGAATTTACAACTTTTACTGAAACGATAAGATCTAGATATTCTGTATACCAATCTTCTTCAGTAGCTGATTTAGCATTTGGACAAATTGCTTTAGTTCTTTCACAGCCTCGAACCTCAACCTCATGTTGTTCAAAGTTCTTGATCATTGAAGGTAAAAACTGTGATGCTATGCTTTCATGTACTAAAAGAGTTTCCATTGCATTACAAACACCAGGTCTTGTTGTTTTGGCGTTTATAGCTATTTTTTCTGCCATTTCAAAATCTGCCGAGGCATCAACAAAGGTATGACATACACCTATTCCTGTTTCAATAATAGGCACAGTGCTATTTTGTACTACCATTTGAATAAGCCCTGCTCCGCCTCTAGGAATAATAACATCTATATAATCATTCATTTTCAAAAGAATACCTGTTGCTGCTCTATCTGTAATTTCAATAAGCTGAATAGAACCTTCTGGAACACCTGCTTCTCTGGCAGCATCTTGTATTATTTTTACTACAGCTATATTGGAATTTATGGCTTCAGAACCACCTTTTAAAACAACTACATTGCCAGACTTTAAACAAAGTCCAATAGCATCTACAGTAACATTTGGTCTTGCTTCATAGATAATACCAATTACACCAAGAGGTACTCTTGTTTTATATATTTTAAGACCATTAGGACGCTGCCAGCCTGACATAACTTCACCAATTGGATCTGGCAGAGAAGCAACTTGTCTTAAGCCGTCAGCAATATCTATAATTCTTTGTTCAGTAAGAAGAAGTCTGTCAAGAAGAGCTTTTGTCAAACCATTCTTTTCGCCATTTTCTATATCAACACTATTTGCTTTTAAAATAATATCTTTATTATTTTCTAAAGCATCTGCCATAGCTAAAAGAGCTTTGTTTTTGTCATTAGTAGACATGTTAGCTAATTTTGCTTTGGCGTTTTTAGCTTTTTTCCCAATTGCAATCAATTCTTGTTTAATTTGTTCCATGGTTTCATCTCCTTTTTAGCAAAACACTAAACAATCAAAACTAAGTTATCTCTATGTATTACCTCATTATATTGTTTAGTGCCAATAATATTTGCAATTTCATCTGTATGAACACCTTTGATTCTATCTACATCATCACTGTTATAGTTACAAATTCCTCTAGCAAGTTCTCTTCCTTCCTGAGAAATTATTTTGATTACATCACCTTGCTCAAAAGCGCCCTCTACTCCTGTAATACCTTTTGCCAGAAGGCTTGAACCAGAATGCACAATTGCTTTTTCGCAACCTTTATCTACTATTATTTTACCTTCTGTTTTTGATTCATAAATAAGACGTTTTTTTCTATCAGTAAGATTTTTCTTAGGAGCAAAAACAGTCCCTATTTCTTTTCCTAATAAAACCTCTTTTATATTTCCAGGGTTTCCTCCTGATGCTATAACCATAGTTACACCAGAATTAACAGCTATTTTTGCTGCTTGGATTTTCGTATACATTCCACCAGTGCCACGAGTATCTCTGTTTGATCCTGCCAGCATTTCTATATCTAATGTTATATCATCTACTTTAGAAATCAGCGTAGCTTTGTCAAACTCTGTGTCATCAGCAGGATTCTTATCATAAAGCCCCTGCACATCTGTTAATATGACAAGAACCTGGGCATCCACTATACTTGCCACAATAGCTGACAATGTGTCATTATCTCCAATTTTAAGTTCATCTATAGAAATAACATCATTTTCATTAATAATCGGAATCACTTTTTGATTTAAAAGAGTTAACAAAGCATTTCTAGAATTTATATAACCTTTGGAACTAACAGAATCTGCTTTAGTCAAAAGAACCTGGGCAACTATTTGCTCATATTCATCAAACAGCTTTTCATATATATGCATCAAAATTCCTTGACCAACAGCCGCTGCTGCTTGTTTTTCAGGAATTGTTTTCGGTCGTTCTTTAAGCCCCAGTTTTTCTACACCAACACTAACAGCTCCGGAAGTAACCAGAATAATTTCTTTGCCGTCTTTAGCGATATCAGCAAGCTCTTGCACTAATTTTTCAATGCGTTCAATATTCAATTTTCCATCAGTATAAGTCAGCGTACTTGTACCTACTTTTACGACAATCCGCTTTGCATTGGCAAGATTTTCTCTTATCAGCATTTTTCTTCCTCCCAGGGCTCTATGTCTTGATTATATAGTAAAAAGTCAAAATCACCTTAATGGTATTTTTGACTCTTTATTGATAAATATATTTTATTATATCATGAAATGTTAAACAATGCTTAGTTAACGAATATTTTTTTATCTAAATTCAAATTCCATTTCGGCAATTCTAACTGTATCGCCTTCTTGTATACCTCTTGCTTTAAGTTCTTCTTCAATACCTGAATTTCTAAAGATAACTTGGAATCTGCGAACAGCTTCATCATTAGCAAAGTTTGTCATAGCTATAAGTTTTTCTATTCGTTTACTTTTAACCTCAAAGGCTCCGTCATCACCACGAATAATTTCGTAATCTTCTTCCTTCTCTGCGGTGTAGACCTTAATTTCATCAGTTTGTTCAGGTATTTCTTCTTTATAATCTTTTAAAAGTTCTCCTGCTCTGTTTATCAGTGCAGTCATACCCTCGCCTGTAGCAGCTGAGATTGGGAAGACTTCTAAACCAAGATTCTCCAGATAAGTCTTAACTTTTTCATAATTTTCCACTGCATCAGGCAAATCCATTTTATTTGCAGCAACTATTTGTACTCTTGTTGCTAGTTTTTCATTATATAAGGAAAGTTCATTTGTTATTTTATGATAATCTTCTATGGGGTCTCTGCCTTCCATGCCAGAGACATCTAAAACATGTATTAAAATTTTTGTTCTTTCAATATGTCTTAAAAACTCATGACCAAGACCATGACCCGCGTGAGCACCTTCTATTATGCCAGGAATATCTGCTAAAACAAAACTAAACCCTTCTGCAACTCTTACCACTCCTAAGATAGGCGAAAGAGTTGTAAAATGATATGCCGCAATTTCTGGTTTAGCATCAGATACAACAGAGAGAATACTGGATTTTCCTACACTTGGATAGCCGACAAGACCTATATCTGCCAAAAGTTTTAGTTCTAAGGCAATTTGAAATTCCTCGCCAGGTTCACCAAGTTCAGCAAAAGTAGGAGCTTGTTTAACACTTGTCACAAAACGAGCGTTACCGCGACCGCCACGACCACCTTTTGCTATAACAAGTTCTTGAAAATCTTCTGTTATATCTCCCAGAATTTGACCTGTTTCTATATCTTTAACCACTGTACCAAGAGGTACTTTTATATATAAGTTTTCTGCACCTTTACCATGCATATTACTTGTTTGACCACCATCACCGTTTTTAGCTTTAAAATTCTTTTTATACCTAAAATCTATAAGTGTATTTAAGCTGTTATCACCAACTAAAATAACACTGCCGCCACGACCGCCATCACCACCGCTCGGACCACCTTTAGGTACATATTTTTCTCTTCTAAAGCTAGACATACCATGACCACCACTGCCAGCTTTTACAGTGATTTTTACTTTATCTATAAACATCTCAAAGCTCCTATGATTAAAACTTTTTAAGTGTATTGACTATGTATCATTCAGTATTATCTGAAATGGTTTTTTCTAACCAATTAGGGTCTTTAGCAATTTCTTCAATATATTCCAGCGCTTTAGGCGATTTATCCAGAACTATCAAAGAATGTATTATTTGCAGGTGGTTTAAAAAATCATGTCTTTGTCTTCTTAAAAGTTTTAATGTTTCCAGAGATAATTTTTCACTTGGGTTTTCTAATTTTAAAGCCATATAATTATAATCCCCCTATTTTATATATTTTTAATAGGTTCTAAAAATAAGTATATTCTATTTTTGTAAATATTTCCATAAATCAACAAAAAAAATATTTTTTCTTGATTTTATTATAATATATGCACTTTATTTTTATCATAATGTTAAAAATAATACTTGCGACTAAAACAGCCGCAAGCATTTTATTTAAATCGCTTCCTCTATAGGATAAACACTTATTTGACGATCATGTCTGCCTTTTCTTTCAAAAGAAACTTTACCAGCAATTTTGGCAAATAAAGTATGATCTTTACCTATACCAACATTTTTTCCAGGATAAAAACGAGTTCCACGTTGTCTTACTAAAATACTACCTGCAGTTACTACTTCGCCTTGTTGCTCTTTTACGCCTAAACGTTTAGATTGGCTGTCACGACCATTACGTGTACTACCCATACCTTTTTTATGAGCAAATAGCTGTAAATCAAATTTGATTTTCATATATTTCACCTCATTTAAGATTTCATTTTTAATTTTTTATTCATCTATCTTGACATTTTTAGGATAAATCTTTTCAATCTCTTTTAAACCATAATACATAGTCATTAGTATTGCTTCTGTATAATTATCCGGTTTTTTAAGATTTACTTCTAAATTTCCTTCTGACTGTTTTACATCAAAATCAGTGTTTAAATGTCTTTCAAGTCCAATCACAGCTGTCTGTACAACAGCAGAAACACCTGCACAAACAATATCTTGTCCTTTGTGGCTTACACCTGCATGACCTGTGACTTTAAACTTTTTTATTTTGCCATCTATGTTGATAATTTCAATAATTATCATAATCTTATTTTAAGCTTCTACAGCTTCTTCAACTTTTTCTGCTTTAGGTTTTCTGCCTCTTGTTGCTTTAGCTTTAGGAGCAGTAATGCTTTTTATGCAAACTTTTGTAAATGGTTGACGATGACCTTGACGGCGACGATAATTATTTTTTGATTTGTATTTGAAAACCATAATTTTTTTATCGCGACCATGATTTAAAACTTCGCCAGTAACTACAGCGCCTTCTACTAAAGGTTTACCAATAAGTACATTTTCTCCATCAATTATGGTGAAAACTTGATCAAAATCAACGCTTTGACCTTCTTCTACTTCTAATCTTTCAATAGTGATTACATCGCCTTCACTGACTTTGTACTGTTTACCACCTGTGCCTATAATAGCATACATATTAATTTTTTCCTCCGATACTTAAGACTCGCCGGTTCGGTAACCATAAAGGTTTTTAAAACCTTATCCGTGCGGTTCAAGTAGGCCACGACCTACCATCTTAAAATTTTATCACACTGAAAATAAGTTGTCAATTAATCTTATATTAATATTTGTTTTATTTTCTAAATCAAATATATATTAACCTAATTTATCTGTTTAATTCAAAGTTCACCTAATTTTAATACTCTCTCTACTACCTTAAAATTTTCAGCAAGAGATTTTGAATCATCAACTATTAAAGATTCATAACCATATCTTTGACAATCTCTCAGTACATACTGAGCAAACAATATGTCTCTTTCCATCCAATTTTCAAAAGCTTTTTGTTTATCACTGCTTGAAGATAAATAGTCATCTACCCATTCTCTTTTGCTATACTTTTCTATTTGAAACTCTCTTTCAGGCACAATACAAATATATTTGCTTGTATCTACTTCATGTTCACACATTAGGCATGGCATTAAAGCTGCTCCTTCTGTAATGATTTTTTTATCTTTCGGCAGCTTATCTAGATCATACATAATATAATTAAAAATTTCTTGATAAAATACAACTTCATCCAAGCTCTGTTTTCTGGGATCCCTAAGCCACATCTCATCAATTGTCATCATTTGCAGTTTTTTAATAAGTGCAATATCATCCTTTGCACCTAACTCTGTGTATTTATCTAAATAATCATCAATTTTAAAATAGTACATATCATACTTTTCTGCAATCATTTCTGCAAATGTACTTTTTCCCGAACAAGGCGAACCACCTAAAAAATAAATATCTTTCATACATTTCTCCAATTAATAAGTAATTATTATACTGCTTCTATTTTTTTATTTATAGAATTAAATTTCTTTAAAAAGAACCTAATAAATACACCTACAGAAAAAGCTAAAATAATAGTTCCCTCTCTCACGCCCTCTAAGCTACCCAGGAAAATCAATGAAAGAATAATAGATGCCGCAACTATAGATACATCAAATGCAACTTTCATTGCCCCAAATTCTTTGGACAGTTTGGTTGAAATAACTTTTACAAGAGCTTCTCCAGACATTAAAATCAGATCTTGTTTCACTTGAATACTGATCCCAAAACTCATAATAATACCAGCTATGCAAAGTGTTATCATTTTCAAAATATAAGTTTCAGGGTTTATTGAGGTTATAAGAAATAAACTCATATCTATAAAAAGACCGAAAAAAATTGCAACAACAAATTGTAAATACTGCACTTTCGGAAAATTTCCCTGCAAAAGGATTATTTGCAATAAAACAAATAATACATTTATAGCAATAGTAGTCACACCCAGAGTTACCGAAAATATTAAACTAAGAACATAAGGTAAGGTTGCAATTGGCGCATTACCAAGATTAACTTTAGCAATAAGAGCAACACCAAATGCAGTTAAAAATAAACCACAAACAAAATATATACATCGTTTGATCGTATCTTTTTGCATTGAAAAAGCACCTCCAAAACCCTAAATTAAAATTCAGGCCCGGGCATAATTAAATCTTCTGAGGAAAAATCTTATAAACATTCCTGACACAAGTGCTAAAATTATAGTGCCTTCTCTTACACCCTCTAATCCATCTAAGAAAACTATAGAGATGCCTATCGCTAATGCTACTATAAAAACATCAAAATAAACTTTTATTGGACCAAAACCTTTAGATAATTTCTCAGAAATAACTTTAACAAGTGCTTCAGCAGGCATCAGAATTAAATTTTGAATTACTTGAATACTTATGCCAAAACTCAAAATAATACAGCCTAGGAAAAGAACTGTCATTTGAGAAAAATAATTTTCTGGATTTAATAATGTTAGAAAATAAAGACTTATATCTACAGAAAGTCCTAAAACGAAACCCATAGCAAATTGAAGGTATTGCATCTTTTCAAAATTTTTACCTAAGATAATTATTTGAGTCAACACCATCAAAGAGCTTGTAATCATCATACCAAGACCCAGGCTTAGTGTAAACACCCTAGAAATAACAAAAGGCAATGTAGCAATAGGAGTAAGCCCCAGATTTGCTTTAGCAATAAGGGCAATGCCGAGACCACTTATAAAAAGACCCAACGCCACAAAAAGCCACTTTTTAATTTCATTTTTATCCATGATAAATTCCTTCCCTATCAAACCTTTGTCTCTTCTATGGAAAAACTTAATTGTTATTTTTGGCTGGCATATTAAATTTCTGCAAAAAGAACTTGATACACAGACCTGTAAGTAAAGCTAAGATGATAGTTCCTTCTCTTATTCCTTCTATTGTGCCCAGCAATGCTAACGAAGCAAAAAAAGCTAATATTACAACAGCACTGTCAACAGCAATTTTTATATAACCAAATTCTTGAGATATTTTATCGCAAATCGCTTTAACAAGACCATCTCCTGGTAAAAGCAATAAATTTTGTTTAATTTGAATACTTATCCCTAAACCCATAATAACACACCCCAGTATAAGAGCAGCTATTTTTAAAAAATAAATTTCCGGATTAAACATTTTTAAAATATACATATTTATATCAACAAAAAAACCTAAAAGAAAAGCAACAAAAAACTGCAAATATTGAAATTTTTCAAAGTCTTTGCCTAAAATAGCTACTTGAGCTAAAACAAAAATCATATTCATTATACAAAGAGTCATGCCAAAAGTAAGTGGTGTAGCAAGATAAAATACAAAAGGCAGACAAGCAATAGGCGTAAGACCTATATTAGCCTTAGTAATTAAAGCCATACCAAATGCACCTATAAATACTCCCAGGCAAAAAACAAGATAGGGTTTAATTTTTCTCTTCATTATCAGTCTCGTCTCTTTTATATTTTTTAGAAATACGTCTTAATAATTCTATAATTTTTTAAGAAAAAATTTAATAACAAACCCTGTAAGTATTGCTAAAATAACAGTTCCTTCTCTTATTCCTTCTACTGACCCCATTAATATAAATGATGTAAATGCTGCTAATATTACAATAACAACATCCAAAATAATCTTAATATAACCAAATTCTCTGGATATTTTACCTGCAATGGCTTTAACAAGACCATCTATTGGTAAAAGCAATATGTTTTTTTTAACCTGCATACTTATGCCAAACCCCATAATAACGCCGCCTGCTAAAACCACTATGAGTTTAAGAAAGTATGTTTCAACAGTAAATATTTTAAGTAAATATAAGCTTACATCAATAAAAAAGCCCAAAAGAAATGCCAAAGCAAGCTGCAAATATTGGACTTTAGGAAATTCTTTACCTACAACCAATACTTCAGATATAACAACAATAACGCTCCATATACAAGTAGTCATCCCAAAAGTAAGTGGCGTAGCAATAGACACTACATAAGGGAAACACGAAATAGGAGTAATACCTATATTTGCTTTAGCAGCTAAAGCTATCCCAAATGCATTTAAAAAAGTACCCAGACAGAAGATAAAAGTGTTTTTGATTTTTATTATCATAAAAATCCAACTTTCTTTTATGTAATTTCTTTCTACTCTTTTTTATTTATACAAATACCTACTCTATCTATTATAGCAGCTTCTTTTTCAATAGGAAGTTCAAATATATCTACAAGTACATTTAAAACATCTGTAGGTTTTATGCTTCCTGTTGGGGTAATTTTAATATTAAAAAACAATAATAAATTATCATCTTCTAGTTTATATTCTATATCACCATTTAAAAACTCTTTTAAATCAATATCTTTGGCACGTTTTTTCTCATGTTTTCTAGTAAAAACAATGCTTTTTGCTTTGTTAAATTTATTTATAACATCATATGATTTTTCAAAGTCTTCTTTGACAATCCAGTTTGTTACTCTATATGATGCTTGACTTATAGTTGACATGAGCGAAGGGATTTTCTCATCTACATAAAAAGCTTCCACTATTTCTATGCCATCGCAAAGTGCATCTGCAAAACAGCGTTTTATTTCACTGATAGACTTGTGTTCCAAAAGTTCTATATCCACATAGTCTTCCAAACTTACAACTCCTACTGCCAAAGCAGAGGAAAATGAGAACTTCATATGAGGATTAAATCCTTGCGAATATTTTATTGGCAAATTAGAACGTTTTAAAATTCTTTCAAAGGTTTTTAGATAATCTAAATGCGATATATATCTAATTGATTCACCTTTAGTAATTTTCATTCTAAGTTTAGGCATTGCTTTCACCATTAATTGCTCTTTCTTCTAGAAATAAATTTTGACACACACCACAATTAGTACAAGCACCATTTCTGCAATCAGGTGTTGAAGACTCTAATATTGCACATTCATATTCTTTTTGAAGAAACTCTTTATTCGCACCTGCAGATAAATGATCCCAAGGCAATTTTTCATCAAAATCTCTAGAACGTGTATTATAAAAATTCGGATCTATATCAGTATTTTCAAAAGCCTTGAGCCAAACATCAAATTTAAAATGTTCTGACCAACCATCAAACTTAGCTCCATTTTGCCAAGCAGCTAAGATCACTTTACCTAAACGTCTGTCACCTCTGGCAAAAACTCCTTCCAGAAAACTTGTCTCAGCATCATGCCAATTAAGTGAAATTCTGCGATCTTTAATTAATGATCTAAGCAGCGCCTGTTTTCTTTCTGTTTCAGCCTGAGTATTTTGCCCAAACCATTGAAACGGAGTATGTGGTTTAGGCACAAAAGAAGACACACTTACTGTTATACTTACATTTCTTTTACCAGTAACATCATGGTAAATATCAATAACATTTTTAGCTAAATCTGCTATACCTTTCACATCTTCATCTGTTTCAGTTGGAAGTCCTATCATAAAATAAAGTTTTAAGGAAGTCCAGCCTGATTCAAAGGCTGCTCTGGCAGCATCTTCCAGATTTTTTTCTGTAACATTTTTATTTATCACATTACGCATCCTTTGAGTACCTGCTTCAGGAGCAAATGTGAGTCCGCTTTTTCGTACAGTTTTAACTCTTTTAGCAAGCTCTATAGAAAAACTATCTATCCTAAGTGAAGGCAGAGAAGTACTAACATGTTGATCTTTGAAATTTTCCATTAAATTATCTATAAGTTCTTCTAGGCGAGAATAATCAGCAGAACTAAGTGATATTAAAGATATTTCTTCATAACCAGTATTCTCAACAAGCTTATTAGCATAATCAAGTAATGTTTCAAGCTTTCTTTCTCTAACAGGTCTATAAATTACACCTGCCTGACAAAAACGACAGCCTCGCGTACAGCCGCGAAAAAGCTCTAACATAATTCTATCATGGACAATTCCTATGTAAGGAACTATTGGTTTTAAAGGAAATAAAGATTTATCTAAGTCTTGTATTATTCTTTTTGTAACCATTTTTTTTGCTTTATTATTAATAACTTCTATATCTTTTACTTGCCCGTTTTCAAGATATGTCACTTCATAAAAAGAAGGAACATAAACACCTTTTAAAGTAGCAAGTTCTTCTAAAATTCCCGTTCTGCCGCCTATTTTGTTATTTTTCTTCCACAAGGCCACCTTTTCTACTACTTCTTCTATAACTTCTTCACCTTCTCCTAAGATGAAAAAATCAATAAAATCAGCCAAAGGTTCTGAGTTAAATGTACAAGGTCCGCCACAGACTATTAAAGGATCATTATCTGATCTATCTCTAGCAAACATAGGTATCTTTGCTAGATCAATCATATTTATAACATTAGTATAACTAAGTTCATATTGCAGAGTGAATCCTATAACATCAAATTCTTTTAAAGGACGATTACTTTCTAATGAAGCTAGAGGTATATCATTTTCTCGCATTTTTTCTTCTAAGTCTACCCAGGGAGCATAAACCCGTTCTGCCAAAGTATCTGTTCTTTGATTTAATATATTATAAAGTATTTTTAATCCTAAATTAGACTGCCCAACTTCATATACATCAGGCATTGAAAGAACAAACTCCACATCAACATCTTTAGGATTTTTTCTTATACTATTATATTCGCCACCTGTATATCTAGCTGGTTTTGATATTTGGCTTAAAATAGAATGAGCAAGAAAATTGCAAGAATTAAAGCTCATATAATACCTCCACAAAAACTTTCTTAAATAAATAATTAATCACTTTAATTATTATATCTATATTACTGGCAAACCACTAAAAAATTACTAACAAATCGCAATTTTATAATAACCAAAATACTGTCTTTTATAATACCATGCAAACAGGCAATAGTAAATAACACCAATATTTTATGACATTAAAAATCCTTACCTATTAAGGTAAGGATTTTATCTTTAAATTGCTATTTTCACTTCATTATTACTTACATTTATCAAGCCTTCTCTTTGCATATTTATGACTTGATCTATATCTTTATCTCCCCGTCCGGAAAGACTTACTATAATTATTTTATCTTTATCAAGGTCTTTCGCCAGTTTTATACTGTGCGCAATAGCATGAGAGCTTTCAATTGCAGGTATAATACCTTCTAATCTTGAAAGCCTAAAAAATGCATCTAAAGCCTCTTCATCATTTATTGCTACATACTCCCCTCTACCTGTTTGATGGTAGTAACTATGTTCAGGACCAACACTTGGATAATCAAGACCTGCAGCAACAGAATGCACAGGTGCTATTTCGCCTTTTTCATCTTGCAGAACATAAGAACGATATCCATGAATTACTCCAACAGTTCCTTTAGTAATAGTAGCTGCATGCTCACCTATATTAAAACTTTTACCGGCAGGTTCTACACCCACTATTTTAACCTCTTTATCTTCAACAAACGGATAGAATAATCCTATGGAGTTACTGCCGCCGCCTACTGCTGCTACAACATAATCTGGCAATCTGTTTTCAACTTCTAAGATTTGTTTTCTGGCTTCTTGTCCTATTATTTTTTGAAATTCTCTAACCATAATAGGATAAGGATGAGGTCCAACCGCTGAACCTAAAAGATAAAATGTAGTATCGCAATTTTTCATATAATCTTCTAAAGCAACATCAACTGCATCTTTTAAGGTTTTATTACCTGTAGATACACTTACTACTTTAGCACCCATAAGCTCCATTCTAAAAACATTCAGCTCTTGACGCTTAATATCAACTTCGCCCATGTAAATTACACATTCAAGTCCAAAAAGTGCACATACAGTTGCTGTAGCAACCCCATGCTGACCTGCGCCAGTTTCGGCAATAATTCTTTTTTTGCCCATTTTTTTGGCTAAAAGAATTTGCCCTAAAGTATTGTTAATTTTATGAGCTCCGCTATGATTTAAATCTTCTCTTTTTAAGTATATCTTAGCTCCGCCAACCTCGTTAGATAACCGTTCTGCATAATATAGCGGACTTTCTCTGCCGACATAATTTTTTAAATAATAATTTAACTCTTTATGAAATTCTTCGTCATTAATATACTTAAAAAAACATTCTTCCAGTTCCTTTAAAGGAGCTTCTAAAGCTTCTGGCACAAATCTGCCACCAAATTCACCAAAATAACCATTATTATTTTCTAACATAATTTTTCTCCTCACTTCTTAATAAATTTAAAATAAAAAAGCCCTCTATTTACTTTTGTAAACAGAGGGCGATATTAACCGTGGTGCCACCTCAATTGATCTATTTCTAGATCCTCTCTTCAAATGCGGATAATAAATTATCGACATTCTAGTCATAGTAACGGTTGACTGCCGAGTCGCCTACTTTAATAAATTTCAGCTTCCACTCATGAGCCCATTCAATAAACCAAATATTATCAACTTCCACCAAATGTTGACTCTCTGTAAATATTTTAGTATATTTACTCTTCTCAATCATCGTTTTATTTAAATATATTTATTGTTTATTAATATACTCCATAAAAAAATTTTCGTCAAGGGTAAAAATCTTTATTTTTTATTTTTAAATAAGGTCTTTTATTTTAGTTTTAATACCCATTTCAGTTAACCCTTCTAAAACTTGTGTTTCTGTAAAAGTTTGTTTTAAATTTAAATTTTCATCAACTAGTATTACAATATTATATTCTTCTGCCTTGAAAGACTTTATTATATCTTTTAAATATATGTTTTCTCCGGCAATAAGTTGCGCTACCGGAAGAATTTTTTTTGATAAAAACAAACTTTTTTTGCTTGCTGCTAGATGCATTGACCTAAAGTTTGCTATGGTAATCTCTTTTTTTGATTTAACGAAAATAAAAATAGCAGCTACCAATAAGGTCATATTTAAAGAACCATAAAGATAGTACTGCAAACCAAATGTCAAACTCAAAAAAATGCATACTATATAACTTAAAGCAACTACTTTCTCTGTCGCTTTTTTATAATCTGTTTTAAGTGCCAAAATAGCTCTTAATATCCTACCGCCATCAAGTGGTAATGCTGGCAAAAGGTTAAAAGCTGCCAAAACAAGATTAACTTTTAAATAAAAATTTAAAATGGTTTTATCTAAAAGATAAATCTCTTCTACTATAAAAATATACAAGATTAAACTTAGCCCTATATTAAAAAGAGGACCTGCAATTGATATCATAATATCTACTGCAGGTTTTACTGTAGAAATTCCTTCTATTTTTGCTACTGCTCCAAAAGGTAGCAATTCAATTTCTTTTACGTTATATCCCAGATTTGCCGCTGTTATTATATGAGCAAGTTCATGAAAAATCACTGCACTAAAAACCAAAATAACTTTATCTAATAGCCCTGCTACGCTAAATAAAACAATAAGAAGTAAAAACCAATTGTTTAAAATCAATTTTACCCCTGCTACTTTTCCTGCTTTCAAAATAGCCTCCTATTTAGTTGCAGAGTTTTTAAAATCCTCTTTTATTCTATTTAATGGATCTACCGCTCCCGCACCTTCTCTTACTTCAAAATATAATATCGGTTTATTTTCTAAATCTTTATTATTTGTTTTAAATACTCCTACTTTACCTATTATTTGACCTTGATTTACAGTATCATCTTTTTTAACAAAAACTTCTCCAAGTTGTGAATAAACAGTTCTGGTGTTTTTGCCATGGTCTACTATTACTGTATATCCTGAATCAGGTTTTTCTATTATGCTTTCGATCTTTCCTTTAGCTGTTGCAGCAATATTGCTGTTACTTTTTGTCAAAATACTTATCCCCTCATTAAATAGCTCTTCTTGAGTTTCCGGATTAGTATATGAACCATATTTTAATACCAGCTCACCTTCTACTGGTTTAACCATATACATTAAAGGATCTGCTGGTTTACTTACAACAGCTTTAATAGAATTAAACAAAGCAGTATCTTTTAAGCTGATTCCGTTTGGGAAGAGCTGTTTACTATACTCTGATCCTTTGTCTAAGACATAGGCAATATCAGTTTGAGTTGTCAATACTCTTTGAACTAAATTAACAGCCTCTTGACCAATTTTTGTATTAGATACCTGAGCTACATAAACTATAGCCAAAACTAAAACAGCAATCCCTGCTTTTTTCAAATGTTTATAGTCTCTTTTTTTATCTTCTTTTTTATAATAAGATTGCCAGGAAGTTTGGTCTGGTTTATTAAACAAGGAATCATAGAATTTTTTGAATTTTTTCTTTATTCTTCTCATAAGCTCTTCCCCCTCAGAAAGCTTTATTTTATAACTAAAATATATGGACACATTTCTTTAAATATGTCTTAATAGTTAACTAAAATATTTTTTCCAAGTAAATTTCTTTAAAAAATAATTAACTTTGTAAAATAAAATCCTTTAAACTTTATTTCTCTTTGCCACCTATATCTTGACTTTCTTGTACGATAAATATAAACTAACTAATAATAAATATTTTTAAAAAAGAAGGAATAAAATGTTAAATCAAGTATATCCAAACATATATTGCAATCAGCTTCCCTTGCCCAGAACTACTTTAAAATGGCTTAATAGCTACATAATTGTATCTCCTGACAGAAACCTTATAATAGATACCGGCTTTAATAATGAAATATGTAGAGAAGCTTTATTTAATGGAATAAAAGAACTTAATTTAGACCTTTCCAAAACAGATGTTCTAATGTCTCATATTCACTCTGACCATGCTGCTTTAGCAGATGTTTTAGAAGAAAAAGGTTGTACAATTTATGCAGGCGAAAAAGAAAAAGATTTGTTTGAAAAGATGAGAGATACGTCTTTTTGGCCTAATCTAAATAAACTGATTACCTTATTTGGACTAGATACAAACGAAATTACAGTTCAATATAGCCCTGGTTATATAAATAGACTCAAAAGTGTCCCAAAAGTTATTAACCCACTAAAAGAAAATGATCAACTAACTTACGGAGAATATGTTTTTAATGTTATTGATTTACCGGGACATTCACCAGGACTAGTAGGTCTTTATGAGAAAAAACACCAGTTATGTTTCTGTTCAGACCATATTCTTAGTACAATAACTCCAAACATAACTTTCCGGGACTTTGGACATGATTCCATCAAATATTTTATAGAAAGCTTGCAGAAAGTAGAAAAACTTCCTATAAAGTGGCTTTTCACTGGTCACAGAGAAATTCTGGGAGATCCGAAAGAGCGCATAAAAGAATTATATGTTCATCATGAAGAACGCCTAAAAGAAGTATTAAAAATTATGCAAACTGGCGAAAAAACTGTTGCCGAAACCGCGTCTCTCATGACTTGGAGCATAACCGCAAAAACATGGGAAACATTCCCCAAAGGTCAAAAATGGTTTGCCTGCGGAGAAGCCGGAGCACATCTTGAATATTTGAATAATATTGGCAAATTAAAAAGAAGAGTAACAGATGATGTTCTTTATTATAGTGTCAGGTAAGTGGGAAATTGAATTGAGAAAAAGATGAACGCACATCTACATTAGAAAATCCAAAAGCAAGCAGAGTTACGTACAGCTAGTACGCGCCTCTACTTGCTTTTATATTTTCTAATGCATCTGCACATTTCTCTTTTCCTGAATTCAATTCGAGTGAATCCAGTTTTTATTTGTTTTTTAAAAAAAAGATTAGCCACCTACAATAAAAGCTGTACACTACCCAGCCAAAAAAATCATTAGAAGTATGCAGATGCAAGGCGGATTTTAAATAGACCGGATTCGTCGTACTCCTTGTACGTCGAATGTGGGCTATTTGAAACCAACGCGGCAGGTGCGTACTTATCATGATTTTTTTTGTATAATTCTTGATAAAATGCTAATAATGTTATTGTAAACAATTTTATAGGGCATACCCTAGTATCTTTAAGAAGAAAGGTGGATTTTTTCCATATGACAAAAACTCTTTATGTCGGCAACTTACCTTGGAGCGCAAGTGATACTACACTGCTTGAAGCTTTCAAACCTTACGGTGATATCATCTCCAGTAGAATTATAACCGACAGAGAAACTGGCAGATCTCGTGGATTCGGTTTCGTTGAAGTAGAAGACAATGACGCTGAAAAAATAATCGAAGCCATGAATGGCTCTCAAATAGATGGTCGCCAAATTGTTGTGAACGAAGCTAAACCAAAACAAGCTCAATATTAAAATTTTAATATTGAAATTATAACCTAAATTAAAAATCAACTAAGTATATTGATTGTACAAATTATAATCTTATATTTAGTTGATTTTTATATTTCTAAACTTTATCCTATCAGCCAAATAAAGGAATCCATAAATTCTTAGCGAAGTTTTAAAATATATGTAAAAATATAAATATATTTAGTAATTTCCAAGCGAGGTCCTATGTATAAAAAAATGTTAGATATTACTGAAATAGAAAAAAGACTAGCTGAAAAACTTTCTTTAAAAAGATTTTCTCACTCAATAAATGTAAGCAAAACAGCTATTCGAATGGCTAGATTATTCAAAGAATCCATAGACAAAGCAGCTATAGCCGGACTTCTGCATGATTGTGCCAGAGACATAGATAATGAAGAAATTTTTAAAAAAGCAGCTGAATTTAATATAAAAATTGATGAACTAGACAAAGAAAGTCCTGTTTTACTGCATGCACGAGTTGGCGCATATATTGCAAAAAAAGAATTTGATATTAAAGATAAAGAAATTCTAGATGCAATTGCACAACATACAGTTGGCGGCAAAAATTTATGTACATTGTCTAAAATCATATATTTAGCTGACTTAATTGAACCATCCAGAAATTTCAAAGAAGTAGACAAACTTAGAAAACTAGCACTAAAAAACCTTGATAAAGCAATGCTTTATGCGTATGATATTGCTATAGAATATAATTTAGAGAAAAATAAAACCATTCATCCTGCTACAATCGAAGGAAGAAATGAGTTATTATTAAAGTCAAAACAAGACAAGAATATTTCTTAGAGGGAAAAAATTATGCCAGATACTGAATCCAAAAAAAAGAAACGCAAAATTCGTTGGGATCGTTTATTTCTTACTCTTTTAGCTTTAATTTTAATAAGCGTAATTGCTTTTGGATCCTTTTATTTATATAAAAATACAAACTTTTCAAAAGGACCTTGGTCTAAATATGACAATTCTATAAATCCTGACAATAAAGCCTATACGAGAGATTTACTTACTACCAGAACAAATATTTTACTAATAGGTATAGATTCCAGCTACTCACATGATCCTAATATTAAAGATAGAAAAGCAGATGCTATAATAGTTGCCAGTATTGACCCGGAAACAGCTAGCGTAAATTTTATTTCTATTCCTAAAGAAACAAAAGTACAAATAAAAAACAGGATAGAACCCTTAAATCATACTTATACTTATGGCAAAGAGCATCTGGTAAAATCTTGCGTAGAAGGTTTGCTGAAGGCACCCATACATCACTATATCTCCCTTGATTTTAATGGGTTTGTAAAAGTAATTGATGGTATCGGGGGCATAAATATATATGTAGAGAATGATATGAATTACGAAGACCCTCATACTGGTTTTAAAATAAATCTAAAAAAAGGCTATCAATTTCTCGATGGAAAAAAAGCAATTGAATATGTTTGCTATTGCAGTGATGATTTAGGCGAAATAGGCCGTATGCAAAGACAGCAAAGATTTATAAAAACTGTCCTAAAAGACTCAATCAATTTAAAAACAGCTATTAAAATCCCGAATATACACAACATTTTCAAAGAACATGTTGTTACAGATATCCCTCCGTGGACTATGCTTAAAATAGCTAACACACTTAAGAGTTTTAGTTATAGATCAAACGAGATACATTCTGAAATGTTACCTGGAAAATATGTTACTATAGACGGTATTATTTACTGGGAACATGATGAAACTCAAACAGAAGCATTAGTAAATCAACTAGTTTATACTATAAAAGATACAACAAATTAAAAAAGATTGGAGCAAAGTATGGATTCAAAATTATTAGCTAAAAATATAAAAGAAGCTGCAGATGACAAAAAAGCTCAGGATATATTAATTTTAGATATAAGTGAAATATCACCTATAACAGACTACTTTGTAATTTGTAGTGCTCAAAATAAAATTCAAGTTAAAGCAATTGCAGATAATATAGAGGAAAAAATACAAAAAGAAGGCATTTTAATGCTTCATAAAGAAGGCTACAATGAATCTCTTTGGACACTTCTGGATTATGGCGATGTAGTAGTTCATATATTTACCCAAACTGAAAGAGAGTTTTATTCATTAGAAAAACTTTGGAGCGATGCAAAAAAAGTTACCTTTGATGATTAATTGAAATGAGAACAAAAATGCAAAATAATAATAAATTCGAAAACAAGAAAACTGATTTTAATAACAGCAAATATAAACCTGGCGACGTAGTTACTTTAAAAGTTGCCAGGTTAAGTGATTTAGGCGCTTTTCTAGATGCCGAAACAGGAAACACAAATGATGATATTTTGCTTCATCAAATGCAACAACTAGATGAAGTAATAGATAAAATTGGTCAAGAAGTAGAAGTATATTTGTATCTGGACCCCAAAGGACGCCTTACTGCCAGCAGACGCCTGCCTAAAATAAAAGTAGGCGAAACAACAAGAGCAGAAATTATAAATATAACGAAACATGGTATATTTGTAGATATAGGTGCAGAACGCGGGGCATTTATGCCATTTAAAGAAGTTCGGGAAAAAGACACTTTAAAACGTGGTGCTAAAGTATTTATTAAGTTATACAGAGATAAATCAAACAGAATTGCCGCCACTATGAATGTAGACGAAGACCTGAAAAAAATTGCTCAAGATGCTTCTAAAGCAAAAAAAGGCGATACCGTCACAGGAGTAGTTTATAACTTCATTGAACAAGGAGCTTTTCTATTTACTCAAGAAAATTATTTGGCTCTTCTCCATAACGATGAAATAACTCACCCTATTAAAATAGGTGATGAACTAGAAACAAGAATAACTTTTGTCAGAGAAGATGGCAAAATAAATGTATCTATGAGAAAAATAAAAGAAAAAGCCATCTCAGAAGATGCTGAAAAAATACTAACTTTTCTGCAAAACAGAAAAGGGCAGATGCCATATAGCGACAGTACCGTTCCTGAAATAATCAAAGATAAATTTCAAATGAGCAAAGCCGCATTCAAGCGTGCCCTAGGTTCATTATTAAAACAAGGCTTAATTAAACAAGAAGATGGTTGGACCTATCTTGTAAAAGATTCTTTAAAGGAAGAATAGTATTAAAACAATTTGAAAATCTTTTAAGTTTTTTAAAGTAATTAAAAATCTGGAACCACTCGAATTGAATTTAGGAAAAGAGAAATGTGCATATACGAGATAAAAAAACAAAGAAGTGCAGGCGCGTACTCAATGTACGTAACTGCACTTCTTTGTTTTTTTAGTGAAGTAAATGTGCGTTTATCTTTTTATAAATTCAATTCCGCCTTATTGGCAACCAAAAAAGCAGACACCTTCCCTTTATATTTTCTATTTTAGATGCGTGCTTATCATTGTTTTTAACCTATTTCTTCATACATAGCCTCAATCCTCAAGTTGGATTCGAATTCTTGCAAGGCTTGCTTCTTGTTGTATTATCACTATCACTTGTTCTAGTTGTATCTGATGATCTATCAGAGTTAGTACGTCTATCTTTTGCTGAATCTTTATTCTTTTTTGCAGTCAATTAAATCACCTCCCTTTCCGATATTTTTTCCTAATATGCAAAAAAAATACACAATATATAAACTCATTATTATTTCTTTATTAACAATGAAAATAAGCTTTCATTTATAAAACTCCGCAGGATAAAATATATAAAACAGACAATAATAAATTCGTAAACTTAATAACAAATAATCGCTCAAAAAAATTTTTTGACATTTTCTTATAAATTTGCTATATTTATTAATACCAACAAAACCTAGCGACATACTCGGATTTAATAATTGTTGCATATATTATAGAGAAACACCTGTGTTTAGGAGAGCGATAACATGAAACTTTCTACAAAAAGCAGATACGGAATCGCCACTATTTATGACTTAGCAATGCATTATGGGCAAGGACCTATATCCTTAAAAAGCATTGCTCAAAGACAATTAATATCTGAAAACTATCTTGAACAACTTATAGGTCCTCTTAGAAAATCTGGTCTTGTCAGAAGTGTCCGTGGTCCTCAAGGAGGATATTCACTAACTAAAAGCCCGGATAAAATTTCTGTAGGCAATATAATTGAAATTATGGAAGGACCAATTCTGCCAGCTGATTGCCTTTCAGGAGATAATGGCGACATTAATAGCTCTTGTACAAGAATTAATATTTGTGTTACAAGAAATATATTTTCAAAACTTAAAGATAGTATGGATGCAGTGCTCGATTCTATCACAATAGCTGATTTATTAGAAGAAAATAAACCTCAAGGAGATTGAAATAACATGGAGAAAAAAAACATTTATTTCGACCATTCTGCAACTACACAAGTAGATTCAGCAGTTGCAAAAAAAATGCTTGAATATATGACAGATAAATTCGGCAACGCGTCTAGTATCCATTCTTTTGGACGCGAAGCAAAAAAAGCTTTAGAAGAAGCCAGAAAACAAGTAGCTAGACTTATAAATGCAGAACCTACTGAAATAATTTTTACAAGCGGCGGTACAGAATCAGATAATCTGGCACTTAAAGGAATAGCCCTAAGAAACAGAAAAAAAGGCAATCACATTATATCTAGCCAGATTGAACATCATGCAATTCTTCATACTTTAGAATATCTGGAAGAAAACGGTTTTAAAGTTACTTATCTTCCTGTAGATGAAAACGCTATGATCAATCTTGAAGATTTAAAAAATGCCATCACTGACGAAACAATACTAATAAGCATAATGTTTGCCAACAATGAAGTTGGTACAATCCAACCTATAAAAGAAATAGGCAAAATAGCTAAAGAACACGATATATATTTTCACACAGATGCTGTGCAAGCAATAGGAAATTGTCATATAGATGTCAGAGAAATGAATATAGATCTTCTTTCCATGTCAGGCCACAAATTCTATTCAAGCAAAGGTACAGGTGCTCTTTATGTGAGAAAAGGAGTTAGAATAGAAGCTATTCAACACGGTGGTGCTCATGAAAGAAATATTAGAGCAGGCACAGAAAATATACCTGGTATAGTAGGGATGGGACTTGCTGCTGATATAGCAAGAGTAAATTTGGATGATCATATAAAAAATCTTACTAAACTAAGAGATAAAATAATCGATACAATTTTAGCTGAAATTCCCTCTGTAAAATTAAATGGACACAGAACTCAAAGGTTACCTGGCTTAGTTAATTTTAGTTTTAGTTTTATTGAAGGAGAATCTCTTTTGCTTAATCTTGATTTAAAAGGGATTGCAGCTTCAAGTGGCTCAGCTTGTACTTCCGGTTCTTTAGACCCATCTCATGTTTTACTATCTATGGGCTTAAACCACGAAACAGCACACGGCTCTTTAAGATTATCTCTAGGCAGACATAACACAGAAGAAGAAGTAGACTACTTTTTAGAAATTATTCCTGAAATTATTGATAAATTACGCAAAATGTCTCCTTTGTATAATCCTTCTGATATAAAAGTTTCCAATCCTTGCGACCAATGTATAAATCGCTAAATCATCTACTTAATACATCATTGCTATAAAAATAATCTTTTATAGCAAATACTTATATATTTTTCAAGAATTCGAGAGGAGTTTTCTTATGTATACAGAAAAAGTAATAGACCATTTCTCTAATCCGCGCAACGTTGGTGAAATAGAAGAAGCAAGCGGTGTTGGTGAAGTTGGCAATGTAAAATGCGGCGATATAATGCGCGTTTATTTAAAAATAGATGAAAATGACGTAATCACAGATGCCAAATTTAAAACTTTTGGCTGCGGAGCAGCAATAGCTACAAGCAGTATGGTTACAGAACTTGTAATAGGCAAAACAGTGGAAGAAGCTTTCAAAATAACTAATAAAGCAGTTGCAGAAGCACTTGACGGGCTGCCACCTTTAAAAATGCACTGTTCTAATTTAGCCGCAGATGCTATGCATGAAGCTTTGAAAGATTATATGTCTAAAAAAGGATCCTAAAATTATGAGTATAAAAGAAAAAGTACTTATCGCTATGAGCGGAGGGGTGGACAGTTCTCTAACTGCCGCCCTTCTCAAGCATCAAGGATATGATTTAATTGGACTGACTATGAACCTACATGAATCTATAAATGACGAAGCCATAAATGATGCTAAAAAAATAGCGGATGAGCTTAATATCCCTCATTACACAGTAAATTTTAAAGATATTTTTCAAAAAAAAGTCGTTGACTATTTTTTGCAAGAATACTCTTTTGGCAAAACACCAAATCCTTGTGTTGCCTGTAATAAACACATAAAATTTCAAGCTCTTTTAGATAAAGCATTTTCATTAGGAGCTAATTACATAGCTACAGGTCATTATGCCAGAGTTAGTTATAATGATTCAGCAAAAAATTATGAACTTTTAAAAGGCATAGACAAAGGAAAAGATCAATCTTATGTATTATACAATTTAACGCAAGAAATCTTAAAACATGTTTTACTGCCTCTTGGAGAATATACCAAAGAACAAACAAGAACTATGGCTAAAGATTTAGGTTTAAAAATAGCTGATAAACCCGACAGTCAAGAAATATGTTTTATTCCAGATAATGATTATAAAAAATTCTTTAAAGAAAAAATGCCAAACAAGCTACAAAAAGGCAATATAGTAGATAAAGAAGGCAATAAACTTGGAGAACATGAAGGAATCAGCATGTTTACAATAGGTCAGCGAAAAGGTCTTATTGCTGCTGGAAAACCTATTTATGTGACAGCTATTAATAGTACCAATAATGAAGTTGTTGTTGGTGATAATGAAGACTTGTTTTCAAATTCTTTAATTGCTCAAGATGTAAATTTCATCTCAACAGAAGAACTTAGGGATCAGATTGAAATAGAAGCTAAAATAAGATATAGTGCCAAACCAGCTCTTGCTAAGCTATTTCTTTTGGATAATAAAAAAGTCCAAATAAACTTTATAGAACCTCAAAGAGCAATTACACCAGGACAAGCAGTAGTTTTCTATCAAGGAGAAAAAGTTCTGGGTGGCGGCACAATTGAAACTGTAAACAATATTTAAATAAGTAAAAACCTCTAAAAGATTCAATTTATTTAGAGGTTTTTTATTTTTAGAAAATTTTTTAAATTGATTATTGAATTACTTGAATTTGGTTATAATTATAATAGACAAGCAATAATCGGAGGAAATATGCCTAATCTAAGAAGATTATTCAAAATACCTGTTTTATTAATTGATAAAGGTGTCAAAATTGGAATAGTTGAAGATTGTGTCATTGACACAAACAAAGACATTATCAAAGCATTTTTGCTAAACAAACCAATTGACAACTCTAAAAGCAACTTATTTGGAATTCTCTTTGAAAATGTTTTCAGCATTGGCGATGACGCTATAATGATCAGACACGAAAAATTCTTGCAAGACCTATCTCCATTTTTCAGACATGACCACTACTATTTTGGCAGCAACCTATTTGAGAAAAATATTTATACTGAAACAGGTTTTGGGCTGGGTACTTTATCTGACATAGTCTTTAATGAACAAACAGGTGAAATGATTTCTTATGAAGTATCAGATGGTTTAATTTCCGATATCCTTTACGGACGCATTTATTTTGCTGTTCCTAAAGCCCAGGTAATTGGTGAGAATATGCTTATAGTTCCTGAAAGAACAAATGAACCTGGCAACACGTATCACAAATATTAATAGATTCAATGATGAGGTGTTTTATGGAAAGATGTCCTGTATGTTCTGACAGAATAATAGGCAGAGTAGGAGTAAACCAATATTATTGCTCAGATTGTTGTGTGGAATTTATTAAAAGCAGTCAAGGAATCAAAATCTACAGTGTAGAAATTGATGGTTCCCTAAGTTTGTATGAATCTCCAATAGAATCAGGCAATTAAATAATTTAAAAAGAAAGAGTGATTGTATGAGCAGAAGTTTTAGAGCCGGCGTTTTAGTTGGCGGTATTCTAACCTTAACAATTGGAGCTGTAATTGAAGCAAAAAAACATGGTTATAACCCCTTTGAAAACCTAACAAAAGAAGATTTGTTAGACAACACTGCAGACTTTATGCACAAAGCAAGATTAATAAAAAGAAGATTTACCAAAGCTAGTCGTTTTTAAGTTCAAAGAGTGCCACATAAGGCATAATTGAATAAAAAATATCTACATTAGAAAAATCAAAAGCAAGCAGAGTTACGTACACAAGTACGCGTCTCTACTTGCTTTTATTTTTTGTAATGTTTTTTAATCGCGACTGCCACCCAGCCTAAAACGCATTAGAAGTATGCAGATGCAAGGCGGATTAT
>JAJDHX010000002.1 GCA_030266395.1 Selenomonadales bacterium OttesenSCG-928-I06 | reverse complement strand
ATCACCATGGTTATATTGTAAGAGTAAAAGCTTCGATAGAAGCATTAGGATATAATCCGGATAATCTTGAAATCCTTATTTTACAGATGGTTAGCTTATTTCAAGATGGTCAATTAATAAAAATGTCAAAAAGAACAGGACAAGGGGTCACTTTGAGCGAATTAATAGAAGAGGTAGGTAAAGATGCGGCTAGATTCTTCTTTATTATGCGTTCTATTGATAGTCAACTTGATTTCGATTTAAATTTAGCTAAGTCTAGAACAAATGAAAATCCTGTTTATTATATTCAATACGCTCATGCTAGAATCAGCAGTATATTTAGGCAATGTATTGAAGCTGGCATAGATGTTCCTAGCGATTGGACAAACATTGATTTCAGCTTGCTTACAGAAGAGATTGAACTGGATCTTATGAAAAAAATAAGCCAGTTTAAAGAAGAGGTGCAATTTGCTGCAGATGAGCGTGCGCCACATAGAATAGCAAGGTATGCTCATGAGTTAGCATCATTGTTTCATTCTTTTTATAATCAGCTTAGGATAATAAATGCCGAACCTTTAGTTCAACAAGCCAGACTTGGACTTATTACAGCTGTCCAAATGGTTATTAAGAAAAATTTGGACATACTAGGCATTGAGGCTCCGGATAGAATGTAGATTAAAAAGTGGGCGAGGAGAGTATTTTTTATGACAAAGTACATATTTGTTACAGGTGGAGTTGTTTCATCTTTGGGAAAGGGAATAACTGCAGCTTCATTAGGTAGGCTTTTAAAAAGCCGTGGATTTAAGATAACAATGCAAAAATTTGATCCTTATATTAACTTTGATCCTGGCACCATGAGCCCTTACCAACATGGAGAGGTTTTTGTAACAGAAGATGGTGGCGAAACAGATTTGGATTTAGGCCATTATGAGAGATTTGTAGATATAAATCTTGGCAAAAACTCCAGTGTTACTGCTGGTAAAATATATTGGTCTGTAATAAATAAAGAAAGAACCGGAGATTATTTAGGAAGAACGGTTCAAGTTATACCTCATATTACAAATGAGATAAAAGAAAGAATTTATAGAGTAGGCAAAGAAGATAATGTAGATATCGTGATTACAGAGGTTGGCGGCACTGTTGGCGATATAGAAAGTTTACCTTTTTTAGAAGCTATAAGACAGGTGAAAAAAGAAGTAGGCAAAGATGATGTGTTATATATTCATGTGACACTGGTACCTTATATTTCAGCTGCTGGCGAGCTTAAGACAAAACCAACCCAGCATAGTGTAAAAGAGCTTCGCAGTATCGGTATACATCCTGATATTATAGTTTGCAGAACAGAAGAAGATATTTCCCGGGACATGAAAGAAAAAATCGCTTTGTTTTGCGATATAGATGCAGAGGCAGTTATTCAAAATAAAACTGCTGCTACTATTTATGAAGTTCCTTTAATGCTTGCCAAAGAAGGTTTAGATGATATTGTTATGGACAAATTGTCTCTTCCAGATAAAAGTGCTGATATGAAAGATTGGGAAGAGATAGTAAATAAAATTCTTAATGCTCAAAAGAAAGTTAAGGTTGCTCTTGTTGGTAAATATGTGGCATTACATGATGCTTATATGAGTGTGACTGAAGCTGTACATCACGCGGCGGTAATGCATGATGTGAATGTTGAGTTTAAGTGGATAAATTCCGAGGATTTGGAGAAAAATGAAGAGAATGTTGCTTTTTACTTAGGTGATGTAGATGGAATTTTAGTTCCTGGTGGTTTTGGAGAAAGAGGAGTAGGAGGCAAGATGAGAGCAATTCAGTTTGCCAGAGAGAATAAGGTTCCTTATTTTGGGCTTTGTCTTGGAATGCAAACTGCTGTTATAGAATTTGCCAGAAATGTTTGTGGTCTTAAAGATGCTCACAGTACAGAGTTTAATCCAAATACACCTCATCCGGTAATAGATCTTTTGCCTGAACAAATTGCGATTTTAGAAAAAGGCGGCACAATGCGTTTAGGTGTTTATCCTTGTAAGGTCATGAAAGGTACTCTTTCAGAAAAAGCTTATCAGGAAGATGTTGTTCATGAACGTCATCGTCATCGTTTTGAGTTCAACGATGCATACCGTGCATTGTTCGAAGAAAATGGTTTAGTTGTTGGTGGTATATTATCTACAGGTAAGTTGGTAGAAATTATAGAGATAAAAGATCATCCTTGGTTTGTAGCTACTCAGTTTCATCCAGAGTTTAAATCTCGTCCTACTAATCCGCATCCTTTATTTAAAGATTTTGTGAAAGCGATTATCGAAACAAAAGAAAGTTTAAAATTATTTTAATAGGATTTGTTCAAAAAGGTTCAGGTGAAGCATAAGCTTTTCTTGAACCTTAAAAAATAAAATCATCTTTTCTAAGGAGATTTATTATGTCTAAAAAAAATGTAGTTCTGGGAATAGGAATATTGATTGTTTTGTCTATGCTGGTAAGTGCTTTTTACCCTTCGAATTTAGGAAGCAGTGCTGGAGAAAAGGTTGCTGTTATATATATTGAAGGTGTGATAACAGGCGGAACACAGCCAAATAGTTTTGTTAGCAGTAATTGTAATACAGATGCTGTTATTAAGCAGATTAGATCAGCTAAAAATGATCCTGGTGTTAGGGCTGTTGTTTTGAGAATAAATAGTCCTGGCGGCAGTGCACCTGCTTCGCAAGAAATTACTGAAGAGATAATTAAATTAAAAACTTCTGGTAAACCAGTTGTTACTTCAATGGGAGACACCGCAGCTTCAGGGGCATATTGGATTGCTAGTGCGACTGATAAGATTTATGCTAATCCAGGTACTTTGACAGGAAGTATAGGTGTTTATATTTCATATACAAATTTAGAAGAGTTGTATCAAAAAATTGGTCTTAGACCAGAAATTTTTAAAAGCGGACCACACAAAGATATATTATCTTCTGACAGGCAGGTGACTCCTGAAGAGAGAGTGATTATTCAGGATATGGTTGAAGATATTTATAATCAATTTGTTGATGTAGTTGCCAAAGGCAGAAATTTAGAATATGAAAAAGCTAAGAGTTTAGCAGATGGCAGAATATATACAGGCAAGCAAGCTAAAGATGTTGGTTTGGTAGATGAGTTAGGAAATATGTATGCAGCTGTAGATGAGGCAGCAAAATTAGCAGGAATAAAAGGCGAACCTCAAATCGTAGAATATAAAGAAACCTCTCCGCTTTCTGTGCTTTTGGGAGCCACTGGTGAGGTTGAGTTAGGTAATATTTTAAGAAAAGAACTTAAACAGCAACTTTTGCTGAATGAATTGTTTCTAATGATGCCTGAATATAAAACAGGCAGTTAGGGGATAGTCAGAGATGAGTTTTTTAAATGACTTTTTAGAGACTATATATGATGTTTTATTTAAACCAAATCAAGCTATGCATGTTATTGCCCAGACTCAAAAAATAAAACAAGCCTTATTATTATTCTTTTTTAGTTCTTTAATGCCTCCGTGGGCTGCGTATATAGTTTTAAAAGATGTTTTGGGAGCTTCTTTTTTTACAATAGCTTTTTTTATTCAGATAGGTTTATATTTAATATGTTGGTTTTTATTTGCAGCCGTTTTGGGAGCTATTGCAGAGTTGTATGGTGGCCGTGGTTCTATAATTTCTCTTTTTGCTACGTTGGGTTTTGCAAGTTTGCCCAGAATTGTTATTACTCCTTTTTGGGTTTGCATTTCTTTTATGTCAGAGCCTTTTAAAAGTGTATTTACTTCTGCAGCCGGGTTTGTTGTTTTGCTTTGGATGTTATTTTTATATATTGAAGCTTTAAAAGCTTCTTATAAGCTGAGTACATCTACAGCAATTCTAACTTTGTTTACACCAATTATATTTTTAATAGGTTTGTCAATTATATTGTTTTTATATGCCGGAGCTCTTTTGGCAAATTTGCCACATAGTTTTTAATAAAAATAACCCCAAAGAAATTTAACTTCTTTGGGGTTTTATATTTATATTTGGGTAAATTTTCCTTGTCTATAGGCTCTTGTATATTCTGTGCAAAAATTATCTCTGTTTAATATGGCGTTTGTAGCATATATTAAGTTCATTGTATTAAAATCAAGAGGATCTAAAATTGGTGCATCAAGTCCGTGTTCGATAGCCAAAACTAAAAATGCTCTATTTAAAAGTTGGCGTTCAGGCAGCCCGTGCGAGATATTACTTAAGCCGCATGTTATATGGATATCAGGATATTTGTTTCTTATAAAAGACATAAGTTCAAAGACCAGAGTTGCTGCCTGGGTATCTTTTGTTAAAGATTTTATTATAGGATCGAAATAAATATCTTCTAATTGCAACCCGGCACTTAGTAAATCTTCGACTAGTTTTATGCCAACTATAGATGCATCATCAAAATTTTGAGGAATGCCTTCGTCATCTACACAAGAGGCAATTACAGCTGTTTTATATTTTTTTACTAATGGCAAAACTTCGCCATAGTCTTCTTTTTCAGCATTGATTGAGTTTATAATTGGTTTTTGCCCTGTATAAACTTTTAGACCGGCTTCTAAAGTATTGATATTTATGCTGTCGATACATAAAGGTATTTTAGTAACACTTTGGATTGTTTGAATAAGCCATGCCATTGCTTCTGGTTCTTCATCATCATTTAAGGTACCACAATAAACATCCAAAATTGCAGCACCGGCTTTTCCCTGAAGTAGTGCTTCTCTTTGGATAGCATTTGTATCTTTAGCTAATATCGCGTCTGCTATAGATTTTCTATTAGAATTAATTCTTTCTCCAATAATGAGCATTTTAAATCCCCCAATTACGAAAAGTGAATTAATTGTTTGATCAGAAATCACAGTATTTATTTTAAACAAATAATATATGTTTTATAAATTTAAATTAAGCCAATAAGTTTTTCTTAACTTAAAGGCTATCAATAGATAGTTTATAAAATATAGTTTATAAAAATAGACAATATATAAATAATTCTCCTATATTTTTTATTTTCCTGCGTGTTTATTAAATTAATATCTTATTTTAGCAGGATATTGGTTTGTTTTTAAGATTATTAATGAAAAAAGATAAATAAATTGCATTGCTATATTAGAAACAATGCAATTTATTTATTGATATGTTGAGTTGTGGATATTAAAATTAAATTAGACTAGACTTAAATCTTCGCCTTTTAATAATTTGTTCATGTTTTTTAGAGGGCACATTTTGCCGCACATTGTGCAAGTGCCTTCATGAGAAGGAGTGGAATTTTTTCTGTAGCGAGCTGCTTTTTCAGGGTCTATAGCTAGTTTAATCATTGTATCGAAGTCTACATTAACTCTGGCTTCGCTCATTTTGTTATCCCAATCTCTGGCACCTTTTAAGCCATTTGCTATATCAGCAGCATGAGCTGCAATTTTGGAAGCGATAATACCTTCTTTTACATCATCAAGGTCAGGTAATCTTAAGTGTTCGGCAGGTGTTACATAGCAGAGAAAATCAGCTCCGCTACTTGCTGCAATAGCACCTCCTATTGCGCTTGTAATATGGTCGTAACCTGGAGCGATATCTGTAACAAGTGGTCCAAGTACATAGAATGGTGCTCCATGACAAAGTTTCTTTTCTAAGAGCATGTTTGCTGATATTTCGTTTAAGGCCATGTGTCCAGGTCCTTCAATCATTACTTGAACATTTCTTGCCCAAGCTCTTTTTGTTAATTCTCCAAGTACAATGAGTTCTTCTATTTGAGCCGCATCAGTAGAGTCTTTTATACAGCCTGGTCTGCAGGCATCTCCTAAACTTAAGGTGACATCATATTTTTCACAAATGTCTAAAAGTCTGTCGTAATATTCATAAAATGGATTTTCTTTTTTGTTAAGTTCCATCCAAGCGAAAAGAAGTGTTCCGCCGCGTGAGACAAGATTGGTTAGGCGAGGATTATTTTTGATTTTTTGAGCAGTTCCTTGGTTCATGCCACAATGGATTGTCATAAAATCTACGCCATCTTCAGCATGTCTTTCCACTACAGAGAAGAATTCATCTACAGTAATGTCTTTTAGGTCTTTATCAAGCATACCTACAGCATCATACATTGGTACAGTACCAATCATAGCAGGAGAGAGGTTAAGTAATCTTTTTCTGAACTCTTGTGTTTTGCCAAAACAACTAAGGTCCATGATTGCTTCTGCTTTTAAAGAGAGGGCTAGTTTGGCTTTTTCAAATTCAAGTTCGGTATCTGAGCAGTCGTTGGAAATACCTAGATTTACATTGATTTTGGTCTTTAAGCCTTCGCCGATACCTTCGGGATCAATATTTTCATGGTTTTTGTTACAAGGTATTATGATTTTTCCTTCTGCTAATAATTCTCTGAGAGTATTGATGTCCATGTTCTCTTTTTTAGCAACTATTTGCATTTCTTTTGTTGTGATGCCTTTTTTGGCAGCATCCATTTGTGTAGTATATTTCATTTTTGCCTCCAATTTCATTTAACATGAATGCGGATTTTCGTATAAATAAGGTGAGGAATCTGAAATAAATAAAAATAAAAAACGCTTTGCGTAAAGTTAGCAAAGCGTATATATGTGAAATATACGATTCCTTATTCGCTTCCTTACGTTGGTATTAACCAAGTCAAGTTCAAGGGTCACAGCAATAAATCTGTATCTCAGCTAATCTACTTTAGCCCCCCTAACGAAAAATCGACTCATATTATTTAGTTTTATCTTAAAATAGCCTAATTTTCAATTTCTGTCAAGTTGTTATTTGTATTGTGGTATAATATTAATAGTAACTCTAATAAGCAGGTGGTTATAATGCTAGTAGGTACTTTAGAAATTAAATTGTATGCTTCTTGGGTAAATTCTCTGAAAGGTAAGAGAATGATATTACAAAGGCTTATTTCTAAAATTAAAAACACGTTTAATGTATCTGTAGCTGAAGTAGACATGCAAGATAATCACAAAATTTTGGTTATAGGTATAGCTTCTGTAAC
The DNA here is from genome assembly GCA_030266395.1 of Selenomonadales bacterium OttesenSCG-928-I06. GTDB lineage: Bacteria > Bacillota > Negativicutes > Sporomusales > Sporomusaceae > JAJDHX01. Next base: position 71,294 of record JAJDHX010000002.1, on the reverse strand, counting down.
AAATGACAGTAGTCATTTAGATAGTATATTGGATAATATTATTTCTTTTGTTGAAGAAAATTCAGAAGCCAGAATATTATCAATAGAACGAGAGCTTAGATAGCTTACCAATGATATTTTTCATTTTTGCTTATTTTAAATGCTCTGTAAATTTGTTCTAAGAGAAATAAGCGTATCATTTGATGGGTAAAAGTCATTTTAGAAAATGAAAGTTTGAAAGAAGCTTTTTCTTTAACTTTGTTTGAGAGCCCGAAAGGACCTCCTATGATAAAAGTTAAATGGCTTTGTCCAGCTAGTTTAAGTGTGTCTATTTTTTCTGCAAGTTCTTCAGATGATATATTAACTCCTTTAACATCTAAAGCGATTATATAGCTTTTATCATCTGTTTTACTTAGAATTTTTTCGCCTTCTTTTAAGATAACATTTTGTTTATCTTTTTCAGAGGGGTTGTCGTTGATTTTTTCTTCTAAGATTTCTGTTATGTTTATTTTGCAGTAAGGTGTTAATCTTTTTAGATATTCGTTTATTGCTTCGGTTAAGTAAGATTCTTTAATTTTTCCTATGGAGATAATAGATATTTTCATAAAAAAATTCCAATCTTGTAATATTTGAAAGACTCCCTTTTAGGGAGTCTTTTTTAATTAATTATTAGGCATTTCTTGCAGTCGAACTTTAAAGGTTTGAGTTTTGTTATCTCTTTGAACAACGATATCTACTTCTGTGTTAACTTTTAAAGAATCAAGAACATTGCGAAGTTCAGCTATAGTTGATACTTCTTGTCCGGCAACACTTAAAATTACATCGCCAGCGGCAAGTCCTGATTTTGCAGCAGATCCGTTAGGGTCCATGTTAACAATATATATACCTTTTTCAAATGGATATTCATAGCCAGCTCTGGTTGCCAGTCTTCTATCCATTACATTTATAGCTAAGTATGGTCTGATAACTCTGCCGTTTTCTATAAGGGATTTCAAAATAGGACGGGCATCGTTTATAGGTATGGCAAAGCCAAGACCTTCTACACCAGAAACGGCAATTTTGATACTGTTTATACCAACAACCAGACCATCAGCATTTACTAGAGCACCACCTGAGTTACCAGGGTTTATAGCTGCATCTGTTTGGATTAGTTTGAAACTTCTTTCGCCTACATCAAGAGGTCTGTTTAAGGCGCTGATAACTCCTGATGTTACACTGCCTCTAAGTTCTAGACCCAGTGGGTTACCTATAGCAATAGCAGGTTCGCCAACCATTAGTGAATCAGAGTCTCCAAAAGCTGCTACAGGCAGATCTTTGGCATCTACTTTTACAACAGCCAGGTCTGTTATAGGGTCTGCACCAATAACTTTTCCTTCTAGGGTTCTGCCATCTGCTAAAGATACAATTATAGTTGAAGCTCTGGCAACTACATGATAGTTTGTTACTATGTAGCCATTTGTGTCAAAGATAATTCCTGAACCTGTTCCTTGGTCTACAATCACTTTGCGATTAAAGAAATCTCTGGCTTGTCCTTTGTTGGTAATTCCAACTACAGCTGGAGCTACTGCTTGGACTGCTTTTACGATAGCCGTATTTCTTCCTTGAGATATTTGGGCGTTTGCGGTTGTTTGATTAAGATTATCGTTTAATAGGGTGCCAGCACGGCTTTCTTGCTTTGTTAGTGCAGAGCAACCTAGCATTGCAAAGGCTCCTATAGTCATACTGATGAAAGCTACTATAATATAAACTGAAAGACCTTTGAAACGTCTCATATGGGAAACCTCCTAAGTATAAATCGTTTTATTTGAATCTGCAGCCAGTGACTTTGTTTTGATAAGTAATTTCTATATCTATTTCATCATTGTTTACACCTGCATTTTCTAAGATATTTGTCACAGTGTTTTTAGCAAGGATGGGATCATTATTTGTTTCGCTTATATGGGCTAAGAAAACCTTAGTATGGTTTTTTCGGTTAAGTCGTGCTAGTGTCCAGCCAGTATCTGTATTTGCTAAATGACCTTTGTTACTGGAAATTCTGTTTTTGAGATAAGTAGGGTAGGGACCTGTTTTAAGCATTTTAGAATCGTGGTTTGCTTCTAAAACAAGTGCATCTGACATAGAAATAGCTTGTTTTACTGTTGGGCTTACAATACCTAAATCTGTTGCAAAACTTAGTTTGAAAGATTTGTTATAAAAGTTATAACCTACAGGGTCTGCCGCATCATGAGAAATAGAAAATGGTTCTATTTTTAGATCACTAAAGTCAAGGCTGTTATTTAAGTTATAGCAAAATTCTCTGCGTAGTGATTCTTTGCAATCAAGAGTTTGCCATGTTTTTGGTGTAGCAAAGATTTTAATATTATATTTTCTGGAGAGGACAGGCAGTCCTTTGATATGATCTTGATGTTCGTGTGTTAACAGTACAGCGTCAATATCTTTTAAATCTACATTAAGAGACTCTAAAGAATTTTTCATTTTGGTTGTACTTATACCTGCATCAATTAGGATTTTTGTATCTTCTGTTTGTATTAGGGTGGCATTGCCTTTGCTGCCGCTTGCTAGAATATTTATCTGCATATTAGTACCTATAAAATTATAAGTGTATTATAATTTTCCTAAATATTTTAAATTATATAACTAAAATATTAAATAAAATTAAACAGTATGTAAAAGAAAGATAAAAAGTAGTTATTAAATAAATTTAATTTTATTTATATTGGACTTTTATTCTATTTTCTTATATAAAATCCTTTAAATATTCTCTAGTAAATATTCTCTAGAAAGACTGAAGGAAAATTTTTATAATATAAAAAAGCTTAAAATGAAATTTTTCATTTTAAGCTTTTGATTTAAAGGGTTATTGATATTATCTTAACGACATTTAGGGCACATTCCTTTGTAATAATAATGATCATATTCATGGTTGCAATAATCACAAACTTTGTAGAGACGATATTGAGTAAATTTATAAAGTTTATAACAACATTTATAAGTTTTTACACATTCTTTAGTAGGTGTGCATTTGATTTTTGGCATACAGCAGCCCATATGCATATGGGGCATGATATGATGCATGTGATGGTGATGGCTGTGGTCATGTTTTTTAGCTTTTTTTTCAAAGATGCTGCTGTCTGCGGTATTACAGCAAGTATTCACAGGGGTGTTTTCACAACAAATACTATTATATTTGCCAAATTTAGATTTATGACGATATGCTCTCAAAGGTTTTTCACTCCTTCTGTTTTATATTAGATATTAGTACTCTTTTATATACTATGAAGAAGTGAATAAAAGTGTTATGTACAGTTGTAAAGTATTTAGGATTAGGGAGTAATATTTAGATAAATGCTGGATAAATAAAAAAGCAATATGTCGCCTGCTCGTGCGTACCAAACAGGCAACATATTCACACTAGAGATAGCCGCCATACTACCTCGCATAATTATTGTATGCAGATTTATAGGTTAAATGTATAGAAATTTTAATATTTTTACTAAATCTTTAAATATTAACTTTATTCCCAAATCTGTTCTATGGTTGTGCCAGGATAATAGTGATTTAATATTTCTTTAAAATTTAGTCCTTCTTGGGTATAGGTGTATGCTCCCCATTGACATAATCCTACGCCGCTTCCCCAGCCTTGACCTTGAAATATAAAGTAACCATTTTGGTATGTTATATTGGTTATTAGTGTCGATTTTAGTTTGTCGTAGCCAATGAGACGTCTAAATACTGCGCCATGAATTTTTTTGTTTTCTACGCTTAAATATAATGCTCTTCCAGAAGGTCCTTTTTCCATAATTGTAATGCTTCTTATTCTGCGTTTAATACCAAGTTTTTTACCAATTTCAGCTGCTGAGATTTTAAGTATCCATTCTCTGATTCCTGGCGGGGCATATTCAAAACATTTATCTTTTACAGGGATAAGATATGGTGTTGGATGGTTTATTTGAGGAAAACTTTCTTCTGCTGTTGCTGTGATTTGTCCGTCACAGGAGCCATATATTGCATTTATTAGTTTTCCTTCATAAACAAGAATTTGACCTCTTGTCATTTTTACTGCTTGGAGAATATTATCATTTATTTTTTCAGGTTCATATGCTTGTAGTTCTTCTTTTAAGGTGCTTACATCAGCACCACGTAATTTTTGAATATATCCTTGTTTGATTGCGTGTAAAGTGAGGGTTCTGGAGGCAATCGCCTGAGCTGCTAAAGCTTCAATAGGCCAGTTTGGATTCATTTCCTGGGCTATGACACCTGCTAAATATTCTTCCAGCATCATTTCTTCAATTGTATTTGTTTTAGCTATATATACTGTAATTTTAGGTTCTTCCTGGTCTTTGGAAAAGGTGAAAGAAGGGTCTGTTCCGATATTATCAAGATTAAATTCTTCCACAGGTGAGTTTTGATTATTTTCATCAGAAGATAATTTAAAATAAGTGGAATTGTTTTTTAGAAAATTTCCTACAATGAAAACTAATAATAATATTGAGATTGTTGAAACAACGATTAATGTTTTTTTCATATCTACACCTCATAATGTAGTTTTTAACAATGTAGAAATTATTATGTACTATATTTTTTGCCAAGTAAAAAAATCATGAGAAGTATGCAGATGCAATAGAAAAAATAAAAGCAAGTAGAGGCGCGTACTTGGGGTACGTAACTCTGCTTGCTTTTCTAGTTTATTTTAACCTATTCTTGTTTACAGTTTAACATTTCCTACTCTAGGGATGTTTCTGCCATAGAATATTTCAGACATTTCTTTTTTTAGTCTTTGTTTGATTTTTTTCTTTTGATTTGAAGGGAAAGCACCTTTTTCTGAACCGAAAAGGTAATTATCTAAATCAAATTCTTTTAAAAGCATTTTTGTGTGAAAAATATTTTCTTGATACACATTTACATCAATCATTTGATATAAGTTTTTGTGTTTGCTGGAAATATAGTTTTGGATTGAATTTATTTTATGATCTATAAATAATTTTCTGCCTTGTACGTCTCTGGTAAATCCTCTGACTCTATAGTCAACTATAGCCATATCGGGGTTAAAAGAAGTTAGAAGAAAATTAAGTGCTTTTAAAGGTGAAATTTTACCGCAAGTTGATACATCAATATCAGCTCTAAATGTGCTTATTCCTTCATCAGGATGACTTTCAGGATAAGTGTGAACAGTTATATGGCTTTTGTCTAAATGACAAACAACTGCATCAGGAAGTATTCCCGGGGTAGGGCCTTCTTCTGAAATAAGCATTGTCACACTAGCACCTTGTGGTTCGTAATCTTGCTTTGCTATATTTAAAATATTTGCACCTATAATATTGGCTACTTCACTTAAGATAGAAGTTAGCCTTTGAGCGTTGTATTCTTCATCTATATATTTAATATAATCACTTCTGTGTTGAGGGGTCTTAGCATAACAAATATCATACATGTTAAAGCTAAGGGTTTTCGTCAGATTATTAAAACCATATAATTGAATTTTATTTAAAGCTTTTACGCCCATTTTGATTCCCCCCCATAGTCTGTTTTATAGTATATTTCTAAAATCATTAATTTCACAACTCAAAATTATATCACAAATATTTAATTTGTAATAGTATTTTTCAAAAAAGATTTTTTTTCTACAACTGTATATTTTTTTACCATTTTAACAGGATGATAAGATTCTTTGGCTTTTTTTAGTCCAGGGATACCTAAATCTTCTTCTCTGTTGATATATTTTACGTCGCTGAATGCTTCTGAACAGAAGGTTTTATTGATGAAGGCATAGATTCCTTCGATTTCGTAATTGGCTTTTTCTACATGAATAACTGCCATATCATTATTTAGTTTCTCGCCAAAGGTAAATGCTTCTATATTGTCATTTATTAAAACTACTGCACCACAAACATTAAGTTTTGAAAAGTTGTTTAAGACTTCTATAATACCTATTTTTTCTGCTTTCAAAAATGGATCTTCGTCACATTTTTTTTGAGAACACCAATGTTCTATGGTCTCAAGACATTTTTCAATCAGTGAACTGTCTAAGGGGAGATATTCATAGTCTGGATAAGTTCTTAAAAATTTATTTAAATGATTTTTTTTGCTGTGAAGTTTTCTGCCTTTTAAATTTGCCAGATCTTTTTGAAGATAAACGTAATCAAAGTTATTGATTTCAGGTATATATTGAAAATTTCCCGGTCGCCATTTTTCTAGAAACTCGACCATAAAACTTTCTGTTTCTCTAAGGGTAAAAGGTACATTTAACGATACTTGATAATCATATAATTTATTTAAGGCATCTTCCATTCCCGCGGTTGGTCCTATAGGCGGAAGCATGAAAAATTCATCATTATAAAAAGATCTAATAAAAAGATGGGAACCTTCTACAGCCCAGCGTATATCGAAAAGTTTGCGCCACATAAAAAGGTTGGTAAAATTGAAATGAGAATTTTCGTAGCGCTGCATTTTTAAGAATCTATCAAAAAGTTCTTTTTCGTTCAGGGTAATTTTTTTAAAATCGATGATAAACCCTCCTAATGAATTTTTGTTTTAGAGAAGTTAATTTATTATAGTAATAATAGTAATATTTGAATACAACCTAAAGGAATTTTCGAGGAAAAATAGAATATTGTAGATTAATTAAGAAGTTTAACTAAATAACATAAAAAACTTTCTCTAAATAAAATTAAAATACATGTTAGTTGTAAAAGAAAAGAGGTTTTGCATATGTTTAATCAATATTTTGGTCAATTTTTGTTTAATAAAGGTGCTTTAACAGCTGATCAACTTTATAATATTTTTGAATATAAGGATACTATAAATGTTAAACTTGGTACTCTTGCGATTACATCTGGTCTGATGACAGCAGCACAAGTTGATGAAGTATTGCAAGGTCAAAAGAAAGAAGATAAACTGTTTGGACAGATTGCAATAGATAAGGGTTTTTTAACTGAATCTGAAGTAGCTCAACTACTTAATGCTCAAAACAATAAACAAGTGAGTCTCACTCAAGCTATTGTGGACAGAGGTTATCTGACTTTTGCTGAAATAGAGCAGTATTTAGATGAGTTTTATCATCAGGAATCAAGTTCAAGTTTAGCTTCTGTTCAACTGGAAGCTATTAAGGCAAATGATGTTGATATTATCATCAAAATGCTTATAAGCGAATCTGGTTTAGGCGAAAAAAGTAAATGGTATGAACAATATATTTCATTTCTTTTAAGAAATTCTATTCGTTTCTTAGATCAAAATCCTGCTATTAATCTTTTGGCTTCTGGTGTTACTTATACTAAATATGGCTTTAAGAAAGCAGTATTTTGGAAGGTGAGTCAAGAGTTTTATACAGAAGTAAAGTTTAGAGCATCTCTTGCTATGAAGGAAGATGTTTTAATGGAGCTGGCTAATAAGTTTAGAGTAAGAACAAGAGAAGATGTTTCTGCTACTGATTGTGCTGTAGATGCTATTACCAGGTTGTTTAATATGAACAATCAAACTTTCTTATCTTCTGTTATGGGTATTAAGAGAGATCAAGAGCTGCAATTATTATCAGGCGTAAGTGCAGATTCACAACATGATGAGCCTTTTATGTCTAAAAATTTACAGATTCCAATTCATTATCCGTTTGGAGAGGTATTTATTTTCCTTGAAGATTTAGACGATTAAATTATATTTATATATTATGAAAACTAGAATGATTTGTCAGTATGTAATTAGTTTTTATTATATAAAAAAAACCAGAAAAATGAAAGCTCCTGCTAAAAAAGCAGGAGCTTTTTTGCATTTTAATACTAAAGAATATAGAGAATTCAAGAAGAAAATTATTTTCTTCTTGAATTAAGTTCGGTAAAGATTTCTTCTATTTCGATATCATGATAATTAAGTAATACTAAGCAGTGATACCATAAATCTGCCATTTCATACACAAGTTCTTTTTTATCATTGTTTTTAGAAGCAATGATTGTTTCTGCTGATTCTTCGCCAACTTTTTTCAGTATTTTATCTTGTCCTTGTTGGAAGAGGTAAGCAGTATATGATGATTGTTTTTTGGCGATTTTATCTAAATCAAATTTTCCTTCTTTGAGGTCGCTTTTTCTGGAGTTTATGATGTCATATAAACCTGAAAGAATATCTTCTGGTTTGTCATCAGGCAGAACTTCTGATTCATCAAAAGGTCTGAAGCAAGAAAATCTTCCTTCGTGGCACGCAACTCCTGTTTGTTCTACTTTGAAAAGAAGTGTATCTTTATCGCAATCATATAAAACTTCTTTTACTTTTTGGACATGACCTGAAGTTTCGCCTTTTTTCCAAAATTGTTGTCTGCTGCGACTATAGAAGTTTGTGTATCCTTCTGCCAATGTTTTTTCAAGTGATTCTTGGTTCATATAGGCTACCATTAATACGGTTTTTGTTTTTTCATCTTGAATGACAGCAGGGACAAGACCTTTTTCATCATATTTTATTTTGGATATATCTAGTTTGCAAGATTGTTCTGTCATAATCTGACCTCCACTTGACGTGATCTGAGGTATTCTTTAACTTCTTTAATAGAGAAAGTGCCGTAATGGAAAACAGAGGCTGCAAGTACTGCATCTGCTTTGCCGTCTATTAATACATCGTAAAAATGTTGTAGATTGCCTGCGCCGCCAGAAGCTATTACTGGCACATTTACACTTTCAGAAACTGCTCTGGTAAGTGGCACGTCATAGCCATCTTTGGTGCCGTCTCTGTCCATGCTTGTAAGCAGTATTTCGCCTGCTCCAAGTTCAATACATTTTTTAGCCCAGTCTATTACATCAAGTCCTGTAGGGGTATTACCGCCATTTATGAATACTTCCCATTTGTTTTCGCCTGTTTGTTTGGCATCTATTGCTACAACAATGCATTGACTGCCAAAACTTTTTGCACCTTCAGTAATTAAAGATGGGTTTTTGACGGCTGCTGTATTTAAAGAAATTTTATCAGCACCTTCTTGCAGAATTTTTCTGATATCTTCTGGTGTTCTGATTCCACCGCCTACAGTAAACGGGATAAAGATTTCGGCAGCAGTTTTTCTGACAACTTCTACAATTGTATCTCTGTTTTCTGTGGAAGCTGTTATATCCAGAAAGACTAATTCGTCTGCTTTGGCTTCATCATATACTTTAGCAAGTTCAACAGGATCACCTGCATCTTTTAAGTCTACAAAGTTGATTCCTTTTACTACTCTGCCATCTTTAACATCCAGACAAGGTATGATTCTTTTTGTATGCATTGTTGTGCCCCCTATTTATATTAGTTTGCTATTTTTAAAGCTTCTTTTAAATCTAAAGAGCCTGTGTAGATTGCTTTTCCTACAATTACACCTTCAATTCCTCTAGATTCTACTTTTTTAAGGTTTTCTATATCTTCAATTCCTTTAACACCGCCAGAGGCAATTACTTTTATTTGAGCTGCTTCTGCCAGCTTTACAGTAGATTCAACATTTACACCGCTTAATACTCCATCTCTGGAGATATCTGTGTAAATTATTCTTCTGACACCAAGTGCAGACATTTGTTTGGCTAGTTCTTCAGCTTGGATATTACCACTAACTCCCCAGCCTTCTATTTGAACAAGTGAGTCTTTTGCATCTATGCCAACTACTATTTTTTCATCATATTTTTCGCAAGCCAAAGCTACTAAATCAGGGCTTTTGACAGCAATAGAACCTAGAATAACTCTGCTTATGCCTATATTTAAAAAAGCTTCTATTGTTTGCAGGTTTCTGATGCCACCACCAAGTTGAATTGGGATGTCAATATTAGAAACTATTCTTTCTATTACAGGCAAATTAGAAGGGATGCCGCTTTTTGCTCCATCCAGGTCTACCAGATGAAGATATTTTGCACCGGCTTCTTGCCATTTTAGTGCCATTTCTAAAGGATCATCAGCAAAAACTGTTTGTTGATCAAATTGTCCTTTAAACAGGCGTACACATTTACCGCCTAAAATATCTATCGCAGGGAAAATAATCATAAATTAAGACCGCCTTTTTGAAAATTTACTAATATATTTAAACCAAGATCGCCTGATTTTTCAGGATGAAATTGAACAGCTTGAATGTTTTTGTATGAGATAGATCCTGTTACGGTTTCGCCATAAGTTGTTGTGGAGCTTATTATGCTTTTGTCTTTAGGTTTTGCATGATAAGTGTGGACAAAATATACATAGGGATTTTTGGGGATGTTGTCAAATAAGTAGCTTTTTTTGTCTGCTATAGTGAGATCGTTCCAGCCCATATGAGGAATTTTTAAATCTGGAGCTTTAATTTTGCAGACAGTTCCCTGGAAAATTCCCAGACCATTTATATTGAGGTCTTCTTCGCTTTTTTCAAATAAGAGTTGTAATCCTACGCATATTCCCAGAAAGGGCTTACCAGATGCTATAGTTTCTTTAATAACATCTACTAAGCCATAGTTTTGCAGGTTTCTCATGCAATCGCCAAAAGCACCTACTCCTGGGAGAACTACTTTTGTGGCGTTTTTAATAACATCTATATCACGACTTATTGTAATTTTAGCAGTATATTCTTTGTGTAGTTTATTTATTTTTAAAAAAGCGTTTTTCACACTTCTCAGATTACCCATACCATAATCAATGATTACGATATTATTACTGCTTGTGGACATTAATTAAGACTCCCTTTAGTTGACATGACTCCGTTGATTCTTGAGTTTATGCTTACTGCTTCACTTAAAGCTCTTGTTAGTGATTTAAATACAGCTTCTATTACGTGATGCGTATTTTTGCCTTCCAGAATTCTGATGTGAGCTGTTATTCCTGCTTGTACACAGAAAGCTCGCACAAATTCTTCTACAAGTTCAAAGTCGAAATCACCTGTTCTGGCTATATTTAAATCAGAATTAAATGCTAAAAATGGGCGGCCGCTTAGATCTACTATAGAATGAGCCAGTGCTTCATCCATAGGGACAAATGACGAGCCATATCTTCTGATAGAATTTTTATCGCCAAGTGCTTCTTTAAATGCTTGACCAAGAACAATGCCGACATCTTCTACTGTGTGATGAAAATCAACATTTAAATCACCAGAACAAGACAGGTTTAAGTCAAATAAACCGTGTTTGGCAAAAAGAGTCAGCATGTGATCAAAGAAGCCAACGCCTGTATTAATTGAAGATACTCCTGTACCATCTAAATTTATTGATAGTTTAATGTCTGTTTCTAAGGTTTTGCGTTCAAGTGAAGATATTCTGTTCATTGTTTTCTCCTTAAATTTTTTGTTTTAGAAAGAAGATATTTCTGTGATAAATAGATCATTTTCCTCTTTGGTACCAAGTGTTACTCTAAGACAAGTATTAAGTAATGGGTGAGAGGAAAAGTCTCTTACAATAATTCCTTTTTCTTTTAATTTATTAAATATAAGTTTTGTAGTTTCTCTGTCTTTTGTTTTAAATAAGATAAAATTAGATTGCGAAGGATATATTTTAAAATTGTTGATTTTTTCTAATTCTTTTTCTACTCTGCCCCGTTCTGCGATAATACCGGCAATTCTTTCTTTGAACATATCTTTCATATCCCAGACTACTTCAGCACTTATTAATGATAATGAGTTCATATTATAAGGTGGCAGAACTTTTGATAAAGTTGTTATGATTTCTTTTGCTGCCAAGATGTATCCTATTCTTGCTGAAGCAAGTGAGTATGCTTTAGAAAATGTTCTGGTTATAGCTAAGTTGGGATATTTGGACATAAGATAGATTGCTGATTCATCGTAAAACTCCATATAGGCTTCGTCTAATATTACAGGACATGCTGAGTTTTTTGCTATGTATTCTACATCTGTATTAGAAATAACTTGACCTGTAGGGTTATTGGGGTTGCATAAAATTATTAGAGAAGCATTTTCTTTTTTAGAAACATCTAAGAATTTGTCTGGATTAAATTTAAAATCTTCTTCAAGTTCAACTCCTACACCATTTCTGTCTGCAAGTTTAGCATATATATTATACATTGAAAAGGATGGAGTAGGGTAGACAATACTTGAGCTTTCGTCTGAAAAAGCATAGCAAAGTGCGGCTAATATCTGGCTTGAGCCATTGCCTAAGAATACGTTTTCTGTTTGGAGGCCGTATTCTTTTGCTATTTTACTTCTCAGAGAAGAATCACTTAGAGGATATCTATTAAAATTTAACTCTGTTAACTTTTTAATTATAACATCTTTTACTTCTTTAGGCAGATCTGTAGGATATTCATTTGCATTAAGTGTGACTGGAAATGGATTTGTCTCTGATGTATAAGGAATAAGTGTTTCCAGAGTTGAACGCAATTTATACATTTTACTTTTCTCCTTTAGAGCATCTGATCTTAACTGCATTGGCATGGGCGTCTAATCCTTCTGCTAATGCCAAGTTAATTATTTTATCGCTCACATTAGATAGGGCTTTTTCTGTATAGGAAATTATGCTACTTTTTTTCATAAAAGTTTCCACATTTAAAACAGAATAAAATCTAGCCGAACCTCCTGTAGGTAAGACATGATTTGGTCCTGCTATGTAATCTCCCAGTGGTTCAGGAGAATATTTCCCAAGAAATATTGCCCCTGCATGTTTGATAAAAGGCAATAAAGCAAAAGGTTCTGCTGTTAATATTTCTAAATGTTCCGGAGCAGCTTCGTTTGAGAATTCTGCTGCTTCTTCTAAGTTTTTAGCAATTATTATTAAACTGTTTTTATCTAATGCGGTTTTAGCGATTTCTTGTCTGGGAAGTTTAGCTAATTGTTTTTCTATTTCTACAGTTACTTCTTTTGCTAAATCTGAGCTAGTAGTAACTAGTATGCTGGAAGCCAGAACGTCATGTTCTACTTGGCTGAGCATATCTGCGGCAACATAGGATGGATCGGCAGTTTCGTCAGCTATGATTAAAATCTCGCTTGGACCTGCTAACATGTCAATGTCTGCATAGCCATATACTTCTTTTTTTGCCAAGGTAACAAATATGTTCCCAGGACCTGTGATTTTGTCTGCTTTAGGAATTGTCTCTGTGCCAAACGCAAGAGCTGCGATGGCTTGAGCTCCGCCAACTTTAAAGATTTTTGTTACGCCGGCAAGTTTTGCCGCAACTAAAACTAAATCATTTAAAGTACCGTCTTTGGCAGGCGGGCTTACCATTATAATTTCTTTTACCCCAGCTACTCTGGCTGGTACGGCATTCATAATAACAGATGAAGGATAAACAGCAGTTCCTCCTGGTACATAGATTCCTACTCTATCTACAGGAGTGTATTTTTGACCAAGCAAAGAGCCGAATTCTCTTTCTGTGAACCATGATTTTGGCAGTTGTTCTACATGAAATTTTTCTACATTGGCAATTGCTGTTTTTACTGCATCCAAAAGGTCTGGTGATACTCTGCTGAAAGCTGCGTTAATTTCTGCTTCGCTAACTACTAAAGTATCTTTATTAAGCTCGGTATTATCTATAATTTTTGTATAATAGAATACTGCTTCATCACCTTTTTGTTTTATGTTTAAGATGATTTCTTTAACAACTTCTTGGGCAGTCATTTCTTTGCCAAAAGTTTCTTTTATTTTATTTTTAGCTCCTTCGCCCAGTGTTACTTCATCAAGCATAGGTTTTTGGAGTATTTTTTTAAGTTCGTTTTTATCTAATTCATTACTATTAAATATCTGCAATTATTTTTTCGCCTCGCTTTCAAACTCTTCAGTTAAAGCTTTAAGCTCATTTTTCAAAGTTTCTATTCTTTCAAATTTCATTTTAAAACTGGCTCTGTTTGCTATGAATCTAGCTGTAGTAGGGTATATTTCTTGAATTTCTATTAAATTATTTTCTCTTAGTGTTTGACCTGTTTCTACTATATCTACAATCATTTCAGCAAGTCCTACCATTGGAGCAAGTTCGATAGAACCGTTTAATTTGATTATTTCCATTTGAATTCCTACACTATGAAAAAAGTTTTCTGCTATTTTAGGGTATTTAGTTGCAACTCTAAGATGTGCATAATCGTTTAACTTTTCTTGTTTTAAGGCTTGAGGAACAGCGACAACTACTCTGCAAAAGCCAAATTTTAAATCTAAAAGTTCGTAGACATCTTTTTGTTCTTCTAATAGAACATCTTTGCCTATTATTCCTATGTCTGCTGCCCCGTATTCTACATAAGTAGGCAGATCTGTTGTTTTGGTGATGATGAATTTAACTTTCTTTTCTTCGTTTGTTATAACCAGTTTTCGTGATTTTTCACTTAAGTCTGGTGTTGCATAACCTAATTTATTTAAATATACAAGTGATTTTTCAAATAATTTTCCTTTTGGAAGTGCAATTGTTAAATAGTTCATATCGTTTAAAGTCATGTGTATCTCCTACTTTTCTTTAGTGATTTAAAGTGCTACCATGCTAACACTTTATCATAACCTATATGGTAAGTCAATAATTTATTTAAAACAAAAGGAGTTTACTTTTTAGATGCAGAATTATATTATGTACTATAATTTATATTGATTTATGTGAGGGGTGTATATTATGCCGGCTCCTAATACAAAGATTTTATCTTTAACAAGGTTGTCTGAAAATCAATTAAATATTATAAAAGATGTAAATCCCTATATCGAAGTAATTATAAAAAGTAAAGATGAGGTATTGGAATACATAGATGATGCCGATATCTTGCTAGTGAAAGATTCTTATCCCCAAGAAATTTTAAATAGAAAAAACCTTCGCTTAAAATGGATTCATTTTTTGAGCCATAGAGCAGATGATGTATTCTTTTCTGGTCCAAACGATGAGTTGTCTGATTTTGGAACAAAGTTGAGTGATATAATTATAACGAACTCTAAAGGAAGCGGAGAGGTTCCAATATCAGAACATGTTATGGCTATGATTCTTGGTCTTAGTAGAGGTCTGAATTTTTTTGCCAGAGCACAACAAAACCATAATTGGGAAAGAAACGAGATTATACTTGAAGAAATTTGCAATAAAACATTAGTTTTGCTTGGTTTGGGCTATGTTAATAGGGTTATTGCTAAAAAAGCTAAGGCTTTTGGTATGCACGTTACTGCTGTTACAAATACTATAACAAATACAGAACTTTTTATAGATCACGTGTTTAGGTTAGACAGAAAAAGTTGTTTAAGAGCTGTTGCAGAAGGTGATTTTGTATTATCTAATTTTAATTTAACAAAAAGCACAAGAAGAATAATAGATAGAGAAATTTTTGAAGCTATGAGGCCTACAGCTTATTTTATTAGTATTGCTAGCGGAGAAATTGTTGTTGAAGAAGACTTGATAAAGGCTTTGCAAGATAAAAAAATAAAAGGTGCTGCTTTGGATGTTTTTGAAGATATGCCTTTATCTAAAGATAGTCCTTTGTGGGATATGCCAAATGTTATAATAACACCAGATGTTGCTGCTTTTTCTCCTGCATATAAAGATAGAGCCATTAAGTTTTTTGTGGAAAATTTAATTCTTTTTCTGGAAAAACAACCTTTATTTAATGTTATCAATCATCTTGATCATTTATAAGATAACTTTTATTAATTTAAAACTAAGGTATTTTAAATACCTTAGTTTTTTTATTCGAGATATATAAATTCTTTGAAATTTTTACTGATTTCGAAGGCTTCTTCTTTTGTTTGTTCTGCTAAAGCTACTTCTACTGTTAAGTTTGATTTGCGGTATTCTTTAGCAGCAAGTATGGCATCAGGCAATTTGCCTTTTTTCCAGGCTATATAAACATCTTTCTTTTGGGTGAGAGGAGTTAGACCTTGTCTGAACAGAGCCAGGATAACTCTTTCTATTCCTAAAGCAAAACCTGTTGCCGGACAGTTGAAACCGAAAGATTGTGTTAAGTTGTTATATCTTCCTCCGCCTAACACTGGGAAGCCAAGACCAGGAGTATAAGCTTCCATAGTCATGCCGGTATAATAGTCAAAGTCTCTGATTATACTTAGATCAAAGTTGATGTATTCTTCAAGTTTGTATGCTTTTAGTAAGGTATGTATACCTGCTAAGTTGTATAAAGCTTTTCGGCTTAAATCATTTTGTACCAGATTGTAAGCTTTCTCTAAAACGCTTTCTTTGCCATGAAGTTCAAGTATTTCTTTTAAAAGTTTGAACAGACCATGGTGAAAGCCAACATTATCAAGAGTTTGTTCTATGCCAACAATGTCTCTGTTAACTAAAAGTTGTTCTATTTTAGCAGAAATTATTTTCGGCAGTCCGCTTTCCAGCATTACTCCTTTGATAAACTCAATTTGACCAAGTCCTATTTGGAAGTTGGTCAGTTTTAAATTAAGAAGAGATTCTGCTGCCAGAGCGACAACTTCTGCGTCAGAGGAATGATCATCAGAACCCAGTAGTTCTATTCCGGCTTGGTAGAATTCGCATTTTCTGCCTGTTTGAGCTTGTTCGTGTCTAAAAACATTACTTAGATAGAAAAATCTCATAGGGAATTTTGAGTCTTTAAGTCTTGTAGAAACTATTCTGGCTATAGGTGTTGTCATGTCTGGTCTTAAGACTAAAACTCTGTTATCTTTATCAAAAAACTTAAAAGAGTATTGAGACATATCGTTACTTGAGCCGGCAGTGAATGTTTCTAAAAATTCAAAAGTAGGGGAGACAAGTTCTTCATAGCCCCAGGATCTAAAAAGTTTGGCTAAGGATGCTTCTATATTTCTTTTTTCACTGGCTTCGCGAGGTAATAAATCGCTTGTGCCATAAGGTATTTTAGGTAAAAAATTATGTGTCATTTCTTCCTCCAGAAAAGTTCTATTTAGATTCTTTATCTTGTTTATTAAAGCCTAAGTTCTCTAAAGTTAGTTTATAGCCGTCAGCACCATAGTTTAAACATCTTTTTACTCTGCTTATGGTAGCTGTGCTGGCACCTGTTGTTGCGACTATATCATCATAAATATAACCTTTGTGAAGCATTATAGCAACTTCTAGTCTTTGAGCTAATGCTTTAAGTTCATTTACTGTACAAATGTCTTCAAAGAATTTATAGCAATCTTCTTCTGTTTTTAAAGAGAGTATTGCTTGGAATAATTGGTCTAAAAGTTTATCTTTAATTTTAGGATTAGCTGTCATGGACATTTTTCTCCTTTAGTAATTTAAAATCATATAAGAATATATCTATTTCATGTTCGCCATTTTTATTTGCTTTCCTTCTTTAAAGAATTAAATTTTTCGAAAAACTGGAATCACTCGAATTGGATTTAAAAAAAGAGAAATGTGCATGTGCGAGCTAAAAAAACAAAGAAGTACAGGAGCGTACTTGCTGTACGTAACTGTGCTTCTTTGTAGTGAAGTAGATGTGTGTTTATCTTTTTCTAAATCCAATTTTGTCTTATTTGGATTATTTTTTATCAGCTTCAAATATAAATTTATTGTTTTTTTCGCAAGGAGTTTCAGTAGGATATCTGCCATCAAAGCAAGCCGCGCAAAGAGTACATGTTTTTGTGTTTTCGATAGAACTTTTCAGTCCTTCTAAAGAGATATAGTTTAAAGAATTAGCCCCTATGAATTGGCGGATTTCTTCTTTAGTTTTGACAGTTGCTATAAGTTCTTTTCCCTGGTTTATATCTATTCCATAATAACAAGAGAATAAAACAGGAGGAGAAGATATACACATATGAACTTCTTTGGCTCCTGCAGCACGAAGCATGTTGATTAATCTGGCACTTGTTGTACCACGTACAATAGAGTCGTCTACCATAATAATGGATTTGTCTTTAACAAGTGATTTTACTACATTTAGTTTTAGGTGTACACTTGCTTCTCTGTTTTTTTGGTCAGGCTGAATAAAGGTTCTGCCTATATATCTGTTTTTTAATAGTCCTTCTACATACGGAATTCCAGAAGCTTTGCTGTAGCCTATAGCTGCAGGGGTTCCAGAGTCAGGAACAGAAATTACGATGTCTGCTTTTATGTTGGTTTCTTTAAATAAGGTTGCTCCTAAATTCATTCTGGCTTCATAGACATTTTGTCCGTCAAGGTTGCTGTCTGGTCTGGCAAAATATACATATTCAAAAGAACATTTTGCTAAAGTGCCTTGCAGGCTGTTTTTATAGGATTTTAAACCATCTTTATCTATGACAACCATTTCACCAGGCTCTATATCTCTTAAAAAATCAGCGCCTACTGTATCAAAAGCACATGATTCAGAAGATACTACAAAATCATCTTCAATTTTTCCAAGACAAAGAGGATGGAATCCGTGCGGATCCCTAATGGCGATAAGTTTGTCCAAAGTCATTATTACAAGACAGAAGGCGCCTTTGATTTTTTGACAAGCTTCAATTATTTTTTCTTCAGTTGTAGATTTTCTTGATCTGGCTATAAGGTTTATTATTACTTCACTGTCTATAGAAGTCTGGAATACACAGCCTTCATTTTCAAGTTCTTTTCTGAGTTCATTGGCGTTTATAAGATTACCGTTATGAGATAAACTTAATTGACCTCCTGAATAATTTACCAGAAGAGGTTGGGTGTTTCTTACAAGATTAGAACCTGTTGTAGAATAGCGAACATGTCCTGTGGCAATGTATTGTGATTCAAGTTCAGGCAAACAATTTTTAAATACATCTCCTACTAAGCCAAGAGCTTTTTTTACGTTTGTAACAGTACCGTTTGTTACAGCTATTCCAGCACTTTCTTGTCCTCTGTGCTGCAGAGCATAAAGTCCTAAATAAGTTAAGAATGATATTGGTTTTGTATGAGAATATACTCCAAAAAGTCCGCATTCTTCTTTTAACTTGTCTTCGTTTACATCATAAAACAAAATAGGTTCCTCCTTTTAACTGGGGCAATACCTAATATTAAACAGTGAGTCTGTTTAATATTTCTTTATAAGCATCTTCCACATTTCCCAGGTCTCTTCTGAAACGATCTTTATCCAGTTTTTCTTTAGTAGCAGAATCCCAGAAGCGGCAAGTATCAGGAGAAATTTCATCACCTAGAATTACTTCTCCTTTGTGTGTGCCAAATTCAAGTTTGAAATCTACTAAATCTACATTTTTATCTTTAAGAAAATCTTTTAAAACAGTATTTATTTTTAAAGCGTATTCTTCCATTTGAGCTATTTGCTGTTTTGTAGCAATATTTAAAACATTAATGTGATAGTAATTTATTATAGGATCGCCTAAATCATCATCTTTATAGTAGAGTTCTATAACAGGGGTAGGCAGTTCTCTACCTTCTTCCCAGCCAAGTCTTTTAGCAAGGCTGCCTGCGGCTATATTTCTTACTACTACTTCTACAGGGATTATTTTTAAAGTTTTAACAAGCATACTTCTGTCATCTACTTGTTTTATAAAATGATTTGGGATATTATTTTCGTTTAGTAAGTTGAAAAAGAAAGAAGAAATTTTATTATTTAATTCGCCTTTATTAACAATAGTGCCTTTTTTTAGGCCGTTAAAAGCAGTTGCATCATCTTTAAAATAGACTAGTAATTCATCTTCGTTAGGTGTTAAAAAAATTTGTTTTGCTTTCCCTTCATATATCATTTTCGCCATAGATTAAGCTCCTTTGAGTTTCTATTTATTTAATTTTTTTTGCAGATTAGCATTTTTTTGTTCTACTTCAATTTTTAAATTATCTCTATAAGTTTCTAACTTATCAGCTAGGTTGTTATCTGATAATGCTAAAATTTGAATTGCAAAAAGAGCTGCATTTTTGGCACCGTCTATAGCCATTGTAGCAACAGGTATGCCTGCTGGCATTTGAACAGTGCTTAGCAAAGAGTCCATGCCATTTAAAGCAGAGCTTTTAATAGGAATGCCTATTACAGGCAGTGTAGTAACACTGGCAATAACTCCTGCTAAATGAGCAGCAGCACCGGCAGCGGCAATTATTATTTTTATTCCTCTTTGTTTTGCAGAACTTGCAAATACATGTACTTTTTCAGGTGTTCTATGAGCAGAAGCTACTAATATTTCTGACTCGATACCGAATTCTTCTAAAGTTTTTATTAAAGGCTCAAGTACCGGATAATCAGAATCGCTTCCCATAATTACTGCTACCTTCATTATACCACCTCAGTTATTAATTTTTTATTCTGCGGGCTCCCAGATATCTTTCTTGCCAATATTGCCCGTTTAAGTCTGTGATAATAACACCTTTGCTTGTTGATGCATGAATGAATTTGTTGTTTCCGCAATAAATACCAACATGAGATGCACCAGGTTCATATGTTGTAAAAAATACTAAATCACCATCTTTTAATTTGGATTTATCTATTTTTTTACCTGCTTTAAATTGGATATCTGCTGTTCTTGGCAACATGATATTGTGTTTTTCAAAGACATACATAACAAATCCTGAGCAGTCAAATCCTTTGGGAGTTGCTCCGCCAAACACATAAGGTGTGTTTAAATAACTATTAGCTGTTTTTACAATGGCATTATTGCCTTTGTAGTTTTTATCAGTGTCTTTTGTTGGGGTAACTTTTTTAATAGATGATTCTTTGTTGTAGATAAGATTGTATGTAGTTTCATCTACTTGTCCAGTTTTAGGGAGTCCCTTTTCCTTTTGAAAATTTTTGATTGCTTTTGTAGTGTTTTTATCATATTTACCGGTAATACTTTTTTTGTAAAAGCCTTGTTTATTGAGTTGTTGCTGAATTTTAGCAACTTCTAATGAATCATCGCCTTCTTTGTAGAGAATTTCGTCAGCAAAGGCTACACTTTGTCCAAAAGCAAATATTAATACTATGATTATGATTTTTAAATATTTTTCTAATTTCATAATAA
Source organism: Selenomonadales bacterium OttesenSCG-928-I06 (assembly GCA_030266395.1). Lineage (GTDB taxonomy): Bacteria > Bacillota > Negativicutes > Sporomusales > Sporomusaceae > JAJDHX01. The sequence goes on along the minus strand of JAJDHX010000002.1, from coordinate 50,595 downwards.
GCTCTCCTTTTTTTGAATTAAGTTTAAAAACTTAAAATAGGAAAGGGTAAATGATTTTGGTATATTTTTACTTTTGCACAGAAATTAGACATCAATACTTTGAACTTTCTACAAAAAATAAAAATATTCCTGCCCAATTCTCATTTTTAGACAAGATATTTTCATTTGGAATTTAGAAAAATTTTAAAAATAAACTTTTCTTTTTGGTGGAATAGATATATTATAAGAATATCTGAATACCCTTAATAAATCCTTTTAATATAAAGGGTTCTCATGATTAGAAATAGCGAAAGGTGCACAAAAAGTGCACCAGATTTTTTTTAAAGTCCTAAATATTTTGCAAAGCTGTCTGAAACTTCTTTTCTTTTTTCTTGAGTAACGTGTAAATAAATATTTCGTGTTATTGTATCGTTGGAATGCCCTAATCTTTCCATTATTTCGTATAGATCCCGTCCTGCAGCTGCCAACAGAGAGGTATGTGTATGTCTTAAACTGTGAGGGGTAAAATGCTTTTGTAAACCAGCTTTTCTTAATGATATTTTCATTTTAGAATAATAATTTCGGTCTAATGCCGGCATTCCTTTTTGTTTTTTAGAAGTAAAAACAAAATCATGTCTTTTGTTCCAAGTCTTTCTGTGTTGCATTTTTTCAATATTTTGGTTTTTTTGATGTAGTTTTAACAAATCCATCGCTTTATAGTAAACATCTATTGTTCTGATAGATGTTTTTGTTTTTGGCGTGGTCAGTTCGTAAGAAGAAGTTACTGCTCGACGCGAAAACAAATTTCTTTTAATTGTGATTTTGTTTTCTTTAAAATCTACACAATCCCATAGTAGCCCGCAAAGTTCATTTATCCGAAGTCCTGTGAACGCTAGGAGATAAAAAGCAACATAATCCTCAAAACTATAATACTCTTCTACTGTTTTTAAAAACTTTAAAAGTTCATCTTTTTCCATGAATTTGGGGATGTTGTTTTCAATTTCTTCTAAAGAGATTTTTTGTTGTGGGATCTTGCTGTGTTCAGTTGGATCTGTTTTAATTACTTCAAATCCTTTTGCATCCCTAAAAATTACTTTTGCTAGACTGTGAAAAAGAATTGTCGTTCTATGAGAATACTTTTTAGAAAAATCTAATAGAGCTTTTTGGTACATGCGTTTAGTTATTTCCTGCATTTTAAAGTGTTTGAAATACTTTTTTAAATGCTCAATAGTAAACTCACGTATGCGAACAGTACTAAGCTTTTTATTGATCTTATAAATCTCTAGCCACTCAGCAGCGTATTTCTCAAAAGTTATATTAGTGTCATTTACATAAGTATCATTTAATAAATCTGCTTCCATTAAAGTGGCCGCATTAATGGCTTCTTTTTCAGTTCGGTAACCCTGCTTAGATTTTTGCTTACGTTTCCCTGTGAGCGGATCCCTGCCTATGTCTATTCTAAATGCCCATTTATTATTTTTTTTGAATATGTATGCCATGGTTTCACCTCATTGGTATATTAATATCTAAAAAATTAGCTTGTTTTTGTATTCACCATAGTTGTTCTTTTATGGTATTCAAGCGTTTGAATATAACCTTTATTAATATGATAAGGAATACTTTCAGAACCACACATTATACAGGTTTTTATAGTTTTACCTATGAATTTATACCCACAGTTTTCACAATACCTCTCATGTATAAAATCTGAAAATTGATCAATATAAAATTTAAATACGCTAACATACCTAGGTATATTGTATGCGGGTAATATGGTTCTAATTTGACGTTCGCCAACAAGAGAGGCTTTATATGAAACATCACATATGTCTTGAATATCATAAAAATTTTTCGCACCTATTAATATAAGAAGAAAAGGGGAACGGAGTAATTCGGCAGCAAAATTGTCAGCATCTTTTTCTTCTGAATAATTTTTATGTATAAAGTCTTCTAAACAGGTATAGTTATTATAAAACTTTTCACAATGCCCTAATCTAATATGCCCTATTTCATGTGCGATTGTGAAATTTAATCTATCGGCTCTAATAGAAACATCGTCAAAAAGAACATGGTATTCCCCAGTACCAATATCTTTCGATGTTATTGCTTCGCATTTTTTGTCTCGCAATTTTTTGATTATATTTGGCGTGTAACATTCAAATATAGAATATGGCTCTAATATTATGTTTAAATTACTTGCTACTTCAAAAGGATTTATGGGCAAACGTTTAATATCCAGTTCTTTTATAACATTTCTTGCTTCATCCCATGCATTAGATATATCTGCCAATTCGTTTTAGTCCTCCGCTTTTTTTCTATGTCTTTCAATTTTAAATTTCATTAGGGCTTCAATTTCTTTAAGGTCTTCTTCTGTTAGTTCTTCAGCCATACGAAAAAACAAAGGTAATGGTTTTTTGTTTGCGTCAAATCCTAAAATTTCAAATTCTAAAGGCAAGGAATCGCAAGCTAAACCAGCTTCTGCCATATTCTTTCTTTTTATATTATCCTCTTCAATAGCTCGTTGTGCTTTGTATGCTTTTTCTACATTACCATTAAAATGTTCTAAAATATCAGTTCTTAAGCTTGCTATTAAATCAGGGTCATCATAATTGGTAGGGTCATCTGTCCAACCCATTAAATAGGATGGGGTTGTGTTTAAAGCTTCTGCAAGAGGTGCGATTTTATCAATTCCCATGTTTTTTATTTCTGCTGATTCATAACGATATACTGTTGCCCTAGAAACGCCTAGTTTTAAAGCAACATCGTCTGCAGAAAGATCAAGGTCTATTCTTCTTTGTTTAATTCTTTCATGTATATCCATATTCATAAACAAAACCTCCACTTGGTCTTAATAAAAACATTATAACCTCAGTTTCGCAAAAATGCAACAAAATAACACAAAAAAAACAAAAAAATTACGGATGCGCGAAAAAAACTATTGACATGCAACAAAACCTAGTGTATATTTTATTTATATCGTATCCGCGACAAAGAGGGGGTGATAAAAATAGCAGTAAATCTTAATAAATTAAAAGGTAAGATAGTAGAAAAAGGATTTAACATTAAAGAAGTGGCGGATTTAATGGAACGTAATCAAAGTACAATTTACAGAAAACTAAATGGCGATTGTCCTATTACTATTGAAGAAGCAGGAATGTTGGTTAATATTCTTAATTTATCAGTATTAGAATCTTATGAAATTTTTTTTAATCAAACTGTCGCGAATACGCTACAAATCCAAGGAGGTGATCTAAATTAATGAAATAACAACAATCAATTCCAATTTACCTACTAATATTGAAGATTTAACAAAATTTGTTTTGGTTGGTAGAGAAAAATTAGTTTCCGTAAGAGCTGAAATTAGAGCTATAGACAAATTAGAGTTAGCCGAACAGGTTAGGAATCAGAAAAAAGAAGAAGCTTTAATGTTAAGTGAGGCTCTAATAGACGCAGAAGTTAGGCTAGGGGATTTGTTTAAAGAGCTTCCTAAAGATAGTGGTGGAGATAGAAAAAGCGAAAATTTCAAAAGACGCACTGATACGAAATTTGATTCTGGAACTTCAGTTAAACCAAAACTTGAAGTAATACAAAACTTAGGTTTCAACAAAGACCAGGTAAATCGCTTCGAAACCTTAGCCAACAACAAAGACATAGTGGAACAAGTCAAAGCCGAAGCCAGAGAAAATGATGACTTACCTACACGATCTAGAGTATTGCAGTTAGTCAAAGAAAAAAATGCAAAACCGAAAATAAGAAACGAAAAGAAAATAAGTAGTGAAATTCATGAAGCTATATTCAAACCTAGCGTGGTTTCAACTGATAAAGAAGATATAGAAATTTGGCTAGATTCTTTAATTGGTGGTAGTGATGAATATGAAATCAATTTAGGTATGTTAGATGAAGCAATTAATAATTTAATGAAAATTAAAATGATGGTTACAAATTCAAATGTAAAAAGGAGGTTTTCAGTTGAGCCTTATTAAGAAAGCAAGACAAGTTATAGTGGAAAAATTCGAGGATAGACCCAAGATGAGTAAACAAGAATTAATTGAAGAAATTCGTCCTCATTATTTAGTTGATATGGAAAAACTCATAGAACAGGATTTGGGTAGATTAGCTAACAGAATAGCGGCTAGTGTTAAAGATAAAAACGGTAGACGTGAAATATTTGCTGTTAAAGATAAGGACGGAAGAGCCTTGGTGTATTTAGAAAAATGCAATGATATTCATGATGTTAATAAGGTTTATGATTCTATCAAGAAATCACATAGTGGTTTCAGTAACACTATGAAAAAGGTTAATAAGCATCGTAAAAAAGTACTTGGTCAAATGTCTTTATTTAAAGAAGTATAACAAACAAAAAAATCTTTCTAAGGAGGTGAGATGGTGAGTAAAATACTTTGGTACTTAAAACAACTATTACCATTTAAGTATTCAACAAAATACAGTACGCCAAGCGGCGAACGCTACTTCGCAACCTGGCGCATGTGGTTAGGAATACCTTTTTCAGTTAAACATTCTAAATTTTAATAAAATCCGTGTTGTTGCACTTAGGGCAAGGCGGTAAGGTATCAGTAGTGTCGTCTAAAACAACTCTTTGCCCACACTTTGTACACAAATAAGTACCTTTGCCCGGTTTTTCACCAGTTTTAGCCAAATTAGCACCTCCTTTCTTTACATAATAATAACACAGGAGGCGTTTTAGAAAAAGTTTTACATAAAACGGAGGTGACAAAATGAATCAAAACATAGCAGATCTATTACTTCAAGCGGCTAACCAGATTTCTGGCATGCAAACAGAAATAGAGCAGCTTAAAACAGAACTGGAATTACTCCAGCCGAATTCAGAATTTGATAAGTTACCCGACATTCTAACCGCTGAAATGGTAGCAAACTATTTAAAAATATCATCAGCAGCAGTGCGAGATCTGTTTAAAATAGCGCCAGAATGTGGGGGTATAGAAGCTTTTAAGTTATTTACCAAAGGGAAAGACCTGAGGTGTAAAAAAGACGCTCTAAAACGATATTTAGAAGCAAGAGAAAGTACTAACGCGAAAGGAGCAACAGCATGACATTAAAAGAAGAACTGCAACTAATCAGAGAACAACGCAAAGAGCAAAACAGAAAAATACAATATGTTATATTCTACGGCTTTCTCTGGTGTGCTACGGCTTATTTTACGGCGCACGTTATTGCTTGGAGTTGGAGGTAGATAAATGGAGTACATAAGTAATTTTGATAGACCAGTTAGCTATTATGAAAAAATCGAAATGCCTACAATCAGCAGTTTTAGGGACGAACTGCGTTTCAAAGATCAAACCACTGCTCGATATGATAAGTGGTGGCAAGCTGCCACTGATGTAATAGATTTAATTGCTGAGCGTGTAGGACTAAACAATCAAGACTATTGTCTTTATTTTTTAATAAACGGATCCTCGCCTATTGTTAAAAAGATAGATGAGTATTTTGATCGCAGTGGCGATAAAGTTAAACTGAAAAAACGTATTGACGAACTTGAAAATGAAAACGCTGTGCTTCGATCGTTGATTGGAGGTCACAAATGAAAAAACAATGCACAAAATGTAAACTCATCTGGTCAGTAAGCAAATGCTTAAAAGTTAAGAATTATGTGTGTCCGTATTGTGAGGTGAAGAAATGACAGTAAAAGCAAACACAGCAAGAGTTTTAAACGAACTTGGTTATGTAGAATACAAATGCAAGTGCTGCGGTTTTGAGTGGTTTAAGAAGCCGAAAGCGCAGAATTTATGCCAGAAGTGTAGGAGAAAGGAGGGTTAAAATATGAAAACTTATTACAAGGGTTGGTATGGTGCTACTGCTTCAATTACTAAAACAAAGTGTGGAGAATACCGCTTAAAAGTTAGAGGGGTTACTGGAAAGCTATTTGTAAACAAGGTGTATGAAACTTATAAAGGCGTTATGATCGCCCTTGGTAAAAATCTAGAAGGTTGGAAGGAGGTTGCTTAATGACAGACTGCAACATGTGTGAGCCAGAACCGTGTAAATCAGAGGAAGAGAAATGTATGTTCTGTGAGAAAACAAAAGGCTTGTTAGGATATGACGATGATTATATTTGCGGCAAGTGCCTTGAAAAGCTAGAAGTAATATTGAGACATTATTTTAGAAAATGGCTAGCGATAAGTAAATGCAGCAAAGAAAAAGACTCCACTGCCGGCAAGCAAAGTGAAGTCTAAACAAATAATCATTATTAATTATAACATGAACACTTGAAAGGTGTCAAAAATGCTACGTATTTGTAAAAATTGCGGTATTAGATTTAAGGCAGAAAAAACAAGTCAAAAGTACTGTAATGCCGAGTGTAGAATAGATTTTTTTTACAATAAATCAAAGAGCAAAAAGATAGAAAAGAAATGTGAAATCTGCGGAGTAGTTTTTATAACTTCGCGTGAACAGAAAAAGTATTGTAGTAATGCTTGTTATGTTAAAGCGAACAAAGAACTCAGCAAAGTATATCACAAAAACAGAAGAGCTTCGCTTAACAAAACAGTGAAATACAGTGAAAACGAGCTTCCCCCGCTTCAAGACTTCGAGTATGTGGCTAGAAAGTTCACAATTGATGACATCGACGATGACATCCAAGACAGATATAAAGCTTTACTTGCTTGTATAGTGAGTAAGTTGACGGTGACTAAGGCGCTCGGGGCGCTAGGGCTGATGAAAAATAATAAAGAAAGAGAGGAAGAAAATGACTTTTAAACCAATGTTAGCAGCTACTATTAAAGACATAAATACATTAAAATTCCCTTTACTTGCTAGTCCAAAATTGGACGGTATACGAGTACTAATTAAAGACAGCGTAGCACTTTCCAGAAGTTTAAAACCTATCCCTAATAAATATGTTCAAAGAAAATTAGGTAATCCAGCTTATAACGGTTTTGACGGTGAAATTGTCGTAGGAGACCCTACCGATCCAACTTGTTTTAGAGGTACAGGCAGTGGAGTTATGACTATCGAAGGAGAACCAAATTTCACTTTTTGGGTATTTGATGATTTTACATGTCCGAATCTGGGTTATTTAAACAGGTGTTTATACATTACAGATAGGATAAAATGGCTACCTATTAATTTTTTACCTTATAAATGGGTCCATAATGTAGAGGAAGTTCAACAAATTGAAACTCAATACCTAAAAGAAGGCTATGAAGGAGTAATGCTCAGAGACCCAAACGGACTATACAAATTCGGTAGAAGTACATTAAAAGAGGCTTATCTAATGAAGCTAAAACGATTTGAAGACAGTGAAGCACAAATACTCGGCTTTGTAGAGCAAATGCACAATGCAAATGAGCCCACTAAAAACGCTTTAGGGCACACAGAAAGAAGTACTTGTAAGGCTAATCTAGTAGGTAAAGACACCCTAGGAGCTTTAAGTGTAAGAGATCTAAAAAGTGGTGTGGAGTTTGAAATTGGAAGCGGTTTTAATGATGAGACCAAAAAATACATCTGGGAAAATCAAAACGAGTTTTTAGGCACATTTGTTAAATATAAATACTTCCCAACTGGCAGTAAAGAAAAACCCCGATTCCCAGTGTTCCTTGGTTTCCGTGATGCTATAGACATATGAACTATTTTATTAAAGGGATAGTTCCGGGCAAACATCAAGAAAAAGCTATTGAACGTATGGGATATAATTTCTTTTTTGCTTTATTCATGGAGCAAGGGACAGGGAAGACATTGTGTGCACTAGCCCACATATTAAAACTACTTTTGTCAGGTGAAATAAAAAATTGTTTAGTAGTTTGTCCCAAGCCAGTAATTCAAGGATGGTTTAATGACATACAACTATTCAAACCTTTCTTTAGATCTATTCTTTTAAAACATATGACAATTATAAATTATGATATGGTGTGGCGACGTGAAGAGTTCTTTAAAAATTGGGACTGTATCATTTTAGACGAAAGTCACTATATAAAAAACAGAACATCTAGACGTAGTAAATTTCTTTTAAAATGTGCAAAAACAGCTAAATACAAATACATCTTAACTGGCACTCCCATAGGGAATAGTCATTGGGAAGAAATTTGGTCACAATACAGCTTTCTCCATTTTAGTATTTTTGGTAAATACTCCGCATTTGAAAAGAAATACTGCGTTCTCAATGAATATTTTAAACCTTGCTACTATAAAAACGTAGACGAACTCAAACAAATTATATATACGCATGCTTATGCGGTTAAAAAAGAAGATTGTTTAGATTTGCCAGATAAATTACCACCTCAAAGACAGTACCTAGAACTAAAAGAAAAAGCTATGTATAAACAGATGCTTAAAAACTATATTGAGGAATTGGACTTAGAGGCTAAAAATGCGGTATCAAGGTTAGTCAAATTAAGACAAATATGTTCTGGTCATCTAAAAGATGCGGACGGTAAAGCACACAAAATAAAGTGTGAAAAACCTACAATTTTAAAAGACTTCTTAGAGAATTGGAATGACAAATTAGTAATATTTGCAGAATTCAAACAATCAATTAAAGATATTGAAACTGTAGTTAAAAAGCTCAAACGAAAATATGTAGTTTTAGATGGTAATCAAAAAGATAAAAGCATTTGGCAGCAGTTCCAAAACGAAAAAGGCATTCAAGTCATTATTTGTCAGTATCGTACTGCCAACGCCGGAATTAATCTATATGCTGCCAGTACAATTATTTTTTATGAGCCTACTTTAAGTAGTCAGATATTCGAACAGGCATGCGATAGGATTCACAGGATAGGACAAAAACAAAAATGCAGTTACATTTTATTTGAAACTGAAAAAACAGTGGAAAAGAAAATATGGGACGCATTAATGAAACATCGAGACTTTAACGAAACTGAAGTTATGAGTTTACTTAAAGAAGAAGGAAGAGTATTTTTCCCAGACCATAAATCACTTACTGGAAAACAATTAGAAAATGTTATTTTGCGGATTGACAAAGAACTAGAAAAACGTAAGGAGGTGGGGTAAATACTAAACAAAATATGGCTGTATGATATTGAAGTTTTCGCACATGATTGGATAGTCGTAATAGGTAAATGGATAACAGAACATGACTTCGAAATGAAATCTTACACAGTCAAAAACCTATCTGAATTAAGAGCTTTTTTAAATGATGAAAAAATGATTTTGGCTGGGTATAACAATAAAAATTATGATCAATGGATACTGAAAACTATTATCTATTATGGTGAAGAACCTGAGAAAGTTAAAGAAGCAAACGACTGGATAATAAAATCAGGTCAACAAGGTTGGGAACATCCGCTTATTAAAAACATTTGGGAAAAATTACTTTACTCACAAGTAGACTTAATGGATGACTTAGGTACTCAAGTATTCTTAAGACTTAAAGAAATTGAAGGTAACTTAGGTTTAAGTATAGAGGAAAGTAAAATTTCATTTGATATTGATAGACCACTTACAGAAGCAGAATTAAAAGAATCCATTAATTACTGTATGTATGATGTGCGAGCTGCTGGCGAACTCCTTAAAAAAAGAATGAGTTATTTAAAAAATAAAATTGCAGTTGGTGAAATGGGAGGTATTTCTTTAGAAGAAAGTTTGAAACTTACCAATCCCAAACTAACTTCAAAATATCTCAAAGCTAAGAAGAAAAAATATGATGATGAGTTTGTCTATGAGTTTCCTGACAACTTAAAAATTAACAATTACACTCACATTTTAGAGTTTTATAAAGAAGTTGATTATAAAAAGAAACTTGAGACAGACATTGCAGGAGTACCTCATATCTTAGCCTGGGGAGGACTTCACGGGGCAATTAAACATTACCAGGCTGAGAGCACAAAAGACTTTAAAATCGTTCATATTGATGTCACAAGCTATTATCCTTCGCTCATGATTCAAAATGGATATTTAAGTAGAAGTGTTCCGGATCCGGAAGCATATAAAGAAGTTTTTAACAAAAGAATTGAAGCTAAAAATTCAGGTGATAAAACTACAGCAGACGCATTAAAACTAATCTTAAACAGCACCTATGGAGCCATGAAAGAGAAGTTTAATAATTTATATGATCCCAAAATGGCTAACCATGTGTGTATAAGTGGTCAACTTTATCTGGTGGATCTCATTGAAAAACTTGAATATGTTGATTCTTTTAAGCTTATACAATCCAATACAGACGGACTAATAATTGGGTTTGAATCTTCGAGAGAAGAAAGAATTAGAACGATAATTAAATCATGGGAAGAGCGTACTAACTTCCAAATGGGTTGGGAAAAAGTAAAAAAAATAGTTCAGAAAGATGTCAACAATTATATTTTATTAAACGCTTATGGCAAGGTTGAAGTTAAAGGTGCTTATGTTACTAATTATCATGGTGGAGATTTTCAGACTAACAGTCTAATAATTGTTCAAGAAGCTATAGTAAATTACTTCCTCTATGGTACAACACCAGAATTAACTATTAATGATTGTTCTGAATTAGAAAAATTCCAAATTATTTGTAAAGCTGGAAGTACTTATGATTATGTTGAATGGGAACGTGGTAGAAATTTGATTCAAGTACAAAATGTCAATAGAGTTTTTGCAACTGAAGATGATTTTTATGGCACACTTAAAAAAGTAAAAATTGAACAAGACAGAAAAGACAAAATAGCAAATTTACCTGAAAAATGCAAAATCATAAATTATAGTCCAGCGGACATAGAAGATCCACAAACATTAAGACTAGATCGTCAATGGTATATAGATTTAGCACAAAAAAGAATTAATGACTATTTAGGTATTAAACCTGAAAAAGTTAAAAAGGAGAGAAAAAAGAAAATGGCAACAGCAAAAAAAGTTAGTGGTTTGAATGAAAAATTAATGATGTTAAGAGATGTTTTAAATAAATGTGAATGGGAAAAAACAGGTAAAAACAAAAATCAAGGTTACAAATATATTCCTGAGTCTCAATACAAAAACAACTTCAAAAAAGCATTATCTGAAGCGGGATTAGATTTTAAATGTAATGAGTTAGAAGCAGAATTCTTAGGTTCTATCTCAGACAAAATGAACATGGTTAAAGTCAAATATGAATATTTAATCAAAGACCCCGAAACAGGGGAATCAGAAATCTACACTAATTCTGGAATGGGCGCAGACATGGGCGATAAAGGAATATATAAAGCTGCTACAGGTGCTTTTAAATACTTCGTAGCCAATAATTTCTTAGTTGCTGAAAATATGGATCCGGAAAACGACGAAGAAGACATTAAGCCAAAATACACGAGTCCAGAAGCACGAGAAGAAGTTAAACAAGAAATTAAAAAGACTAAAAAAGAACCAGCTACAGAGGAACAATTAGAATCTATCTATATGGGTCTTGATATGCTTGAAGAAGCTGGGGAAAATGAAGCAGCTGAAGAAATTAGAAAAGAACTTAAGAAGAAGTTAACCAAAGAACAAGCAGAAGAAATAATTGAAGCGTTAGGAGAGTTAATAGATGACAATGACGCTGCCTAATTTCGAGATTGTAAATGACTGTATTGTCTTAAAAGACCCACTTAAGAAACCTAAAAAAATAACAGGTACACGTTTAGCAGCAATACTAGAGCTAAACCCATGGTCAACGCCTTTTGAAGTATGGTGTGATATGACTGGATTTTATAAAGAACCATTCGAGGACAATATTTACACAAAAGCTGGCAAAATCATTGAACCTAAAATTATTGAATATCTTGATAAGCGTTATTTCTTTGGTAAAAACAAAATCAAAACTCCTGACGAGTGGTTTGGTAAAACAGTACAGCAATTAAGATATGACCATTATCACAATGAGCCTATTTTAGGTGGTATGTGGGATTGTCGCATACCTAACAGAATATACGAATTAAAAACCACTAAAAGAGCGGAAGATTGGTATAAAAACGGTGTTTTAAATGCTCCATTCTATTATAAAATTCAAGCCGCTTTATATGCTTGGCTTGATAAAATAGATAATTTCAGTCTAGTACTTACGATCTTAGAAGACAAAGATTATGCAGCGCCTGAAAACTTTACCCCAAACACCGAAAACACTTTTGTATTATCTTACTCACTTGAGCAAGAGTACCCTAATTTTGAACGTCATATAGAACAAGTTTTAAATTGGCATGAAAAACATATAGTGACTGGGATATCTCCCAAATTTGATAAAAAGAAAGATAAGAAAATACTTGATGTGATTAGAACTCAAAAAGTCGAAGTAAGTAAAGAGGATCCAATTAATTCTTTATTAAAAGCTATCGAGCCTTTACAAGCTGAATTAGATAACCAGAAAGAAGCAAGTAAAGAAACCGAAGACAAACTAAAAAAACTAAAAGAAGAATTGAAAAAAGAACTCAGATCTCAAATGAAAAGTACTGATAAAAAAATCAATGTTGAAGGCGTTTTATATGAATGGGAAGTCCGCTTAGAAAATGGAGGATTTGATAGTAAATCATTTCAAGTCGATCATCCTGAATTATATCAAAATTACTTAAAAACAACACCAACAGTAAAATTAGTAAATAAAATTAAGGAGGCTATTTAATAATGGCAATAAGAAAAGCAGTTGAAGGTAAATTTACTCTAGTTCCAGCTGGTGAGCAAGTATTAAGAATTAAAGAGGTTGACGATTCTAACTATGAGGAATTTGATAAGTTAGTAGTTATATATGAAGACGTAGACGGTAACACACTGAAAGAGAATTTCATGTTCACTAACAATGACGATGAACCAAACGAAACGGCAGATTGGATATATACGAAACTAGGCAGACTAGCCCTACAAGATCAGACTTTAGATGAGATTGATTATGAGGATTTTCCAGATTGCTACATATTAGCAGAAATAGAACACAGAGAAGGATCCAAAGGCGGTACTTTTGCAAACATTAAAAAATACATCGATTCTGCAGACGGATTTGAGAAGAAAAAATCAAGCAAAAAAGAGACAAAAAAAGAAGCTCCTGAAGAGCCTAAAAAAATGTCATTTAAAGATAGATTAGCAGCTAAAAAGAAAGCATGAGCAAGCGAGAAAACTCGATACAAAAAGAAATCACTAACTGGTTAGATGAAACAGGGGTCTATTATTTAAATACATGGGGGAACGCCTTCGAACGTCGAGGGCGCCCCGACCTCATCATTTGCTGGAATGGTAGATTTGTAGCTTGTGAACTGAAGATAGAAGGGGAAGAACCCACCCCTTTACAGTATAAACATTTAAGAGAAATAGAAGCTTCAGGGGGTGTTGGTATTTGGGTGACGAGCTTGAAACAACTACAATCAATTCTAGAATTACTAATTTAGATAACTTCTTAAAATTAAAACCTACAAAAGCCCCTATAGCTTGGGATACTTATTATTTTGATGAAGTAAAAAACTTCCCCAATCTGGGCTTAAAAATAGAAGAACCCTTCGTCGTTATTGATATAGATGATATGGTTCAAGCTGAAAAACTAACTGAACTAATCAACAAAGAAAAAATTAAATGTAGAATAATGCAAACTACAAAAGGTCGTCATTTCTGGTTTAAAACTACTGAACCCCTCAAAAATCAAATCAAAAGTAATACTGCTATTGGGTTGTCTGTAGATTATCGAAGCTGGGGAAAACAATCTCAAGTAGCTATAAAACTTAACGGTGTATGGCGTGAGTGGATTAAAAACGATCCCTGGGATCAACTCGAAGAACTACCAAAATGGCTTAGACCTCTAAGACAGAATCGTTGGAAATTCTGCGGTATGGGTGAAGGTGATGGACGTAACCAAGCTCTTTATGAATATCAAATAGATCTAGCAAAAAGAGACTTTAACTACAATGAAGCAATAGAAATATTAAGACTAATTAACAATTATATATTCGATGAACCTTTACCTAAAAGCGAGCTAAAATTATTGAGCCGTGAAGAAGCTTATCCGGACGTTGAAAATCAAGAGCTCATGACGCCTTGGTTTGAAGTCAATGAAAAAGGTCAGAACGTTTTTAAACATAACATCATGGGCGAGTATCTCATGAAAGAAATGAAGATAGTTTCATATAAGAAACAAATTTACATTTACAAAGATGGTACTTATGTCATTGGTGAGAGTGAGATTTTAAAGAAAATAATCGAACTGTACCCTACTTCAAAAATAACAGCTAGAAATGAAGTCATGGACTGGATTAGAATAAACTCTTATATTCGTGAACCTGAAAAACACGAGTATATTATTAACCTTAAAAATGGTAGATTGGATCTTAAAAACATGAAACTTCTTTCTCACTCCTCAGAAGTAATTGACTTTCAACAAGTAAACGCTTCATATGATCCTAAAATATATCATGAGTCAGTCGATAAAATGATTCAGAAAGTGTTTCGTTATGATAGAGCTTTAATTAATCTTTTTGAGGAAATGTTAGGGTACATTTTAATTAAAAACAATCGCTTTCAGAAACTTTTTATACTATTTGGTGAAGGATCTAATGGTAAAAGTACAATCTTGCGCCTAATAAGACATTTTACAGGTTTAAACAATTATTCTACACTATCTATCAAAGATCTTGAAGATAAATTTAAAACAGCAGAATTAGAACATAAAATAGTCAATATCGGTGATGACATTCCTCATACTCATATAAAAGATTCAAGTAAACTGAAAAGTTTGTCTCGTGGTGAAGCGGTAACAGTAGAGCGAAAAAATAAAGATCCATTTACATTAATAAACTATGCTAAATTAATCTTTTCTACTAATAAAATACCTCATGTTTCAGACAAATCCCATGGTTTTTATAGAACATTAATACTTGTCCCTTTAAATGCTGTTTTTAGTGCTCAGGATGAGGATTTTAACCCTAATATTGATGATGAAGTTACTACAGACAAAGCTTTGTCTTATGTACTTAACATTGCTATTAGAGGTTATAAAAGGTTAATGAAACAAGGTAAATTTACCGAATCTGAGAAGGTCAAAAAGGCACTAGAGTTATATCAAATGGAAAATACTTATCCTTTGCAGTGGGTTTTAGATACTGAAATATCTGTTGAAGAGCTTCAAAACAAACCAATAAATGATCATTTTACTGAATTTAAAATTTGGTGTGAGCAAAATAATATTAAAAATATACCTGAACAAAGAAATTTTTCGAGGGATATTTGTAAAAAATTTGACTTTGAAAGTGTACCTAAAAGATCAGAAAACGGGAAATTAAAAAGACATTTCATAAAATAATAAAATTAATCATTTAAGCGTAACAGCGTAACAAGAAGGTTAGAGAGAGTCAATAAACGTGCGGAACAGTGAATGTTACGTTAAAGAAATTTTAAACGTAACTTAAGCGTAACAAAAACAATATTTGGTAAAAATTAGGTGTTACGCTATGTTACGCTCAGTTACGCTAAAAATGAATCTAGCGTAACATGATTAAATTCAATGAAACTCTATATTCATAAGTGTTCTGTTACGCTGTTACACTTCTTTTATTATTCTTTATATGTATGTGTACACGTATAGGAAAAAGTAGGGGAGAATAGAGAGAATTTAACGTAACAGTAAAAAATTAATCATGAAGTCAGATAAAATAAAGGTTGAACGGTGTTTTACTTAACGTAACAGAAGTGTAACAGTTGAAATTGAGGTGATTTAATGCCAGTAATTACAATAAATGGTAAACATGAAACTATTATGAATTTTGATGAAGCTATAACGTGCATAGAAAAACATATGGGTTATAAGTTTGCGAATCACATGAAGGCGGAATATGAGAAATTAGAAGAAAATCAATGTAAGCCTAACTGCGGTAAAGTTTTATACTGTGATTGTTGTATGGAGGAAATAGATCCATGAACCCCATAAACGCAATAAAAACCCTAATGAAAATATTCAAGAAATTCACATATCTAGACTACGCAAGCGGTGATTTTAACTTATGCCAGATGTGTAATTACGAAAACTGTACTAGACAGTATACAGATGAGTTAAGGTGTAGGTTTGGACTTAACTTTGAAGCTGCGGAGAAGATTATTGAGGAGATGATGAAAAATGGAATGTAAAGAATGTCAGGCTATTAAAAAATTACTTATAGAGTTAATAGGGGAAACAATAATATATCTTAATAAAGAGGGATGTCCTTATGAGTATAGTGAAAAATTAAATGATTTATTATATGAATTTGATATTAACTTGGAAGATACTAAAGCCTGGAAACGTAGAGAGGATAACAGCGATGATTAAGTGTCCGCATTGTGGGTATATTCCAAAGCTTGCTGTAAAAGAAGAATTTGAACTAACTAAGTTAAAGATATACCATCATGCATATCATGACTGCAAAAAGTGTAAAAAGATATATAAAATAGTTAAGATTTCTGTTTTTAGGACGCTAAAGATAGAAAACTAAAAAGTGAAAGGAGTAGAGGTTTGGTCGACCGCTAAAACGTACGTTTACTCTGAGTAATGAGAATGAAAATATTAGTAGCATGCGAAGAATCGCAAGCAGTAACTATCGAATTTAGAAAGCTAGGTCATGAAGCTTATAGTTGTGACATAGAACCATGTAGCGGAGGTCATCCAGAATGGCATATTAAAGGAGATGTCTTGCTTTTCCTAGAACCGCCTTTTGACTTTTGGGCGCAAGATTGTAAAGAACATAGCGTTTTAAAGTGGGATATGATACTTGCTTTTCCGCCTTGCACAAGACTTACTGTTGCGGCAAATAAATATTATAAACCAGAATATGCTAAAAGATTTCCAGATATCCAAGAAGAAAGAAAAGCTGCGATTGAGTTTTTTATGAAGTTTATTAATGCAGATTGCGAAAAAATAGCAGTTGAAAATCCAATAGGAATAATGTCTACACGATATAAAAAACCATCTCAAATAATACAGCCATATCAATTCGGGCACCAAGAGAGAAAAGCAACTTGTTTGTGGCTGAAAGGACTTCCGGAACTAAAACCAACTAATCTGGTAGAGCCTGTAATAATAAAACATAAATCAGGAAGGACGGACAGTAAATTACATTTTGAAACATTAAGTTTGCCAGCAAAAGAAAGAGCAAAAATACGTTCCAAAACCTTCACGGGAATAGCCAAGGCAATGGCTGAGCAGTGGGGAAAACTAGACGAGGAGAAAGAATAGATGGAAGAAAAAAGATCAATAATTTTAGATACAGCAAAGAAATATGTCTTAGGTGATAGAGAGCAAGACTATGGGACGGTATCAGATAATTTTAAGAAAATAGCTGAGTTATGGTCAGTATATTTAGGGTTTGAAATGAGAGCTGGCGACGTAGCAATGATGATGATTTTACTTAAAGTAGCTAGATGTACAACTGGAGAATTTAAGGAAGATACTTTAATTGACATTGCTGGATATGCTGCTTGTGCAAATGAAGTTAAGGAGGGCTAAGTCGTGGCGAAGTTTGAGAGTGAATTGGAACTGGGGCAGAAATTATGGAGAATAAGCAGTTTATTAGAGCCTTTAGGCGAATGTGAATGTTGTGCCCAGGAAATATTTAAAAGAAAGTGGATTGTTGATGAATTAGAGTTTGAGATAATTGGAGTTAGTGTTTTAAAGAGTTTTAGTGATGATAGTGTTGCCACTCAATATACTTTATTTAGAAGCTCGGAAGCTTTTTTTGAGGTTGTTGGAGCTAATATAGGAAAAACTTATTTTACTTCTCCAATCTTAGCCCGAGCAGAGTGCGACAGGAGGAATAAGGATGACTAATCTTCTTAAAGAAACAATAGCAATTTTAAAAGAACATGGAAAAACCATAGAAGATATAAAATGGATAGGCTGTAATGCATTTAAAATATCGTTAGAAAATTTTTTAGAAGTTGCAGATACAGAATATGATGATGGGTTTGGAAGTCCAGAAGTAGCTCTTGATTTAGTTATAGTTGGAGACGATTTCTATTTAGAACGTTCTGAATATGACGGTGCTGAGGGTTGGGAATATAGAGGAAAAATAGAAGAACCTAAAGACACTAAGGAAATTAAGTATTTAACAACAGGACAAAGCAATGCAGTTTTAAAAGATTGTATAGGAGCTATAAAATGTTTTTTTAATAAGTGCAATCCTTGTAATTATAAAATGGGGTGGGTTGGTCTAGAAGAATTAAACAAGGAGCGTGAACAAAATGACTGAATTAAAACCTTCTCCGAAACAGGTTTTTGAAACTGCTGTGGAGTTTTATAAAAAACAGGGATATAGCGAAGAAGAAATATATGAAAGACTAATTATTGGAACTAGAGCAATAAACTCAGATTGTTTGGCATGTATGGTAACTGAAAGAAATGTAAATTGTGGTTCTTGTGCTTTGCAGTTATGTCTCCCGAATTGCAGAAGTGCTTTCTTCACAAAACTAGCAGAAGGTATCAATGTGTTTGAAACTAAAAGAGATAAAGTTAAGAACGAAATAATAAAGAGAAAAAAGAAAATTATGGAAGAATACGGAATGATAGTTTGTATAGATGATAGTATCTTAGATTATATAGTAGACGGAATAATGGAGATCGTGGAGGAGTGAACTATCTGGAATTTTCGGATAGTTGGAGTGATTAGAGTAGTTAAAAGGAGCGTGATAATTTGCTAGATATATTATGTGTAATATTAACAATAACCTGCTTTTGGCTATGGTACGTGCTGTGGAGACAGAACAGAGAAGTTAAAGAGATCAAGAAACTGAATGAAGAGTATAGAGGTATAGTAGATGCTGAGAAAATATACAGTATGGAATCAAGAAAAAAATTAATCAATCTCGTAGCGAATGAGGTAATGCTGAAATTAAGAGGTGATAAAACTGAGTAAAGCTAAAGTAAATATTGACATACATGCAGCTATAAGAGAAGCGGTTCAAGCGGGAATAAAAGCAGGAAAGCAAGAGCCAAGAAATATATTCAAACAAACAGAAGCTAGACTTAGAGCTTATCCTATTTTAAAGATCAATATTAAAGAATACGAAAAAGATATTGAGGATCTCAATATAGAACAGGTTACAAGAAGATCTAAGGATATTGTTAAGTTTACTATTAGTCAAGGAGTAAGACTCTCCCCAGAGGAAATACAACAAGCTAAAATACTAGAGTTAGAAATGAAACTGGATCGTGATAAAAAGGAAATTCTAGAAATAGAAAGTGCCTTAGCTACCATACATGGGGATGAATACGAAAATATTATTTATTTGAGATATTTTAACGGGATGTATACTGATGAGATCGCTAATCAGATACATTGTGGGGAAAGTACAGTTAAACGTAATAGTAATCGTTTAGTGCGTAAAATGGCTATAAAACTGTATGGTGCAGACGCATTATAAAATGACCTTTTACGGTGACCTAAAGATGACCTTTTTACGTGACCTTTTTAGTGATATAATGTTTTTAGAGCTAAAAGTGTCAGAAAAAGACATGAATAGCTATTAAAGTATCTCCTAAAATTAATAATTTATAGGAATAGTCACTTGAATAATCAGGTGGCTTTTCTTTTTTGCGAAAAATTCATAGGTACTTCTAGGGAAATAAAAACCTCGAGGTTCTTGCGAGCCCCGATTTTTAACTAGATATAAATTTTTTTTAAAGGGATTGACTGTCGTATCAGGAGGTGAGAGCTTTGTTGCAATGCATAAAAGATTTAAGTACAATTTTGACAACTTCAGATGGTTTGGCAGCCTGCTTTAATTTAACCAGGACGCGGATTATTGGGCTTGCAAAAGAAGGTGTTTTAAAAAAAGATAAGGACGCTAAATATAACGTCCAAGAAAATTTTTTAGCTTATGTTAATTACCTAAAACCAGGGGATAAAGATAAAATTAATACTGCAGAATCGCAAGCTGCGTATTGGGAAGAAAAAGCCAAGCATGAAAAATCAAAAAGAGAACTAGCAGATATAGAAGTTAAAAAGGCTAAAAATGAAGTGCATACAGCAAAAGATGTTGAAAAAGTAATGGCGCATATGCTTTCGACAATTAGAACTAAATTGTTAGGGCTAAGTTCTACACTTACACCGGTTTTAGTTAATAGATCTAAAGAAGAAATAAATAATATTATAGCAACTACTATTGAGGATATACTTTCAGAATTGAAAGATTATAAGCCAGGAATGTTTACAGATGAAAAAGACAATTGATTTATTCAAAAAGCTTGCTAAAAAGTATTTAGCTCCAATTCCGCGTATGACTGTAAGTGAGTGGGCTGATACGTACAGAGTTATAAGTAAAGGAAATGCTTACGAAGGAAGATGGCGCACAAGTTTTGCTCCTTATCAGAAACCAATTATGGATTCTTTTACGCAATCAGGTGTTAATAAAATAGTAGTAATGTCAGCTTCGCAGATAGGTAAGTCAGATATAATGAATAATGCTATAGGTAGGTTTTCGCATTTGGATCCATGTCCTATGATGATGGTTCAACCAACTATAGCAACGGCAGAAGATTATTCAAAATCAAGAATTTCGCCAATGATAAGAGATTCAAAGGTTTTATCAAATATATTTTCAGATCCAAAAAGTAGAAATTCGAGCAGTACAATTTTAAGTAAAATGTTCCCTGGTGGGCGTTTAATCATAACTGGATCTAACAGCCCTTCAGAGTTAGCAAGTAGACCAATTCGAATTTTATTATGTGATGAGGTAGATAGATTTGAAGCTTCTGCAGGTACTGAAGGTAGTCCTATTGCTTTGGCTGAAAAACGATTAACGACTTTTTGGAATAAGTTAACAGCATTATTTTCAACTCCTACCATTAAGGGTTTTTCTAGGATAGAGACAGAATATATGCTTGGTACGCAAGAAGAGTGGCAACACGAGTGCCCTAACTGTAAGGAATATCATCTTCTGAATTATAGAGACATGGAATGGGATGCAGAAGAAATAGAAATGCAAGACCAACAAGATGAATTATTAAAGATATATTTAGTAAAAGATGTAAAATGGCAATGCCCTGATTGTGGTTTTAGTTTTAGTGAAGAAACCATGAAGGCACAACCTCAAAAATATGTTTCTAAAAATCCAGAAGCGATTAAAAATCAAGTTAGATCTTTTAGGGTAAACGGGTTTACTCCAGTCTGGATTAGTTGGAAAGACATAATAAAAGAATATTTAGAAGCACAACATGATGAAAATGATTTAAAAGTTGTTTTTAATACTCGTTTTGCTGAATCATATGAAGTGAAAGGGGCTGTAGATAGCATACAGCCTTTTTTGGAAGCAAGAGAGGAATATGATGCAGAACTACAAGAAGGTGTTTTACTTTTAACTGCAGTGGTAGATACTCAAGATAATAGATTAGAGTATGAAATATGTGGTTGGGGTGAAGATGAGGAGCAATGGGGGATTGAAAAAGGTATCATACTAGGGGTGCCTGATCAGCAAGCTACTTGGGATAAACTAGATGAGGTTTTAGATAAAACTTATCGGTTTGTTGATGGTAAAGGGTTAAAAGTAGCTAGGACTTTTATAGATAGCGGCGGCCATTATACTGAAGAAGTTTATAGATATTGTTTAAAAAATTATCATAAACAACGCATTGCAATAAAGGGTTCTAGTAATTTTAGCGCCCCGCTAATAGAAAAGTACTCTAAACCTCAAAATTACAATATCCCTCTTGTCTTAATTGGTGTAAGTCAGGGGAAACAATATATTTTTGAAAGACTATTGAAAGAAGATAAGGGAGATAGAGTCCACAAGCTCCATTTTCCATTAAATGAGGATAAAGGATATAATAAAGCTTATTTTAAAGGGCTGGTTTCTGAAAGATTAGTTAAGAAAAAAGTAAAAGGGCGCATAACTTTAGTTTGGGAAAATGTATCTACGGATGGGAGAAATGAGCCTTTAGACTTAAAAGTGTATGGATTAGCTTGTTTAAAATCATTAAACCCTAATTGGTCTAAATATAGAGAAGTTTTACAAGGGGAAACAAAAACAAAGAAAATTAAACCGAAAACTAAAGAAGAATATGGAGTTGTTTCGACGGGAGGGGGATGGATGGATGCCTGATAAAGACATAGTAAATGTTGGTGAACAGGAGTTTAAAATCACTGATATTTATTCTATAAAAGATGTAAGGAGAGCTTTTAGAAAGGCGCTCATAGCTCAAGAATATAGAGTAGGAAATAGAAGTGTAAGGCGCGCTGAGTTAAAGGATCTTTGGAATATTTTAAAAGCGGCAGAAAGCCAAGAAGAAAAAAAAGATTGGGATAAGTATTCAGGTAGAAGCTCTCGACAAGTGTTGATGGTGGATTGAGGTGAAATATGAGTAAGAAAAATAGAAATAGACAACTTACTAAAAACAAACAAAGATCAATGGGGGTTTATAATGCTCCAAAAATATTAAACACAGGGTTTAGCGAAACAAGCGCTAGTACTACTAGAAGCAGTTTAGCAGGTTGGAATCCTGTTGCCTCAAGTCCTGATAGCGATATAATCGCCAATTTACCTACTTTAAGGGCTAGAAGTCGTAATTTAAGACAAGGCGGAGCTCCACTTGCAAGTGCTGCCGTTAATGTAGAACGGTTAAATGTTGTGGGATCAGGGCTTAGTTTATCAGCTAAACCGGATAAATCTATACTTGGTTTAAAAGATGAAGAAGCGAAAGAATGGGGCAGAAAAACACAAAAAGAGTTTGATCTTTGGGCAAGTTCTGTAAAATGCGACTTTCTCAGAATTAATAATTTTTATGATATGCAAGATATTGTGTTTACAGGGTATTTAGACAACGGGGATGGATGGGCTGTATTTAAATATGCAATGCCTACACCTGATATGCCGTATTCTTTGAGATTGCATGTTTTTGAAGCAGATAGGGTTAGAAATCCTAATAACCCTAGCTCACTTTTTGGATCTCCGACATTAGTTTACGATATTAACTCTAAAAATAAAAATCGTATAATAGATGGCGTGGAAATTGATAAAAATGGGACTATTGTAGCATATTGGGTAGCCAATACTTATTCATATGATCCGACGAATTTTTATAAAGAAACAAAATTTATAAGGGTAGAAGCTTTTGGGAAACAAACAGGTTTACCGAATATATTACAAATAAAACATGATGAGCGTGCCGAGCAATTTAGGGGTACGCCTTTTTTGGCTCCAATTATTGAAAGTTTGAAGCAAATAGGGCGTTATACACAAGCAGAATTAACTGCAGCTATAGTAAAAGCATATTTGACTATATTTATTCGCCAGGATTTAGGGGCAGATGGTTTTGGAACGGGACTTGAACAAAGTTTTGAAGAGCGAGAAAGAATCGATCCTCGCAAACTTCAAGTTGGTCCAGGAACAATAAACACTCTGCCTCCGGGGTACAGTGTTTCTACTGTAGATGGTAGTAGATCTATGTCTGCTTTTGAGCCTTTTATGTCAGAACTAACAAAAGGAATTGGAGCGAGTCTTAACATACCTTATGAGATATTAACGAAACACTTTAGTTCTAGTTATTCGGCTTCTAGAGCAGCATTATTACAAAGTTGGCAAGAATTCAGGACAAGGAGATCTTGGTTTATAAGGGATTTTTGTCAAAATGTTTATGAAAGATGGTTGGTTGAAGCGATTGCAATTGGCAGGATAGATGCCCCTGGTTTTTTTGAAGATCCTCTTATAAGGGCAGCGTGGAGCAAGTGTTCGTGGTATGGTCCTGTACCAGGTCAGGTCGATCCTGAAAAAGAGGTCAGAGCAGCTGCATTACGCGTGAGTTATGGTTTCTCTACTAATGAGGAAGAGACACGTGGAATGGGCGGTGGTGATTGGCAGGATAATATTGAAATAATAGCACAAGAACAAAAACTTTTGAAAGATAAAGAGTTGGTTACTAGAGCAATACCTCAAACATTGGAAAACACAGCAGAAGGAGGTGATAATATTGAAGATTTGGACAGTTGATGAGAAAAATGCTGAAGTTTTAATATATGGTCCAATAGCCGACGACGAGAACTGGTCATGGATTGATAATTCTGTTGGTGCTTTAGAGTTAGCTAATTCATTAATGCCACTTAAAGACAAAGATATTACTGTTAGAATAAATAGCCCAGGTGGGAGCCTTTTTGCAGGGCAAGCTATGATGAGTACTTTAAAAAATCATAAAGGCAAAGTAACCGCTATAATTGATGGTCTCGCTGCTAGTGCTGCAACTCTTGTAATGTGTGGTGCGGATAAAGTTATTATGCCAGCTGGTTCTATGATAATGATTCATAATCCACTAACTGGAGTAATTGGCGACATGCATGCTTTTAGAAAAATGGGAGATGTATTAGATGAAATCAAGAAGTCTGTTATCGCGGCATATAAAACTAAGAGTAATTTAAGTGATGAAAAGCTCTCAGAGTTAATGGATGAAGAAACATGGTTAACTGCAGCACAAGCTAAAGAATATGGTTTTGCAGATAAGGTACAAGGTGAAATAAAAATGTCAATTCAAAATAAAATAGTAAATTCAAATGGTGTAGAAATGCCGCTTAATGCAATTCCTGGGCAGACTCAATTTTTGAATTGTGCCCAGTTAATTAATAAAAAGGGGGAAGAGAAAACATTGGAGGCAGAAGAGAAAGGGCTTTTAACTAAAATTTTAAATAAGCTAGACGATTTTATCAATCTAAGTAAAGATAAGGAGGTAAAACCTTTGGAAGGAACAAAAATCGAACTTACTAAAGAACTTTTACAGAAGGAATATCCGGATATCTATAATGCTGTTTTAGAGGATGGTGTGCATGCTGAACGCAGTCGCATTAAAGAAATAGACAATATATCTACTAATATTCCTTCAGAGATTGTAAATAAAGCTAAATACGAGAGTTTCTCAGACGCCCAGACACTTGCAATGGATTATATGAAAAGTGGTGGGGCGTTTTTTAATGCGGTAAAAAAAGATATTGAAGTTTCTGGGGCTCAAAAAGTAGAGCAAAGTTTAGACCCAGGCGAGATTACAGAAGATGAACAAAGAGAACAAATAATTAGTTTGATGGTAGGAGGTTTGAAGTAAATGGCTTATACAACGTCAATAAATTTTGGTTTTGATCAACTTATCGGTGGTACAGAACCTACAGCACTGTTAAAAGTTATTACTGTTGCAAGTGGTCAAGGTATTTTAAAAAGAGGTTCAGTATTGGGTGTGGTTACAGACAGCGGTAAAGGTAAATTAGTAGATAGTGCTTCTACTGATGGGTCTGAAACAGCTAAATATGTTTTGGCTAAAGAAATAGATACAACAGAAGGCGATGTTGATATTGATTGCTATATGTCAGGTATGTTTAACAGAGAATATCTCACTGTGGGCGGATCTGATGAAATAGCGGATCACGAAGAGGCGTTAAGAGGTTTAAATATTTACTTAACTAGCGAAAAATATCACAAGGAGGGCTAATTATAAATGGCAAATATGAATGAAACAATAACAATGCTAGGCGCGATTGAGAGAATACCGCAACCGGTAGTATCTCTAAGGGATCTATTTTTCCCTAAAGTGGAAACTTTTGTGACTGAAGAAGTTGAATTCGACTATAGAAAAGGTGGTAAAAAAATAGCACCTTATATTGTAGAAGGTTTTAGTCGTGGTGTAAACGTAGCTCGCGACGGATTCACTAAATTTAAATATAAGCCCCCAATGACAGGACCTCAAAGACCGCTTACTAAAAGTGAGATACAAGGGGCAGGATTCGGTGAAAATGTTTATAGTACTAAAACCCCTGCGCAACGTGCCGCAACGATTAGAGCTAAAGATTTAGTTGAATTGCGTGATATGAATATCCGTGCAGAAGAAAAAATGGTAGCAGACTTTTTAATAGGTCGTCAAGTTACAATTAATGGGTTCGCTGATGATGCGGTGACTCCAATTGTAAGTACTATAGATTTCCCGGGTGATGGAATAATCACTCTAACAGATACTCATACGTGGGATAAAGCTACAGCAACTGTTACCGAAGACCTTCAAAAGGCAATCGATGCTGTAGTGGCTTCTGCGATAAACCCTAATTCTATTTTTTCAGTGTGTTCCCCTAATGTAACAGAGTATCTTTTAGATAATGATGAGTTTACTAAATTTTTTGATTATCGAAATATAGAAGTTGGTAGTTTAGCTCCTAAATTCATAACATATCAAGGATTTAGCTATTTTGGTAAATATAGAGGTCTAGAAATTTACACATATTCAGGTAAATATGAAGATTTTGACGGAACAATGAAGGATTATCTTCCAAACGATTATTTTATTGTAGGTGTTCCAGGACAAGGTACAAGACTTTATGGTGCTATTACTCAACTTGAAGGAACTGAGGGAAAAGGCACATGGAGAACTTATGAAGGCATGTACATCCCTAAATATGTATGCGACATCGCAGGTGATACGGAAACATTAAAAGTGTCAAGCAGACAAATAATTATGCCAGCAGATGGCAACGATTTTTATACTATCAAAGTTAAATAGGAGGGAACTATGACTAAGACATTAGAAGTTAAAAGATTTAAAGTTAAATATAAAGGTGAATTATATGGTCCTGGTACAGAAAATGGACCAATTATCCCTAATGTTAATGATAAAATTGCCGATACCTTAATCAAAAATGCAGTGGGAGGGGCAATTGTAGAACGTGCAAAAGCGAAGCCACCTATTAATAAAGGGGATAAACCTAAAAGTGGTGATGAAACCGAGAATGAAAATGAAAAAGGTGAAAATGGAGTAGATATCCCTGATGTAGATCCAGAAGACACACAAGGAGATTAAGGTAATGTTGAGAGATATACTTTTTGATGACGTTGATGAAGTGTTAATGGTTTTTGAGGATTTTGCTGATAAACATACTTTTAGTGATCTAGAAAGAGAAAAAAAGGTTACATGTCTTGCAATCAAAGAGGGGAATATTAGTAGGGATCTTTACATTCGTCTTAATGCTAAATATGATGGGCTTTTTGGAGAAACCATAACTGTACATGTTAGAACTAAAGATATGTTTGATGTACCTGTGGAAGATCAACGTATTCGTTTTGATGACGCAGTTTATACCGTTGCTTCAAGTGAAAACGACAAAGGCTTACTTACTTTAATTTTGACACAGTTAACAGCGTTATGATTACTATAGATGAGAAATCTTTAAAACGTGCGGAAGCATTATTCAAGAGTTTTCCTAATGCTTTACCGAAAGCAATCAGTAGAGCAATGAACCGAGCGGTTCAAAGCGCAAGAACTGCAGGAGTCAAACAAGTAAGATCTGAGTATATCGTAAAAGCAAAAGATGTAAATGGAACCATTAAAGTAACGAAAGCGAGTCCTAGTAGTCTTGTTTCAAAAATAACGTCACGTGGGAGATCTAAGCCACTTATTGAATTTAAAGTGTCACCAAATAAGGCGCCTTCTGGGAAACCTAAAAGACCTGTTACTGTTAAAGTTAAGAAATCAGGTGGAGGTATTATAGAGGGTGCTTTTTTGGCGCGCGGTAAAAAAGGAGTAAGTGTTTTTAGAAGAATTTCAAAAAGCGCATATCCAATCAAACAGCTTCAAGGCCCATCTGTCCCTCAAATGTTAGGGAATAAGAAAGTAATAAAAGTAATGGAGAAACGAGGAGCAGAACAACTGCAGACAAGGTTTGAGCATGAAGTAGATGCGACATTAGGAGGTGTTTTAAAGTGACACCTATCATATTAATTGATTCTTTGGCAGAGTTTTTAAAAGAAGTAAATAAAAATTATTTTTCATTTGAGGATAAAATAAAAGATACTCCTTTGAAAATAGAATCCGGACACATTAATATTAGAGACTATGCTAAAGAAAAAAAAGCTCCCGCAATAGAAGTTTCACTATTAAAAGTCGTAGATGCACCGCTGGATTTAAGTGGTGGTGAGTCTACGGCTTTTGTGCGTTTATACTTCGTTACATATTGCGAGGAAAAAAGCGGAGCTTGGCGCGAGTTGTATAACTGGGTAGAATTTAACCGCCAAGCCTTATTAAAAAATAAATTTATAGCCAAATATTTCAGATTAGTAAATGATTTAGTTTCACAATACCCAGAACCAGTTGACCAGCCAGTACCAACATGGGTAGGTTTTATAGATTTAGAATATAACATTCCACAGGTTCAGGAGGTTTTTAACTATGAGTATTAAAACAAAATCCGTGATTAGTTCGCGGTTTATTTATTTAGGTCCAAATTTAACACGTTTTGGACTTCAAAAATATGCAGTTTATATTGGCGGATTACCTTTAAATCAAGCGCAAGGAGCATTTGACAAATATTCTTTATTGAATTTGCTTTTTGTACCTGTCGCAAAAATGGCTGAAACAGAAGCGGCTATTAATACAGAGGGTACGCCACAATATCGTGCGTATCAACAAATTTTTGAAAGGAGTGAATAATTTGGCATACAGACACGGTATATATGGCAGTGAAAATCCTACTTCTATAATTCCTCCTACGCGAATTGAGTCCGGTTTACCTGTAGTAGTAGGTACCGCGCCAATACACTTAGCTACTGATCCAATACCAGCAAATACGCCTATTTTGTGTTATAACTATGCAGAAGCTGTAAAACAATTAGGAATGTCTAAGTATTGGGGAGATTATTCTCTTTGTGAAATGATCTATTCACAGTTTGCTTTATTTGCAATGGCACCAGTTGTATTCATTAATGTGTTAGATGTAAACACACATAAAATAACAGTTGCTCCCACGGCTTTAACTTTAGAGAATCGCACAATAACAATAGACGCTCCTGTTATTTTATCAACTCTAGAAGTTAAATTGTCAGAAGCAGGTCAACCTCTTATAAAAGATGTTGACTATACTGCTTTATATGACTCTGATGAAAAGTTAGTTATTACAGCTCTTAATGGTGGAGCAATAGGGGAACTAGTTACAAGTTTAACTGTAGCATATGATGAAGTGGATCCGTCTGCAGTTGATAAAGATGACATTATAGGTGGCGTAGATATAAATACGGGACAGTATAAAGGTTTGGAACTAATCAATCAAATCTTTTCTTATTTTAGACTTATTCCTGGCTTGATATCTGCTCCTGGTTGGTCTACCGATCCTGAAGTGGCTGCGATAATGACGGCAAAAGCTAAAAACGTTAATGGCATATTCTGGGCGATGGCTCTTGTAGACATTCCTACAGATGAAGTAAAAAAATATTCAGATGTTGCAAATTGGAAAAACCAAAATAACTATATTGATAAAATGCAAATGGTGTTTTGGCCTAAAGTAAAACTTGGAGATAAACAATATTACCTAAGTACTCAAGCGACTGGGGTTATCTGCACAACAGATGCGGCTAATGATGATGTTCCTTATTGGAGCCCGTCAAACCATAATTTACAATCTGCTGGCACTGTACTAGAAGACGGCACAGAAATAATGCTGGCTGTCGACAACGCCGCTTATTTGAATGGTCAGGGAGTTGTCTCTGGTCTTAATTTTATAGGAGGCTGGAAACTTTGGGGGAATAGAACAGGTGTTTATCCGGCTTCGACGGATCCCAAAGACTCATTTATACCAATAAGACGAATGTTTAATTGGATCAACAACGAATTAATCACTACTTATTGGTCTAAAATTGACGCTCCAATGAACAAGCGTTTTATCGACACTATTGTGGCAAGCGCGAATGTGTGGTTAAACAGTTTAACATCAAGAGGCTATATTTTAGGAGGCAGAGTAGAGTTTAGAGAAGACGAAAATTCTACTATTGATTTAATGGATGGTATAGTCAAGTTTCATGTATATATTACCCCTCCGTCACCAGCTCGAGAAATAGATTTTATTCAAGAATATGATCCAACATATTTGAAAAACTTATTTGGTGAAGATTAGGAGGTGACTAGATGGGAGGCAAATTACAACCTGAAGCATTAATAAATACTAAGGTTTATGATGGTGTTAATGATTTATTAGGTATAGCTAATATTACTTTACCAGATATAGAAAACTTAAACGAAACAGTTTCTGGTGCAGGGATAGCTGGAGAAGTGGAAGCGGCAATACTAGGACATTTTTCTGCAATGTCTATAAGCCTCGAGTGGAGAACAATAAACAAACATTTAATAAGTTTATCCACCCCTAATGCCCATGATTTAGATATAAGGGGCGCTCAACAAGTTTATGATCCTGGGAGCGGCGAGGTGAAAGTTCAGCCTGTTCGAATCTATGTGAAATGTAGACCTAAAAAATTGGGTTTAGGAAGCGCTGGAGCCAGCCAGACAACAGGTTCTACTACAGATTTAGAGGTTGTTTATATCAAAGTAATTATCGATGGTGAGACTTTCTTAGAGTTAGATAAGTTTAATTATATTTGTATTATCGGTGGTACAGATATTTTAGCAGATGTTAGAGAAGCGTTAGGAATATTTTAAGAGGAAGGGCTGTAATAATACAGCCCTTTTAATTTAAGGAGGGTAATATGGCTACAGATAAAAAAGAAACTGCAGGAATAATAGAAGCTGAAGATAAAAATTCCGTAGTTTTAAAAAAATCTTTAGATACTAAAGAAGGAAAAATAGAAAAAATAACATTCGATTTTGAAAAAATTACTGGTAGAGACCTTTTAAATATAGAAAAAACAGCACGAAGTATGGGAGATAATACTCCTAGTATCACTTTTTCAATGACCTACCAAGCATTGATTGCAGCAAGAGCAACAGGGTTAAAATACGATGATATTTTAGATCTAAAAGGCTTTGATTTTACAAGTGTTTTAGGTATGGTGAATGGTTTTTTGTTCACAGGGGATTTGTAGAAAAGAAATCCTTAAAAGAATTTAGGAAGAGCGTTCAGATATTGGCAAGACATACTCATACCTCAATGGAGTTTTATTTAAACATATCACTCCAGGAATTAGATGAATGGATTGAAACAACTATTGATATAGAGAAAGAAGGGAGAAGGAAATAATGGCCGGAAATAAGATGTTTGAATTTGCTTTTAAAGTAGCTGGTAAAGTAGACGCTAGTTTTAGAAACAGTTTTAATGGCGCAAATACGATACTAGACAAGACAAAAAAGCAAATGCAGGATCTGAATAATACTCAAAAACAGCTAGAGGCTAGTTTAAAAGCTGGAACCGTTAGCCAAGAAACATATAACCGGGCCATGGAAAAGACCAACTCCCAAATTAAAAAATTGAACGATTCGCAGAGTCGGTTAAATGCAGCTCAGAATATGAAATCAGAAGCTGCAGCAGGACGCCAAAAAAAATGCAGGTGTTATTATGACAGGGGCTATAATGGCGGCTCCTCTCATATACGCGGGTAAAGTTGCTGCAGACTTTGAGGCAACCATGTCCAAAGTTCAAGCAATAACAGGTGCAAATGCCGAAGAGATCGCAACTTTAGATAAAGAAGCTAGACGATTAGGTGCAAGTACAAGATATACAGCATCGCAAGCCGGAGAAGCAATGACATTTTTAGGGATGGCGGGGTGGAATACCCAGCAGATCCTTGCGGCAATGCCAGGGATGTTGTCTCTAGCAGCAGCCGGCAATGTAGATTTAGCTGTGACAGCGGACATTGTATCTGACACAATGACAGGTTTCGGTATAGAAGCAGCAAAGGCAGGTCATGTTGCGGATATTTTCGCCAAAACAGCAACTAGCACAAATACCACTGTTGAAATGCTAGGGGAGACTATGAAATATGTAGCGCCGGTAGCAAAAATGGTAGGAATGTCGCTTGAAGAAACGTCGGCTATCGCTGGACTAATGGCAAATGCAGCAGTAAAGTCAGGCATGTCAGGTAGGGCTATGAGAGCGGGTTTGCTTAGATTGATAGATCCACCAAAAGACGCGGCTGAATCATTAGCAGAACTAAATGTTGAAATTATAGATGGCGAAGGAAATATGCGTGATATCGCTTCTATCATGGCTGATTTGTCAGATAAAACTAAAGATTTAACACAAGAACAGAAGACGCAGCATTTATCGGCTATTTTTGGTACTCAATCGATTTCAGGCTGGGCAGCGGCTCTTGATCAAGGTAATGATGCGATGGTAGGCTTACGAGATGCTCTTATAAACAGTGATGGTGCAGCAGATAAAATGGCTAAAACGATGACAAATAATGCTGCGGGTGCAATGATTGAGCTGCAGAGTGCAACAGAGGGTGTTGCAATAGCATTTGGAAGCGTTTTTTTACCAAAAGCGGCTGAATTAATGAAGTCTGCAGCACAAGTAGCGACAAATATAGTTGTCTGGACAGATGAGAACCCTAAATTAGCTAAGACATTAGGTTATACTGCTGCCGCAGTTGCGGGTCTAACTCTATCTGTTGGTATATTAGGGTGGACGTACAATGCATTAAAAGGAACTGTAGGATCAGTTTTAATTGGAATGATAAAATTTCACAGATGGATGTTTCTTGTGACAAGTGCAACAACAGGGATGACAAAGGCTCAGTGGCTCTTGAATGCAGCTATGAATGCTAACCCTATTGGCTTGGTTATAGTGGGAGTTATGGCATTAGTCGCTGCTGGATACCTACTTTATAGGAATTGGGATACTGTGAAAAACTTTTTTATAACCTTGTGGGATACTCCAATTGTGAAATTCGCTTTAATGCTTACTCCCGTGGGTTGGCTCATAGCTGCAGGATTATCTTTAGTAACTAATTGGGAGACAGTAAAACAGTGGTTTATTCTTTTATGGGATGATCCGAAAGCTGCATTAACGCAATTCACAGACGCAATATTAAATAAATTTAAAGATACCATAAAATGGATTGAAGATAAATGGAATAGTTTAAAAAGGTTCCTCGGAGCTCCAATTAACTCAAATGTAACCATGTCAACTCCAGAAACAGGAATTCAACCATTACCTGGGCTTTCAACTGGGGGGGTTTTTGGTAAAGGTGCTTTTTTAACTACTTTCGCAGAACAAAGCGGTGAATCGGCTATTCCACATGAACGTACAAGCAGAAATATAGGTTTATGGCGTAAAACAGGCGAAATATTAGGTGTTGGTGGTGGCAGCAGTACAAGTATTAACATTGATTATAAGCCTAATATTACTGTGAATGGTAATACTGATCCAACTGTAATAGCTCAAAAAATAAAAGCTGTAGTGGACGAAAGTTTAAATGATTTAGAACGTAGAATAGCAGAAATTCAAAGAAATAAGGAGAGAAGGTCGTATGCCTAGTACTTATATAACTATCTTAGGGGACATGTGGGATTATATAGCTTATAAAACATTGGGTAGTGAAAAATACACTGATATTCTTATTGCTGCAAATATGGAACAAAAATATGTTTCTGTTTTTCAAGGAGGCATACATTTACTGATTCCTGATATAGAAACACCGAAACCAATTTTATCGCCATGGTCAAGGTAAAGAAAAAGAGAGTTTCACGCATAAGGATAATTAAAAACCGCCCCTAAAGGTGGTTAAATAGAAAATATTGTTTTGTTATTTTGATAAAACTGGATGCACCCAGACATCATCCGTGGCTTTGTCGAAGTTTATTTTATCAACCTTATCCCAATTGATTTTATTTGCAGTTTCATTTTGCAATGTTAACTTTACAGCGATTTCTTGAACTGCATTTCCCTTTGTATCGTTAAAAGGTCTATATACCATACATTGAACGGTTTTAAGCGGTAAACTTGATATATACAATTTTTCAAATATATTTGCGGATTGTTGGAAAGCTGCTTTTTTAACTAGATCATTTGTAAAACCTTCATTTCCTTTTACGTGTATATTCACAATTTTTTTACCATCTTCTATAGTGATTATTTCTGATTTTATTAGTTTCGATTCTGGAACACTTTCTTTTATTAGAATATTAATTTTCTCGTCTATTGTTAATTTTGGATTATCTGAACTACACCCTAAAGCAAATAAGCAAATAGTAAGTATGCAGATTAGAATTAATGATTTTTTCAAATTATTGTCTCCTTTTAACTTTTTAATTTATGTTAGAAATTCGCTAAAAAACCAAAAATTACCTTTAATGAATAAAAAGGGTGTGATTTTATAGAAGTTTATGCAAGAAGAACGAAAATAAAGATAACGTATAACAATAAGGACATATCAAAGGATATAGCCCCTTTTTTAAAATCTTTTAGCTATAATGATGTAATGAGTGGTTACGCTGATGATATTTCAATTAATTTGGAAGATAGAGGGAAGTTGTGGCAAAACGACTGGTTTCCAGACAAAGGAGCTTTAATTGAAGTTGCTGTAGTAGTTCAAAACGGTAATGGATCTACAGAGGAAGAAAAACCTCTAGGGCTTTTTGAGATAGATAATATAACTTCTTCAGAGCCTCCAAGTGAAGTGTCTATAAAAGCTGTTTCTATTCCAGAAAAAACTGAACTTAGGGGAATAATGAGGAGTAGATCATGGGAAAAAACTAGATTTTCTATGATAGCAAATGATGTCGCAACAGGCACGGGAATGGATCTTTTTTATGATACTGAAGATATAGATATAGAACGCGTCGAACAGACAGAGCAATCAGATCTGTCTTTTTTAATGGGGTTGTGTAAAAATTATGGTCTAGCATTAAAAATCACAGATAATCAAATTATTATTTTTGATGAAGAAAAATACGAACAGGCGGAACCAATTGCAGAAATAACAAGAGGCGAGACACCAGTTAAAAGCTACAAATTCGAAACAACAATAAGAGAAGTTTATGCGGCTTGTAGAGTTGTTTATCAATTTCCTAAAACTAAGGAAAAACTAGAATATATTTTTAGGATTCCAAACAAAAATGGTAATACGCTTCAGGTGAATGCCCAAGTGAATTCTATAGCTGAGGCTGAAAAATTAGCTAAAAAAGAGTTGAGAAATAGGAATAAAGAAGAGACGAAAGGTAATTTTTCTATACCAGGCAACATTAAGTATTTTGCGGGCGCTACACTTATGTTTAATGGGTATGGTTGGTTTGATGGTAAATATATAATAGAAAAAATTTCAAGTAGTGAAAACAATGGCTATAACATGACTTTAGACGTGAGGCGGTGTTTAGATGGCTACTAATAATCAATTTCAAAACTTGATTAGAGAAGGAATTGTATCTTCAACAGACCCATCTACTTGTACTGTGCGTGTAACATTTCCAGATAAAGATGATCTAGTGTCTGCTCCGCTTCCGGTTTTAACTCGTGGAAGTAAAAACAACAAAGACTATTGGATGCCAGACGTGGGCGAATCAGTAGTTTGTATTTTTTTGCCGAATAACACGAACGGAAATAATGATGGTTTTTGTATAGGAACGCATTACAATTCGGTTGATAAGCCACCAGTTAACAGTCAAGATAAACGTCATATTAAATTTTCAGATGGCACAACTATAGAATATGACAGGTCAACAAGTACTCTAAAAATAAATTGTGTCGGTGATGTAATTATAAATGGTAGCACAGTCAATATAAATTGAGGTGATTAAATGCCAGCGCAAACAAGGATCGGTAATAAAAATACAGGGCATGATGCCTGTCCATCGGTTTCTTTGATAGAGGGAAGTCCTGACGTTTTTATAAATGGGCAAAAAGCTGGGAGAGTGGGCGATCATTATGCTTCACATAGTTGCAAAGATCATTCCTCACACCAAGATTATATTGCTCAAGGCAGTAGTACCGTTTTTATAAATGATGTTCCTGCCGGACGTGTCGGGGATCCGGTTATAATAGGTGGATCTGTTGCAGAGGGTAGTTCAAATGTTTTTGTAGGCGGGTGAGGATATGGGTCAAATAGGAAGTTTAGGAGAAATTGTTTTCGAAGTATCAGGAGAAAAAATACAGACTTTTAAAGATATGAAGCGAAGCAGTTCAGCACGAGTGGCAACACATGAAATTTTGGGTCAAAAACCTATGTTGGAATTTATAGGACCTGGCCTTGAGGATATTACATTCAATATTAAGTTAAGTCAGAGTCTTGGGGTTGATATAGATGATTCTTTAGAAAAGTTGAGGTCAATGCGCGACGAGGGAAAAATTGAATTTTTTATAGTAGCTGGTGAACCAGTCACAGATAATAAGTGGCTGGTTCTTTCTTTGAGTGAAGCTACTAATTATAC
Organism: Selenomonadales bacterium OttesenSCG-928-I06; assembly: GCA_030266395.1. GTDB lineage: Bacteria > Bacillota > Negativicutes > Sporomusales > Sporomusaceae > JAJDHX01. The sequence continues at coordinate 14,666 of JAJDHX010000002.1, read as the reverse complement.
AGATGGGACAGGAAAAGCTTTAAGTGTTGATGTGGATGTCGCGTTAAAAGAATATGTAGAAGATCAAGAGGTGATGTAGTTGGATTTTATAGATATTACTGCAACACTCGAAGGGGTAGATTTTTACCCTTCAAACATATATACAGAAATAATTCAAAATGTAAAAACGATACTCACTACCACTAAGTTCAGTGTTCCGCTTGATCGAGATTTCGGGATTGATGCATCGTTGTTGGATTCCCCTCTTCCGGTTGCTCAAGCAAGACTTACAGCTGAAATATTTGATGCGATACAAAAATATGAACCTAGAGCAAAAGTAAAAAAAGTGTTTTATGCAGGAGATCCAATTGAAGGAAAATTAATCCCGACAGTAAGGGTGGTGATTAGATAAATGGCAGAATTAATAGATCAAATTAGGGATTTTTTTAAAGAAACAGATGTTAATGGCGAAATACAATTTGTTGAAATTGATACTGAAAAAACATTGCTACTTATGGTCAATCTGTATGAAGCAATAACTAAAAGAACGCTAGGCAGAGCAGATCCGGTAATGCTATTTTTAGAAGCTATAACATACATGATTGTTTTATTAAGAGCAGGAATAAATTATACCGGTAAAATGAATCTTTTAAGATATGCTAAAGGGAAATTTTTAGATGAACTAGGTTATTTAGTTGGCACTCCTCGTTTGGATTCTACAGCGGCTCTTACAACGATTTTAATAACATTATCTGATACCTTTAGTTCTGCAACAACAATACCTAAAAACACCAGAGTAACCCCAGACAATAACATATTTTTTGCTATAGAAGAAGACGTCATCATACCAGCTGGCGAAACCACGGCGCAGGTAGTGGCAGTATGTACAGAAAAAGGAATCATCGGCAATGATTTTGCTGTCGGTGCAATAAATCAGATAGTAGATCCGCACCCTTATGTTTTAAGCATGGTTAATGTGACGTCTTCGCAAGGTGGATCTGATGTAGAAGAAGATGATCCATATAGACTTAGAGTACATGAAGCAGCAGAACATTTTTCAGTTGCGGGACCAGACGGGGCATATCGTTATTACGCAATGTCTGCAAACCCTTTAATTGTAGATGTTCAGCCAGTTATGTATCCGAATCCAGGTGATGTTACTTTGTTTGTGCTTCTGCAAAATGGTGAATTGCCAGGTCCTGATATTCTACAAGAAGTATTGGATGCCTGCAATGCTGATGATATAAGACCTCTTACAGATCATGTCTTTGCTTCTGCTCCAAGTACAGTTAACTATGATTTAGATGTAACATATTTCATTCATTCAGAAAACCAAGCTAGAGTACTTGAGATACAGAAAACAGTAAATCAAGCAGTAAATGAGTTTATTCTGTGGAATAAGGCGCGGATAGGCAGAGATATAAACCCTTCTGAATTGATAAAAAGAATGGTTTCCGCAGGAGCAAAAAGAGTAGTGGTAAATAGTCCTATTTTTCAAGAATTACAAGCACAAGAAATAGCTATAGAATCTAACGTCAATATAGTATTTGGCGGTGTTGAAGATGACTAATATATTAGATGTTAGTTTACTTGATATATTACCAGAGAGTATTAAAAATGATGAAAAAGTAAGAGCTGCAGCATTGACTATAGATCAGGAACTAAAAAAGACAGCAATCCAAACAAATTTTGCTTTAATTTATGCTAGATTAGATACTCTTTCAGAAGAGTTAGTAGATGAACTAGCTTGGCAATTTCATGTTGATTTTTATGATTATAGCTTACCTATCGAAATAAAAAGAAACCTTGTTAGAAGATCTATTTTGTGGCATAGAAAAAAAGGCACCCCTTGGGCTGTTGAGCAAGTTGTTTCTACATTTTTAAGTGATTCAAAAATTGTAGAGAATTGGGAGTATGGAGGAGATGCTTACTGTTTTAAAGTAAAACAAATAGGTGGAGCGCTCCCAGATGAAAAAACACTAAATAATTTAGTAAAAGCTATAATGTCTACTAAAAACACTCGTTCCTGGTTGGATGGGGTGAGTTTTCTTCGTAATTTAAACAGTACGATTTATTATGGCGGGGCAACTCAGATATTTAGAAAAATACACATTTATCCTAAGAAGTTTGAAATGCCAGATCTGGCATTTAATAAATTTATGGGTGGAGCAGTTAGGATATTTAGAAAAATAAGCATTTATCCTCGAAAAGCTGATGTTATCATACTAAGCGATCAAAAAGTCGGCAGCGGGGTCTATAACATTAAGGAGGCAACAATATGGCAGAGTGGAGTAAAGGGGTATTAACAACAGCAGGTAAAACACTTCAAGCAAAAGTAGAATTAGGGGAAACACTAGTTTTAACAAAGATGAAAGTCGGCGATGGTGAACTTCCTGCGGGTTCTGTTTTAGAGGATCTCACGGATTTAATTAGTTTTAAGAAAGATGTTGGGATAATCAATAAAAAAATAGTAAGAGATGGAGTTTGCGAAATAACTAGTCGTTTTGATAATTCAGATGTAACAGAAGGTTTCTACATGAGAGAACTGGGACTTTATGCAGAGGATCCAGACGATGGAGAGATATTGTATATAATTATGACTGCAAGTAACGCAGATTATATACCGCCACTTGAAGTTGGATCCCCACAAACTCAAACATTCAAATTAAACATTGGTATAAGTAGCGCGGAACAAGTAGATATAGTGATAGATACTACAGGAGCTTACACGAAAGAAGAAACAAACGATTTATTCTTAAAGAAAACAGCTGCTGCAAATACCTACATCACTAAAATAGATGCTGATGTTAGATATTTAACCGCGGCAACCGCTAACAGCACTTTTCTAACTATAGAGAGCGCAAGGGAAACATATCTCACAGCTAATATTGCAGCAAACACATACCTAACAATAGAAAACGCAGAAGATGAGTATTTAACTAAAACCGAAGCAGCAAGTACCTATTTAACAATAAATACAGCTTCAGATATGTACTTAACAAAAAACAGCGCTGACAATAAATATTTAACAATAACAAATGCAAACAGTACCTATTTAACTAAGACTGAAGCGGGCAGTACTTACCTTACGCAGTATAACGCAGATAGTACGTATTTGAGTATAACTAATGCCACAAGTACTTATCTTACCCAAACAAATGCGGCGAACACATATTTAACACAAGCTAGTGCAGAAAATACTTATCTTACAATACTTTCAGCAGAAACAGTCTATATTAAAAAACCAAACTACATTGATTCAGAAATAGGCACTGTTTGGGTATCAGATATTAACGGATATTACACACAAGAATTTACTATAGAAGGTTTAACAGAAAACAGTATTATTAATATAACACCTGCCATAAATGCTACTTTAGAAGAAATGCAACAATATCAAGCACTTTCATTGTTCCCCGGAGAACAAACAGAAGGTGCTTTTATTATTAAGGCAATTGGAACACTAAACACGGTAAATATACCAATTCGAATAAGTGTACAGGAGGGATAAAATGCCTACTTGGAACGGAACTATACTGACTACTCAAGGTAAAGATCTGCAAGCAAAAGTAGAAGCTGGACAACAGTTAATATTAACTAAAATGAAGTTTGGAGACGGCGTGCTACCGGTAGGATCTTCTTTAGAAGATTTGACAGATCTGATTAGTCCAAGGGTAGAAACAAATATTATCAGTAAAGAAGCTATATCCGGCGGTTTATGCAAGATAACAAGTATAATTTCTAATACCGATTTAAGTCACGGCTATTATATAAGAGAGTGCGGACTCTACGCTGAGGATCCGGATGTTGGTGAAATACTGTATGCTATAGATACAGACGCCGCACCTGATTATTTACCTGCTAGTGGCGGAGCTACGGTGATAGAAGAAGAATTTAACTTGTATATAGCTATTAGCAATAATGAAAATGTTGTTATTGTTGTAGATCCTGCTGCGGCAATAACAGAAGAACAAATGCAAGCGGCGATAAAAGCTAGTTTAGATACACATGAAAGATTAAATCGCATAAGAGCAAATGTAGAAAATGTTGCTGTAGGGGACATTAGGTATCCTAGTTTGGTATCTGCTAGAAGTGACATTCTTTTAGTATGTACTCAAGCAGGTATTACAGGAACAAGCGAACCTTCATGGGGAGCAGCTGGATCAACTATTACAGATGGTACAGCTAAGTTTTTAGTTAGAAATATAATTGATTCAGATACAGTAGACGGTAAGCATGCTTCTGATTTTCTAGCAGTAAACGGTATAGCACAGGCAGCAAATAAGCTAAACACAGCTAGAAAAATAGAATTAACCGGTTCAATTACTGGCGAGGCTATGTTCAATGGGTCGCAGGATATAATGATTGATACAACTGGTCAAAGTAGCATGCCAATCGGGTCTATTATCTTTGCTGTAAGAACTGATGTTCCTGAAGGTTGTTTGCGGTTAGACGGGGCAGAATATACCAGAGATACGTTCCCTGATTTTTATGATAATTTTTTAGTTACAGGCAAGCTTATAACTTGCACATATGTGCAATGGAATTCAGAATCTAGCGCTAACAATGGGAATGTAGGTAAAATAGGACTAGATACTACTAATCAAAAATTCAGAATGCCACGTTTAGCTGACAGGACGTTTGTAGCTCAAGCTCTTACAGCAGGGCAATTTGGTAAATATAATCAGGATCAGATTGTTAATATCATTGGAACGTTTAGTGCTGTAGGTTTGCATGATTATGCTTATACGCCTACAGTATCTGGTGCATTAGGAATAAGTGATACAAAAACTAAAAGAGGCTCTGAAAATACAAGCGGAACTAATTATGATATGGTTTTTGATGCTTCAAAATCAGTTAACACAGGTGATCAAGTGCAACCACGCCATATACAATATCCATTTTTTATAGTTGTTTTTAATGCTGCTGTAATGGCGTCTGAAGCACAATTTAATCAATTTATAGGTAGCTTAGAAAATAAAGCTAATGTAGATTTAAGTAATATAAGCGCTAATATAGATTATGTAATACAAACATGGACTTCGGGAACTTCTTGGTATCGTAAATATAAAAGTGGTTGGGTAGAGCAAGGAGGGTATAGTACACAAGGAGGAACGGCAGTTACTATAAATTTAAATACGCCTTTTTCAAATACTAATTATACAGTTGCTTATGCTGGCGGAGATTCTACTTCAGATAACACATTAAATATTATAGATTTCTCTGTTCGTTCTAAAACTAATAACAGTTTTGTTACTGGTAATGACGGATCAAAATACTGGTATGCATGTGGATATTAGGAGGATAATAAATGATGAATATATTAAATAAACCATACACCAATCCTCAATATGCTGAATTTGCTCATTTAGCTAACCAGGATGGCAAAAGAATCGAAATAACAGAAATGGCAGCTTATATGCTTGCTGAAAATGAGATTTTAGAAAATAATGAAATAGTTGATATCTCAAATACTAAAGAATATAAAGATCAGAAAATAGTTAAAGCTAAAGATCAAAAATGGCAAGAAATAAAAAATATCAGGGACGCGAAAGAACGCGAACCCTTCTTTTATTTAGAGAAGTATTTTGACTTTGATAATCTGGCTTCAGAAAGACTAAACTGGGCGATATCAGCAGCTAGAAGCGCTTTAGAAATAGGGGAAGAATTCAGCGTTGAATGGACTTGTGCGGATAATACTACAATACTTTTAAACGCTGCACAAATACTAAATATCCCTTTTGCTGTAGCTCAAAGAACTGTAGCTGTACATTCTAAAGCTAGACAATATAGACAACAAATAGAAGAAGCTACAACCACAAAGAAAGTAGAGAAAATCGTTTGGGAGGATGAAGTTGATGCCAATTAATATTTATAGTGCCGGTGGATCTGGTGGTAGTTCTAGTCCAATTGAAATTCAAGGAGCTACTGAAATAGCAACAACTGCTGGAGAAGATATTTTAAAAGGGGACATTGTTTATAATATACTAAATGGCGCGTTTAATTATAATAATCCTAAAACATTAGATGGCGTTTTTACATCTAGTCGTTACCCATACGGTGCAACATTTTCCCCGGATGGTACTAAATTTATTTTATTTGGGAGTTTTGCGGGGTTTGCAAAATTATATAGTATAGAAGATGCAACAGTTACTTATGTAAGCGATATTTATGCAGATAATTCGAGTACAGTTTTAAGTAATGCGGTACACGCTGTAGCATTTTCCCCAGATGGAACAAAGTTTATTATTGGGGGATCTTTTACAGGTTGTAGAGCAAAGCTATATAGTATAGATGGCTTAACAGTTACTTATGTAAGCGATATTTATGCGGATAATTCGAGTACAACTTTGGGGTCGACAGTTTATAAAATATCATTTACAAATGATGGAACTAGATTTATTGTAGCGGGTTCTTTTACGGGTAGGGCTAAGCTATATACTTTGACGAATACAACAGTTACTTATGTAAGCGATATTTATGCGGATAATTCGAGTACAGTTTTAAATGGGGATGTCAACGGATTAACCATATCTGCTAATAGTACAAGATTTATATTGGGCGGAGCTTTTACTAATCGCGCAAAACTATATACGCTAGAAGGTGAAACCGTTACTTTTATAGACAACATCTATGCTAATGACACTGGTACAGTTTTAAATAGTACGGTTCGAGGCGTTTCTTTTATGTCCCAAAATGATTCTTTTATAGTAGGAGGTAATTTTAGTAACTACTGCTATTTATATTATTCTGATATCAAAAATGTAGCTTATAAATTTTCGGCAGAGGTTCTTGGGAAAACGGTAGATGTTGGTTTCGCGGATAGTGATTATTTGAGCGGTGCTGGATTTAATGCTACAATAATTTCTAAAAACATTACTTTTGAGGAGGCTGAATAATGGAAGCAATAACAATAACTCCAATAAATGGCTCTAAAATAGGTTCTGTAATAGCTGCCGAAGCTTTATTGAAAGGGCAAATGTTCTACACTAAAACAGAAAATGATATTCTAAAAGCGTATATCTTAAATGCTGATACAACTATAAATAGTTATCCAGCAAGCGTCGGATATGCGATAGATGACATTGCTGCTGATGATAGCGGTAGTGTCATTTTTCTTTTAGAAAATGTCACTGTTTAGGAGTGTTTAAATGATAAGATTTTTAATATATGCACTTTTAAATATTTTATGGTTAATCATATGTTACCTTTTGAATCCAGTTGTAGTGCTTTTTAGTAATAATTTAGGAGAATATCCAAAGAGGTTGTCCTGGTTTGTAACACATGATAACTGGGCTGATGGCGACATGGAACACAACAAAAGACATCCAGGCAATAGTTGGTTAGCAATGTATTGGAGAAGGGTAACATGGCTATATCGCAATACTGGATATGGTTTTAGGTATAATGTTTTAGGTTATAATCTGCCGAGTAAAATTAATTTAACTATAAAAGGTAATGAAAAAATAACAAGCAGTAGCCCAGCAATTGAGGGTTACTGCTTTTGTTATGATAAATCTAAGCCCTTGTATTCTAGAGGATTTATGATTTATGTAGTAAAAACTTATAAAATTCCTTTTGCTCCTCGCTTAGGAATTAGAATTTATATGGGTTGGAAGTTTATGGGGTTTAAAGAAGGCAGGAAAATGCTTGCATGGCATTTTAATCCATTCAGAAAAATAGGGTAGGAGTGGTCGCTAAATGTATTTAGACTTGGTTTTAATAATATCAACTATTGTTAGTACCTGCATTTTAGCTCTTGGCGGTCTTGCTTTTTTAAAGGCTAAGCAGTTAATTCAAGAATACACATTAAAAAACAAAGCTGTAGAAATAGCTTTAACAGATTTATTAAGAATTAGGATAACAGAAAGCAAAGAACATTATATAAAAAGAAAATGGGCATATGATTCAGAAAAACAATTAATTCAAGAGCTACACCAAGTTTATAAAAATTTAGGCGGAAACGGCCATGTTGATACGATTGTTAAAGATATAATGAACATGCCAGCAAGTGAAGCAGAATACAATTCAAGGTTCATTAGGTGATTAGAATGTTTAATAAAGCTAAGCAATACTTATTAAAATCGTATGACTATTTACCTACGGTACAAAAATTCATAAATGGCAGCCCAAGCATGAAAGCAGTTTATATAACTTGCTTCGTGCTTATTTTTATAATTGCGACTTTTTTTGGTATGTATTTTTGGAATTTTAAAAATCGTGGTGTAGTTGATTTAAATATACTTATAGACCTTTTTAGAGCGACTACAGCAACTCAAGTACTAGCTTTTATTGTATTTTTAGTTAAAGCCTTAGTTGATAAAGATGACAACGGTATTTCTGATAGTATTGAAAATGAGATTAGAAAAGAAGGTGATTCTAATAATTAAAGTAACTTTAGACGAAATAAAAACAATGCAGTGTGTAGGATCTAGACCTCAAGCAATATATCTGCATTGGACAGCAGGCGGCTATAATACTGTATTTAGTACTTATCAATTTTGCATAAAAGGCAACGGAGATGTATATACAAAAGAAACTTATATTCAAACAGGCGGAGCTCATACTTATGGTAGAAACTCCAATTCAATAGCGGTGTCACTTTGTTGTGCTTTTGGGGCTAGTCCTGATAAAGACGGACTACCAACAGGGGACTGTCCACCAACTGCAAATCAAATTGAAACCGCTGCGAAATTAATAGAAGTGTTGGCTAAAAAATTTGGGCTAGAAATAAATTATGACAACATTAAAACTCATGCCGAAGCAGCTTTAGAAGATGGATATGGTCCACACAGTGGCGATCCTAATACTCGTTGGGATTTGTGGAAGCTTAAGGATTATGACGGAATTATAAAAGATGGCGGGGAAGTATTAAGAGGAAAGGCTAAGTGGTATCGAGATGTGTCCTCATTTTGATAATGGCTGCAAGTTTCAAAATTTATATAAAGAAACAGATCTCTGTCAAGAACGTTTCGAAAGTTGTGCCGGGTATAAATGTGCTGAGGTGATAGGCTGCGATAACATGCCAACAAATGCTTTAGACTGGTCGTTTTATATGAGAAAGGGGTGGACTTCATGATTCAAAAACTAATAGATCTACTAACAGGTGCTACAGATAGCCTAATAGGTTTCAATGAAAAAACTAAAGAGTATATGAACAGTAAATGTAAAAAAGTATTTTATTGGGGTTGTGGTATAGGATTTTTAGTTGGTTTAGGGCTTGGAAAGCTGATATTCTGATGACTAAGAAAAAGATCATAATAATCGCGTTAATTCTAGCCGTTCTGGCTGGACTTTTTTATTATCTGAATGCAACTGGTCAAACAATTAAAATAATCTCGCAGAACGAAGCAGAAACGGTTTCGGGGATTCAATCAGCGGCCAAAGACGCTAAAATTAAAATATTAGAAGAACAGGCTAAAGAGGCCGCTGATTTGATTAAAGAGTTGAAGAACAAACCTGCTGAATATGTGGTTAAAACCACCGTTGCGGGAATCTCCGCAACGGCAGAAAATGAGCGTAAAAAAAATAATGCTGATTTTAGCATTATCACAAAACCGGATAATCCTGATTATAAATTTGATATAAATGATTTTGAACCAAATGATCCTGTTGTTTTAAACCAATATAATATAAAAGCATATAAAAAGAAGATTATAGGGATAACTTACTATCCTGATAAGTATGCTGGCATAGATTATTCTAAAAGAGTTTCTAAAAGTGGACATTACCTAGGTGTTGCTATGATTCAAGATTTGAAGGATAATAAAAGTTATTTTGGGATAAGGTATACATTTTAAAATTCTAAGAAAAACAAACTGAAAAGTTCGGGACTTTACTTATTTCTTTGGATATTTTAAAGTTAAATTGAAGAAGCTCTGGCGAAAAAGTCGGGGCTTTATTTTTTTGTAATTCTAAGAATCGTGAGACAGTATTTGCAATATACTAATAACAACCTCCTAAAAGGATTAGGTAAATTTTTGTAGAAATATAGTTTTACAAACAATTTTTTAGGGGGGGCTAGAATATGGCTTACGAAAATGGCTATAAAGCTGAATCTTATTTACAAGAATGCATAAATGCATATAAAAATGATCCTATGATTTTTACAAAAGCATTACAAACTATTAAGTTTTTTTCACATCTTCCTACTTGGCCTCATAATTATAATGAATTGGTTTTTTCTTTGAAAGAAATTTTTCGCCAAAATGTTGAAGGTATATTAACCTTTAATCAACAATTTTTTGACAGATTTCTTTTGCGTTATATAGATAAATTAGAGTGGTCTACAGATACGCCAAATGCATTTATACAAGATTTGATTCGTTTTTATCTTTCTGCGCATCCTCTTTTAGAAATGGCCGACGCGGCGCGTGTCACTCCTTTGCGTTTTTATGCTCTTGCTCGTTCTAATACTGCTGATTCAAAAACAAAAATGTTAAAAATAATAAGGATGGATGGCGAATCTTTAGAATTTGAAGTGGATAGTACTGATGCAAAAGATATAATTAGATCACTGGGATTGATGTTTCAATTATAATGAATAAAAGTGTAATCGAAAGCGACACAAATGTTGTTAAAATAAATGAATATAAAGAGCAAAAAAGCAAGAGAATAGAATCAAATATAGGTGTTAATCAACGATATGGCGGAACTGGAGGAGGTGGCGGTATGTCAGATCTTGAGCAAAGAGTTAATAATTTAGAAGCAACAGCAATAAGAATAGAGACCAAATTAGATGAAAATCTAAGTTGGCTCAAAAAGAATGATGAAAGAATAGAAAATAATATAAAAGAAATCAAGGATGGAGTAGATACAATAACCGCCAATATCAGTACCAGTAATAGAAATTTAACTATTACTGTTGTTGGGGGGTTTCTCGCAGTAATTTGTGCCTTGGTTGCAGTAATCAAATTATGAATTTTTAAACACAAACGCCCTCATCAGTTTTAATCGACTGGTGAGGGCTTATTTTTTTGTTAATTGTACTAACATCGTGCTATAATTAATTAAAAACCAAGAAAGGGAAAAAGAACATGGTAGAAGATGAACGTTTAAAAGTATTAAAAGAACAATTAAAATACTGGGAGGGTATTAAAAGTAAACACTGTATCTTTTCTCACATACGTAAAGATCGTGACGGGTATATGAATGAAAAAGGATATTTGCATGAAACATTGGTTGAGTATTTATCAAGAAAAGGTATGGAGATTGATAATGAAACCTTAATCATGATACCTGATATTGAATGTGTATATTTTTACTTAACACAAGAAGGTCTTTCTGTTGATGAATTTAATGTATTTAAAGAAAGATTTACTCAAGAAAATTATTACGTGTTAGATGAAGAAATAGAAAAAATAAAAAAGCTTATTGAAGAATATAGTAATTAAAACAACTAAAAGCCTCCTGAGATAGGAGGCTTGTTTTTTATTAAAGGTGCACATTTGGTGCACAGGATTTAAAAATATGAGCCTGTTTCTATTGTTTAAATTTATTGTTTGAAAACAAAAACATTGATTTTTAAAGGGTTAAAGACGTTGTATTTTTTATAGAATTATTATATATTATATTATAAGAATATCTGAAAAAATGCAGTTAAGGTTATTTAGAAAGAGGGGGAGATAAAAATCCTTACTTCAGTGATTATGTATTTTGTTTTAGGGCTGGGAGTAGGGACCTTCGGTACGCTTGTTGGTATAGGTGGGGGTCTTATTTTAATTCCTGTTTTTGTCCTTCTTTTAAATTTCACACCACAAAATGCTGTGGGCACTTCGCTTATGGTAGTCTTTTTTAATGCTATATCTGGAAGTTATGCTTACATAAAGCAAAAGAAAGTTTTTTATGATGCAGGGATAAGGTTTGCCTTAGCAACAATTCCGGGTGCTTTTTTGGGAAGTTATATGGCACAATATTTTACTGTTTCTAGTTTTAATTTATCTTTTGGAATTTTGCTTATTGCATTAGCTCTGGTTATGCTTATTAAACCATCTTCTAAAGCTGCAATAGATTTTAATAAAGATACTTTTACTTATAATAAAACAATAGGTGTTGTAGCAAGTGCTTTTGTTGGTTTTATTTCAAGTATAATGGGAATAGGCGGAGGCATAATTCATGTTCCTATGATGATTTTAGTACTTGGTTTTCCTACTCATGTGGCAACTGCAACTTCGCAATTTGTTTTAGCAATATCGTCTGGTGTAGGTGTGGCTTCGCATTTTAGTTTAGGCAATGTTTTAGCTGTGCCTGCAATTTCGATTGGGCTTGGTGCTGTTGTTGGTGCTCAAATTGGGGCAAGATTGGCCAGAAAAACAAAGTCTAAAGTTATTATAACTTTGCTTTCGGTTGCTCTTTTTGCTTTAGGTATTAGATTTATTGCGGGAAGTTTCTAAAAGTAAAAATTTTGTAAAAATATGTATTAAATGAGAAGTAAAACTATCTAATTTATAGATTTACTTCTTTTTTGTTCTCACTAAGCAATAATTATTATTTAGTAAAAAAAGTTATTGAAATAGTTCTGGAAATGATGTATAGTAATGTATAGGGAGAATGTGAAATTTTTGCAGCAGTTAAATTACATAATATGGAAAAAATTCTTGTGTTACATTGATTTAGTAGAGGAGGAAAAGTAAGTGGATAAAAAGAAAAAATTGACGAATTCAGTTGGCGCTCCCGTTGTTGATAATACTAATTCTTTAACAGCTGGTCCTAGAGGACCTATGATGTTGCAAGATGTTTGGTTTCTCGAAAAGTTAGCTCATTTTGATAGGGAAGTAATCCCAGAACGTCGTATGCATGCAAAAGGTTCAGGTGCTTTCGGTCATTTTACTGTTACTCATGATGTAACAAAATATACAAAAGCAAAAATTTTCTCCCAAATAGGTAAGAAAACAGATTTGTTTGTTCGTTTTTCTACTGTTGCAGGTGAACGTGGTGCGGCAGATGCAGAAAGAGATATTCGTGGTTTTGCGATTAAGTTTTATACTGAAGATGGCAACTGGGATTTAGTTGGCAATAATACCCCGGTATTTTTCCTGAGAGATCCATTGAGATTTCCTGATCTTAATCATGCGGTAAAGAGAGATCCAAAAACCAATTTGCGTTCTGCTCAAAATAACTGGGATTTTTGGAGTGCACTTCCTGAGGCATTTCATCAGGTAACTATTGTTATGTCAGACAGAGGTATTCCAAAATCTTATCGACATATGCATGGTTTTGGCAGTCATACTTTTAGTTTAATTAATGCTGACAACAAACGCGTTTGGGTTAAGTTTCATCTCAAGACAGAACAAGGTATTGAGAATTTAACAGACCAAGAGGCAGAGGAGTTAGTAGGTAAGGATAGAGAAAGTCATCAAAAAGATTTATTTGAGGCAATTGAAAGAAAAGAGTATCCTCGCTGGAAAATGTATTTCCAAATCATGACTGAAGAACAGGCTAAAAATCATAAAGAAAATCCTTTTGATCTTAGCAAGGTGTGGAGTCATAAAGAATATCCTCTTATTGAGGTAGGGGTTATGGAGCTTAACCGTAATCCGGAAAATTATTTTGCAGATGTAGAGCAAGCTGCTTTCAATCCTTCTAATTTAGTGCCTGGTATTGGGTTATCACCTGATAAGATGCTGCAAGGCAGATTATTCTCTTATGGAGATGCACAGCGTTATCGTCTTGGTGTAAATCATAATTCAATTCCTGTAAATCAGGCTAAGGTTCCGGTTCATGCATATCATAGAGATGGCATGATGAGAGTTGATGGAAATTATGGTGCAACACTTGGTTATGAGCCAAATAGTTATGGCGAGTGGGCTGAGCAGCCAGAATTCCGTGAGCCGCCTTTAGCGCTTGATGGTGCCATGGATCATTATGAGCCTAAAGATGACCCGACAGATGATTGTTTCTATCAAGGAGGCGACTTATATCGTCTTATGACAGAAGATAAGAAATGTTTGCTTATTGAAAATACGGCTCGCAATATTGCGGATACAACAGAAAATATTAAGTATCGTCATGCAGCTCATTGTTATATGGCTGATAAAGATTATGGCGAACGGATAGCAAAGGCTTTGAATTTGAATCTTAATAAAGTAATTGAGATTGCTAATTTGAAAGTGCATGCTGAGATTATGAAGGCTACAACTTGATTTTAATCAAAGCTCCTTCCTTTGACAGGGAAGGAGTTTTTTTATAAAAAGAGTTATTAATGATGGAATTTTCGGAAAAATCAAAAAATATTCTTTAAATCGCTTTCCAAAATGAGATGTGAGTGATAAAATAAGAATAAGTAAATAATGTGAACATAGGAGGATAGACGACATGAAAACTATTAATCTTACAACAGACATAAGAACTGCAGCAGAATTATTTAAAGAAAATTCAAATGATAGTTATATTAATTTATTTGTTCAGAAACTCCTAAGGGTGCTTGATAAAAAAGATTATAATCAAGCTATGCATGAATCTATCAAGGCATATCGGGAGTTGGGGATTGAGATTCCGGATGTGCTTACAGAAGTTTATTTGGAGAAAAGTGTAACTGAAAAGAAAAATATAATATATCAGTTTATAGCAGCTTTAAAAACAAATTAAACCACCCGAAAGGGTGGTTTTTATGTATATGTTATTTATTAACTTCAGGGTTATTTGTTCTGCCAATAAGATAATCAAGAGAAACTTCTAGATGTTTTGCA
>JAJDHX010000019.1 GCA_030266395.1 Selenomonadales bacterium OttesenSCG-928-I06 | reverse complement strand
ATGTTTTCAATGAAGATGGGAAAGTGGGGCTATTGAAATGATTATTCACATTGATAAGCAGCGCAAACTTCCTAAAAGAAAACCTAAAGTTGGTCTTGCGTTAAGTGGGGGAGGCATAAGAGGGACAGCTCATATTGGTGTTTTAAAAGCACTAACAGAAAACAATATTCCGATTGACATGATTTCAGGCACAAGTGCAGGATCAATAGTCGCTTCGTTATATGCTTCCGGCTATAGTGCTTATCAGATGAAATCATATTTAGAAACCATAAACTTTCAAAACCTTATAGATTTAAAAGTCAACACAGGAGACCTCTTTAAGCAAGGAGTCAAGTGGGTTTTAAGCGGCAAACTTCAAATTTGGTCTAGTCTGCCTACAGGTATTATAAAGGGAGATAAAATAGAAAATTTCTTGATGAATATGTTGCAAAACAGAACAGTTCGTAATACCAAGATACCACTGGCTATTACAGCTGTTGATATAAATTCCGCAGATACAATATTTTTCACTTCGCCTATATCACATAATCGCAGTATTTTAAATGCCAGATTCTACCATAATGCGTATTTGTATGAAGCGGTGCGGGCAAGTATTTCTATTCCTGGTGTATTTTTCCCCAAAAAATATAGAAATATGACTCTTGTTGATGGTGCTGTAAAGAACAATGTACCAACAGATATTCTAAAATATATGGGTGCAGATATAATAATTGCAGTTGATCTTGGTTATTCTGGTCAGCATAATTATGAGATAGAAACAGTGGGGGATATCTTGATGCAATGTATTGATATCATGGGCAGAGAGGTAACTTTGATGAAAAGTGAACAGTATGCTGATGTCATAATAAGACCAGGTCCGTTAAACATAACCTACAAAGACATAAAACAGGTTGGTGATTGTATTAAAAAAGGCGAATCTGCTGCATTGGAAAAGGTTTTTGAGATAAAAGAAATAATTAAATCTAAGTGCTAAATTTCACATTTATTGCTAAATTTAGAAAATTTTTTTATTTTTGAAGGGGAATTTAAAAATGAGTAGAAGAATATAATCTATAGCAGTAGAAGCAGTAAAAAAATAACGCTAAAAAGAACTATAAATGTAGTTCTTTTATATTTGTTATGTTTTGTTATAATAAAACTTGAAACACTTTATTCACTTGAAAGGAACAATAATGGCAGAAAAATATTATGCAGTTAAAGTTGGAAGAGAAATAGGTATATATAAAACCTGGGATGAATGCAAAGAACAAGTTGTTGGTTATAAAGGTGCTTTGTATAAGAGTTTTCCTACAAGAAAAGAAGCAGAACTATATGTTTTAGGGAAAACAAATTTTCAGCAAGCTCTTGATATAGAAGAGATTGAAGGCGATGAAATGAAGAAAAACGGAAAACATTATGATATATATGTAGATGGTAGCTATAATGATAGATATCAAAAATATAGCTGGAGTTTTGTTGTTTATCATAATGGAATTGTAGTTCATAAAGCCAAAGGAATCGGTGAGAACAAAGATGCTGTAAGCAGCAGGAATGTAGCTGGCGAACTTGAAGCTACAGTAGAAGCTGTAAAATGGGCCAAAAATCAAGATATGGACACAGTTACTATCCATCATGATTATATAGGTATATCAGAATGGGCTAAAGGAAATTGGCAATCAAATCTTGACTTGACTAAAAAATATGCAAGCTTCATGAGGCCTTGTCTTTCCTGGCTTGACTTTGAAAAAGTTACTGGTCATACAGGTGTTGAAGGCAATGTTTTAGCTGATAAACTTGCCGGTGAAGCATTAAAAGAATATATTATAAAAATCGAAGAGAAAAAATTTGTCTAATAAGCGCGAAAATAGGCTTTTTATGTACAAACTATCTACATATATAAAAAAAGTTGCTTAAAATCAAAATATGGAGCTCGTTTTTTCGGGGGACTTCTTTTTAAAAAAGCGAAACTGTTTTTTTGTGATTTAAGTGGATCTTTTATATAAAAATTTACTTATTGAAACTTTTTAAATAAAAATAAATGATTTTATAATATTTTTTTGAAATAATATTTGAAAATATTTTTTTAAAGTAAAGTAATTATAAAAACCACATTTATAAAAACTAAAAACACAGAAGCTAATTGAATTTATAGCAAGTATTTTGCTTTTAAATTCAATTAGCTGTTTATAATTATACGTAATTTACATAATAGATATTATCGGACGTTGAATTTAAAACTAAATATATGCTGAAATATAAAAAATAAAAAACATGCCAAATTACTACTTTTTTTATCTCGGATGAAGATTACCCTGTTAAATTTAAAAAAGTTGCTTAAAATCAAAATATGAGGCTTGAAAATCAAAATTTATTTGCAAACACATATATGTATTTTAGATATACAAATATCAATAGCAAAAATATTATTAATTATTTATTTTTATAAATTATTTTAATTTAACTTAATTTAAATAACTATTTTCAAACAAGTTGTTTTTAGATGTTTTATTATATACAATGAAGAAATCCTCGTTTAAACAAAAAAAGTTGCTTAAAACTAAAATATGAGCTTGAAAAACAAAAAAATAAGAACCTGTTGATATCTAATCCTCAGGTTCTTTTTGTTTTTTGTTTTTCTTCTTATCTTTGTCTTTTTTATCTTTAGTTTTAGTTTGTTCATTATCACTTATATTTTTATCTGTAGAATCATCTGTATTGGTGTCTGTTGCTGAAGTTGTTTCTTTTTTACTATCTTTTTTATTGTCTTTTTTATTTTTGTCTTCTGTTTTCTTTGCTAAAGGATCTTTTTTTGTTCCTTTTTTTATTACTTTATCTAAAGCAGGAAAAACGTCAGTATATAAATGTTCTGAAGAAACAACTGCTCCATTTTCTTTTTTTACTCTAAAAGAAGAGACAACCAAACCACCATGACCCTCTTCTTCTATTTCTTCTGTGCCTTCAAGTAGAGTTGGATCATCTTTGGTTACAGTTTTATTCTCTAAAGTTCTTTCTACTCTATGGGTTATATAATATTCAGGAGAATTAGGAATTTTTTTACCATAGATACTTATAGTTATCTGTCCGCCGGAAACTTCACTGACTAGATAAATATTATTTTGCAAATTGTTGCTGAATTTCAAATCAAGGTAATTGTCTGCTACAGTGGCATCTTGCCCTAAAGGTACATATGGCACAGGGCTAAAGTGATTACTTCTTTCTACTATTTTTAAGCCAGATAATAAAACTGTATTATAAAGGGTGGTACTAACTTGACAAACCCCCCCACCCCAGTCTGGCTCTAATTTTCCATTTATATATACAGGTGCTTCTAAATAACCAAACTCAGGCAATCTTAAACCTACTGTTTGATTAAATGAAAAAATTTGATTTGGAGTAATTAGTATATTCGTGATTTTTTCAGAAGCAATTATTATGTTTTTTGTTCTATTGTGGTCATAGGCATTAAAATAAGTTGTATATGATGCTAATAATGAATCAATACCGTTTAGGTCAGATTCTGTTATTTTTGGTTTATGTTCTTCGGCATGAATATTGAAAGAAAAAATTAAATCTTTATTTATTTTATCTGTAAATTCAGCAAAAGTTTTGGTAATATCAACAGTTATACCAGGTTTTTCGGGAATTATTTCAACTTTGTTTTTAGTGGTTTTTAAAGATGCATTTTGTGCTTTGCCATCAAGTGAAGATGCGATTGTATTTAGAATATTATATAAATCATTTTGGCTATAATTTGGATTAAAAGGTATATGAATAATGTCTTTGCCGGAAAGCAATATTATGTTTTTTATTAGTGAAAGATTATTGCTGTCTCTGCCTACTTTGTATGCTTCTTCTGCTAAAGTTTTAGGGTCAATTGAGAGATTTATATCAGTTGGCTGTATAGTCCATTTTTTATCTTTATATATAGCAGTTGCTTCAAATATTTTTTCGTTTTTTTCAAAAGAAGTTTTTATTTTTTCTGTTGCTTCTGTTTTAGATAAATTTCCGACAGAGATGTTACCTACTACCACTTTTGCATGTATTTTATCATTAAATAAAAATGCACTTTGATAAGCTAAAAAACTTACAAAAATGAATAATACTATGCCTACAAATAAAGAGATTTGTTTTATATTAATAGATTTTAATTTATTAAAGACATCACTTTTTTTAGGCACTATATTAATTCCTTTCATTGTTTTAGAGATACAATAAAGTATTATTAAAATTAGCTATAAAGTATTCTAAAAGTTTTGTATTGTAAGCTGCATTTTTACATTATACTGCAAAAAACGAATAAATACCTCTTTTTTTAACTAAAATTGAGAATTTTTTATTAAAAGAGAATTATTATCATTTTTCCATAATAGCTTGAGCTGCATTTAATATCGCAAGTTTTGAATGTTCGAACGTGAGACCTCCTTGCAGATAAGCAATATATGGATCTCTTAATGGACCGTCTGCACTAATTTCTATTGAAGATCCTTGAATAAACGAACCACTTGCCATAATAATTTTGTCTTTATAACCTGGCATATCAGCTGGAATTGGTTTTACGTTTGAGTCAATAGGAGAATAGTTTTGTAGTTGTTGGCAAAATTTAATCATTTTCTCAGATGAATTAAACTTTATTGCCTGAATAATATCTTGTCTTGATTGAGAAAAATCAGGTACTGTTTCATAACCCAGCAGTTTAAATAAGGCAGCAGTAAAGACTGCGCTTTTTAGAGCCTGAGAAACAACGTGAGGTGCTAAAAACAGTCCTTGAAAAAGCAGTCTGTTGCCATTTGCAGTTGCTCCTAAATGATCTCCCAATCCTGGTGCGGTTAATCGATAAGAGGCAAGTTCTACAAGTTCTTGTTTGCCAGCTATGTATCCGCCGGATGGTGCAATTCCGCCTCCGGGATTTTTTATTAAAGAGCCTGCTATAATGTCTGCACCTACTTCAATTGGTTCTATTATTTCTACAAACTCCCCATAGCAATTGTCTACAAAGCAGATTATATCAGGTTTTATTTCGTGGGCTTTAGTACATATGGTTTTTATTTCTTCGGTACTTAGCGGTTTTCTCAAACTATATCCTCTGGAACGCTGAATAAGAATCATCTTTGTTTTTGTGTTGATTTTTTCTTCAAGTTTATCTATATCTACCCCGTTTTCTGTCATGGGTATTTCTTCATATCCTATTTTCCAATCTGTTAAGGAACCATCCACATGTTTGTTTTTTCCTATAACAGTTTGCATTGTGTCATATGGAGTGCCGGTAACAGATAAAAGTGTGTCTCCAGGTCTTAAAATGCCAAATAGAACACAAGAAAGAGCATGAGTTCCAGAAACAAATTGCTGACTAAAAATTGCTTTTTCAGCTTTGCAAATTTTAGAGAATACTTCACCAATTTTGTCTTTGCCTATATTGTCATAACCATATCCTGTAGTTTCTTTAAAATGATATTCAGAAACTCTGCAATCTCTAAATGCTTCTATGACTTTTAAAGTGTTTTTTTCAGATATTTGTTCAATCTTTTGAAAAGAATCTTCAACTTGTTTTAAAGCTATATCACTTAACTGAAGAAGCTCTTTTGATAAATAAACCATTTTTATTTTTCTCCTACTATAAAATCTTTGTATATATCATAAAATCTTCTTTTTAAAGAAATATCTAAAAGAGTGCCTTCGGCTAGATATTCTGTGGATTTGATATTAGCGTGTTCATAAAGTTTTGAGATTAAATGACTTTGAGAATGTGGTATTAGTATTGTGAGATCAATGTCTTTTTGTTTAAAAAATTCATCCACTAATAAAACAAGATTATCTAAGTTAGTATCGTTTTTAGCTGATATACAGATACTGTTTTCTACTTTAGACATTTTTTCTAAAATCAGAGGATTTTCTAATTTATCTATTTTATTAAATACAGTTATGATAGGCTTGTTGTCTGATTTGAGTTCTTTTAGAACAACAAACACAGCATCACTTTGGTCTTGCCAGATTGGATTACTTAAATCTATGACATGAAGCAGTAAATCAGCTTGAGATACTTCTTCTAAAGTAGCTTTAAACGACGCTACAAGCTGATGAGGCAATTTTTTTATAAAACCTACAGTATCTACAAATACAACTTCTTTTTTGCTTGGTAGAGTAGCTTTTCGTGCATTTGGCTCAAGTGTAGCAAACAACTTGTCCTCAGCTAAGATATTGGAATTTGTTAATTTGTTTAATAAAGTAGATTTACCGCTGTTTGTATAGCCAACTAAAGAAACTATGGGTGTTTGATTTTTTATGCGTTGTTCTCGTTGCAGTTGTCTTCTTTTTTCTAAATCTTTAATTTCAGAATCCAGAAATGAAATTCTGTTTCTTATTTTTCTGCGGTCAACTTCAAGTTTTGTTTCGCCAGGACCTCTTGTTCCAATGCCTGCACCTTGTCTTGAAAGAACTAAACCAGTGCCTATAAGGCGTGGCAAGATATATTTTAATTGAGCTAATTCTACTTGTAATTTACCTTCATAAGAATGGGCTCTTTGGGCAAAAATATCTAAAATAAGTTCAGTACGGTCGACTATTCTTCTTTTTAGGGCTTCGGTGAGATTTCTTTTTTGAGAAGAAGACAGCTCTTCATCAAAAATTATCAGATCTATATCCTGCTCTTGAGCTATAAGACTTACCTCTTGTAATTTTCCTTTGCCAATATAAAAAGTGACATCTGGTTTGCTGCGGCTTTGAATGACAGCACCTACTGGGATAGCACCTGCTGTTTTAGTAAGTTTGGCAAGTTCTTCTAATGAATCTTTGTAATCTTTATCAGAACTTATCCCAACTAAAAGAGCTCTTTCTACTATAGATATATTTGAGGAAACTACTTTTTTAGAAAGCGTTTTTTCTGCTTGTTCAATTAGTTCCAGAAAATCTATCTCATATATTCTTTTTAGATTTAAAGGACCATATACTTGCAGCTCATATTGATCATTTGAATAATCATGTATATAGGAGAAGCTAGCATCAGTTATTAGCTGACTACTGTTTTCATCTTGAGTATTTTCCTGAACTCCTATAGCCATAATAAGGTCAAAACGCATTTCTTTTAGAGATGATAAATCTGCGTTGCTTAAATTGCTGGAAGCATTGGGATGAGTGTGAATACAACGGATGCCACTTAGTCTGTTGGTTGATTTGCGTCCTTTGGTTTCGGTGAGCTCTGCTGTTCTATGGTCTCCTATTGAGACGTTTGTTACTTCGCCTCTTCTGTTTAAATATATTGCAATTTCGCGGTTCAAATCATAAGTAAGGTCTATTAGTTCTAAAGCCAGTTCTTCGTTTATAATCTTTGTGCGAGGTACAGAAAAATTATAAAGATTTTCCAGTCTATTTAAAATTGTTTTTTTTATAGATTTAATATCACCTGAGATATTAGACAATGTTTCGCACATCCATTCATTTTGTTTTTACAATTAATTTTAATACATTTCTTTACATATTACCAATTTATTTTTAATATCCCCTTCCCTCTTGATTTAATTATAAAAAACTGAAGTTTTTTGAATAATATGTAATTCTCTTAGGGCAGGAATATTATTTCAGACAGAGAATAAAACTTTAAAATATAAACTAACTTGGTACCAGAAAATTAAATACATAAATATTTATGTGCTTAAGGTGCCATAGTTTTATTTTGCTATAAAAACTTGTTTGCTTAGGTCTGTGGTTGAAAATCGAGGCCAGCTGCAGGCGAAACGATCCACGTAAGCAACTTCAAAGCAGGTTGTGATCATGGTGCAGTCTAGATGTAAGTCCTGCCGATTTGATGTAGTCGAGAGGAATAGTAGTGAGGAGTTAACTCTTAGTAGCGAAATTTCCAGCAGGCGTGTGTGGGGTCAAAGACCAGGTCAGCTAAGCAAACAGTTTTTATATATTTTTCTTCAATTTTTATAGCAAATTAAAATTGAATTGAATATCGTAAAATATCTTGATATTTAAACATAAAAAACAAATTTACCTTAAGGGTTTCCAAATATTGTTTAAAATAATTAAACAATATTGACATTACTACCAATATATGTTACAATCCAAAACGTGGTCTAAAAGACCTGTATCAACACCTTAGGAGGAGTTTTTTACATGATTGGAAAAGTTAAATGGTTCAGTGCAGAAAAAGGTTATGGATTTATTGAAAGAGAAGACGGCGGAGATGTTTTCGTTCATTTTTCAGCAATCCAAGAAGAAGGGTTCAAAAGTTTGAACGAAGGTCAACAAGTTGAATTTGAAATTGTAGAGGGTGCGCGCGGACCTCAAGCCGCTAACGTATATAAAGCATAAGCTTGTTGTATTATAACCCGATTTTTAAGTTTTTTAGAAATCGGGTTTTTAATTTTGCTTGATATTTTGATTTTTGTCTTGATATATGCTAAAATGATATCAAACATCTATTTTTAGAAAAATCAAAAAATTAAGGGGGTAGTTATTTAATTAACCTTCAAAGACAGGCAAAATTAATTTAGGTTTATAGTAAGCTTGTGTTTGTCTAATTTTTAGATGGAAGGGGTAATAGAATATGGCAATTAGTGTACGTGGCAAAAATATTGAAATTACAGATGCTTTGAGAGAGAGAGTAGAAAAACGTATTGGTAAAATAACTAAGTACTTTGCTTCTTTGGGAGAGGTAACTGCTCTTTTGACAGTAGAGAAAGACAGACATATTGCAGAAATAACTGTTCCGGTAAATGGTATTATTTTAAGAGCAGAAGAATCTACAAATGATATGTATGCCTCTATAGACATGGTAATTAAAAAAATTGAAAAGCAAATTGAAAAGTATCGCACAAAACTTTCTAAGCGTCTTCCGAGTGGTTTTAAAGCCGATTTAATGCCTTCCTCAAAAACTGCCGATTTTAATGACGAAAATGAGTTTAGAATAGTGAAAAGTAAAAGGTTTGCAATCAAACCTATGCCTATAGAAGAAGCTATTTTACAGATGAATTTACTTAATCATGATTTTTATGTATTTGCTAATGCAGATACAGAAGAAGTGAATGTTATCTATCGTCGTAAAGATAGTAGATATGGCCTGATAGAGCCAGAAGTTTAATTATATAAAACGCATAAATTGGGCAATATGATTAAAACAAATGATAAACGCACATCTGTTGCGTTAAAATAAAGGAGAAGGTCAGTTGCGTACGACTAGTACGCGGCTTGACCTTCTCCTTTATTGTGCCTTGCATCTGCACATTTCTCATTTGTTTTAATCCTATTAGTATACTTAAATAGTGTTTTTTAAAGAAATTTAAAAAGTGGTTAATACATAGAAATTAAAATGCATTAGCCACTTTTGTTTATGATATTAATTTTTTATTTGAGCTTCAACAATGTTTTGTACTCTGTATTTTTCGCGCAGTTTTTCTTTTTCGATTTTGCCTGTTGGGTTTCTTGGTATTTCATCAAATATTATTTTGCGAGGTCTTTTATAACGAGGTAGTTCTAGACAAAATTGTTCAATATGTTCTTCAGTACAACAGCAGTTAGGTTTTTTCTCTATAATTGCTGCTGCTATCTCCCCTAGCCTATGATGTGGCAGACCTATAACAGCGGCATCTTTGATTAAGTCACTTTTTCGCAGAAAATCTTCAATTTGAACAGGATATATATTTTCTCCGCCAGATATTATGACATCTTTTTTTCTGTCAACAAGATAAATAAATCCGTCTTCATCTACACGTGCCATATCACCACTGTATAGCCAACCGTCTTTTAGGACGTCAGAAGTAGCTTCAGGGTCTTTGTAATAACATTTCATCAGCCCTGCCCCTTTAACAAGAAGCTCACCTACTTCTCCTTGAGGAATAGCATTGCCGGTAACATCTGCAACTTTAATTTCCCACTTATGACCTGCTTTACCTATAGCTCCGACTTTATGTATGTTCTCTAAACCAAGATGAACACAGCCAGGTCCTATAGATTCAGAAAGACCATAATTTGTATCATATAAATGATGTGGAAAATGTTTTTTCCAACGTGTTATTAAGCTAGGCGGAACAGGCTGTGCACCTATATGCATAAGGCGCAGTTGTTCTAATTTATATTCACTTAAGTTTACATCACCATTTTCAATAGCATCAAGAATATCTTGTGCCCATGGAACTAACAACCAGACAATAGTAACTTGTTCGTTACTTATAGTTCTAAGTATCCACTCAGGTGTTATACCACGCAGCAATACTGCTTTGCTTCCGGAAAGCAAACTGCCAAACCAATGCATTTTTGCTCCTGTATGGTATAAAGGAGGCATGCATAAAAAGTTATCCTCTAGTGTTTGGCGATGATGATTTTGTTCTGTTTCAGCTGCAACCAGTAAACTGGTGTGAGCATGCAGGATTGCTTTTGGAAACCCTGTTGTTCCAGAAGAAAAATATATTGCAGCATCATCTTCATTCGTTATTTTTACATCTGGTTCGGTGTCTGAAACATCTTTTAAAAGTTCATTGAAATTTTCTGCAAAGTATGGACAGTCGCCATTACCTACAAAAATCATACTATCTATATTATGTAAATCATTGTAGACAGAACCAAGTCTATCAATAAAAGTTGGACCAAAGAAAATTTTAGTAACATCAGCAAGTTCTAAACAATATTTTATCTCGTCTGCAGTATATCTGTAGTTTAAAGGTACTACAATAGCTCCAGATTTAAGTATGCCAAAATAAATTGGTAACCACTCAATAGAGTTTAAAAGTAAAATGGCAACTTTATCTCCTTTTTTAACCCCTTTTTCTTGAAGTAAATTAGCCACCTTATTTGAAGTGTTATTAAATTCACTCCAGGTGATTTCTTTGCGATAAAAAAAGTCGGAGATTGTTTCAACAAGCTCATATTCTTGCCAATCAGATTTGCTTTTTACATGTTTTGATTCAGGATTAACTTCTACAAGGCTAATTTTATCTCCATATGTATTAGCATTGCGAATTAAAATATCAGTTATAGGCATTTTAGGACTCCTTATTTTTAGGACAATTTATATTAAATAAAATATTTAAAAAATTACACATAATATACTATAGTAACATTATACAGGGTGACTGTAAACATATTTCTTTATTATAACATAGTTAAAAATAAATTTATAAGGATTAAATAAACAATTAAAGGCTTTGGTTAAAAACCAAAGCCTTTAATTTTAAAAGCTATATTCTAATGAAATCATACCTTCCAGTGTTCTGTAATTATTGCTGCCAAAACGAGCATTTAAATTGCTTCCCAAATGCCATCTATCATTTAATTTTTGTTCATACCCTACTCTGATTTCTCCTAAATTTTTATTGCCTTTTTGGTAGACAATATCGCCTAAAGAAGAAATTCCATAGGAATTTGAGTTGTTAATCCAGTTAATTTCAGCAAATACATTATTTTTTTTATAATTATTATGCTGGCTCATCCAGCGCAAACCAAGTCTTGTCATTAAGTTTGTAGTACTTTTGAAAGAAATTTTGGTGCCATTTTGTTCAAGATGGTCGCTTTCAGATAAATCAGAATAAATAAATTGAGCTTTAGGTTGGAGAGAGTATGTGCGTTTGTCTGTTACATGATAAGGAATTGTTTTACCAAACTCTAAGGAATAACTCCAACCATTTGTATTATAATCTTCAGTAGCCAAAGTTTGTCCTTCTATCTTGTTATCAAACCAACCATATTGGAACCATGTATCTACATACCAGCCAGTTCTATTTTCTGCTTTCTGAAACCAGGTGCCATAAAGTCCTGCTAAATATCCGTCAACTTTACCTTTGGAACTTCTGCTAAGTGTATTTGAAGAAGTTGTTTGAGTGCCATGTCCATATGCTCCCATTATTCCAAACTTGGTATTTGAGCCGTTAGAATTAGTTTTATCATATAAATCTGAACCAATGCGTAAAACATACAGATGTGCAGTAGATTTTAATTGGTCAGTACTAAAGTTTTGTTTAGTGCGAGAATAAGAGTTGATCATCCATAAATTATTACCGTTTTCTTTGGCATATTTTGTTACTGTATCTCTTTCGAAAAGACGAAGATCAAACATTTGGCTGTTTATAGCCATATTACTTAAATATGAGCCAACTTCAGGACGATAAAGATCAAGTGTTGTTAAATACCAGTTTTTTTCATTGCCACCATTACCGCCTTGAATTAAAGAATATTCATATAAGCCTGCAACAACAGCATTTTCATTTAAGAAAATTCCCTCAGAGTCTCCTAATACTTCAATAACTTCAATTCCTATATCTGTTTTATCACCAAGGCCGCCAATATTGTTAAAGTAGACAGATGTTGTGCCAGAAGTATTACCGCCAATTATAAGTTTATCAGTATTTGAATAATCATTCCCTAAAACAACATTCATTTCCAGACGGCCATTATTTTCTGAATAATAATTTCCTGCTACATATAATTTGCGGAAAGTATTTTCATCTTGGGTTTCTCCATCTAGATGCTGAAAAACAACTGAAGAATTATTTAAATTAAGGTCGGTAATAAAATTGCCACTAACATCATCTGTTTCCTGCCAGGAGTTTGTTTCGGCAGAATCTCTTGTAATTGTCCATACAGAATTTCCAGATAAGTTTAAATTAAGCTTACTGGCTTTTCCATCATCAGTAATAGTGTAGTCAGTAAAAACAGAACCTTTTAAATTACTATTTACAGCATCTAAAGTTAAATCACTTGAGGCAGTTTTAACTACATTTGCTGTGCCGCCGCCATATGTTACATTTATTAAATCTTTGCCGCTTGCATCATTGACATTAGCTGTAGAGTTAATTAGTTCTAGTTTGGAATTTTTAACAGCATCAGCTACATTGATTATTCCTGAAGCTGAACTTGAATTATTTTGTGCACCATCAGTAGTTATTTCTTGTGTGTGCGAACCTACTTGAATTAAATTTCCGCTATAAAACCCGTCTGTATTTGATACATAATTTCCATCGTGAGTTATGTCAATATTTTCAAGATGAATAAGTTGTTGTCCTGGGCTAACCGCATTTGAGTTTATATCTACAGAATAACCATTTGCAGAAGCGAATTTTATTGCGGTAGAAGATGAATAAAGAGAACTTCTTTGAAGTTGTCCATCTACAGCATAAATACCAATTTTAGCACCATCCCCCATTACTTTGAGACCATAAGAAGAAGTTTTAGCAGTAGAAATTATAGCTGTGCCATAAATATCTACAGAAGTATTGGCATATTCTCCGCCATAATAAATAATTTTAGATCCTGCTAATGCTAACGACCCTGCTGCAATTCCATGCAAATTATTGTGAACAGAACCTCCTTGTGTTGTAATAGTAGTCACAAAATCTGCATATTTTCCAGTATTAATGGCTACCGAACTGCCGCCACTGCTGCGAATTCCAGGTTCATTATTGGCAGATGTACGAATAGTAAGGAATCCTTCTTTATATCCTTTAACTTCTATTTCTCCATATCTGCTTGTTTCAAGAGCGGTAGCACCTACTGCATTTGCTCCTTCATTACAGTTAAAGCTTCCTCCTAAAAAAGTGATTTTCGATTGTGTGGTTATTGAAGGGTCGGCAGTTCCTATAGAATAAAGCATTCTTCCATTATTTGTAGAACTTATACCATCAAGTTCTACTCTATCTAGTATAATTTGGCCATCGTTTGAAGCGTGAATCATTCTGACACTGCTGGAACTAACAGCTTTTAAGAGAGCGGATTCACTTCCTGATTTTCCGTTCGAAATTTTAACAACACCTTCTGCACTATGACATGCAACAACTTGGCTTTGGTTTACGGTTACTTTTGTATAATCTCCATTAACATATACTTGACCTTTATCAAAGGCAAAGAACACTGATTCTGCATTGTAATAGTAAGAAGAAACTGAATTTATTATGTTGGTTTTACCATTTAAAGTTATTTTACTGTTTTCGCCGTTGGCTAATATGCCATGAGCTCCAGATTTATTGTTAATAAGAATATTTGTAATATACCATGTGTCTCCGGCTCCTACTGTGGCAGTTAAGTCTCCGTTAATTGTAATTTGACTTCCTGATTGTGCACGCATGGTATAATCGCCAGAAACTCCATTAATAGTAGTGGCTCCGTTAGACACAGAAATAATTGCTCCTGATGCTGTTAATATATTATTTATATTTGCAGTATGAGGAATATCGTCATATGTATTAACTCCGTTTGCATAGTATTGTCCTGAATTGGCAGGATTTTGGGGAACTTCTACTCCATAAACATTACTGCCAGCCAGAAGCATAAAACATGATAAATTAAATAAAATTAAATTTTGCAAATTTTTTTTATTCAATATTGTACCTCCTCTTAAATCTTAGCAAAAATATTTTCAAATTTATTATATAGATAAAAACCAAATGTGTCAAAACGTCACTTTGTGTTAATAATAAGTGAACATAAAGAACAAAAAACTGTCTATTGAAAATTTCAATAGACAGCTTTTTTGTTCTTTGTGTTTTAAGCTTTAAATGGAGTTATGGTGGAAACTGCGTGTTTATAAACCATTTGTTGTTTTCCGTCGTTTTCTATTATTATAGTAAAGTTATCAAATCCTTTTACTAATCCCCGTAATTGAAAACCATTCACTAAATATATTATAACAGGAGTATTTTCCTTTCTTATTTGGTTTAAAAAATTGTCTTGCAAATTAATTTGTTTGGTATTGGTAGCTATGTCGTTCAACTGAAACCCCTCCGTAAAATAATAATTTTTCTGTGATAGATAAAGAATATTTATTTTCTTATATTTAATTATTTGACTTTAGGAAAAATTTTCCTGCAACTTTCGAAAATATTTTCCATAATTTCTAAAAAATTACTTTTTTCATTAATTTCAATCCAGTTTATATATGGCATTTTCTTAAACCAGGTTATTTGTCTTTTGGCAAATCTTCTGGTAGCAAGTTTTATATTGTATATTGCTGTTTCTAAATCTGCTTCCCCATAGATATAGTCTGAGATTTCTTTATATCCTATTCCCTGCATGGATTGAGCATCTCTTGATACGCCGTTTTTAAGCAGTTGTTCAACTTCTTCTACCAAACCATTGGCAATCATGATATCTACTCTCTTGTTTATTCTTTCATATAAGGTTTTTCTTTCCATTGTTAAGCCAATAATTAAAGAATTATATAAAGTATCTTGAGTTTTTTCTTTAGATTCAGAAATTTTTTGTCCGGATAAATAATGAATTTCTAAAGCTCTTATTGTTCGTTTAACATCATTGTAATGAAACTTGCCTTCTATTTCTGGAACTTTTTCAATTAAGATATTATAAAGTTTTTCATTGCCTTTAGTTTCAGCTATTTTTAGAAATTCTTCTCTTAATTTTTTATTGCCGCTGACTTCGTCAAAATTATATCCTTCTAAAAGTGCTCTCAAATAAAGGCCAGTTCCTCCTGCCAAAATAGGAATACGGCCTTTTTCGTTTATTTCAGTAATTGATTTACTTGCTAGTTTTTGAAACAAAGCAGCACTAAACTTTTCACTGGGTTCTAAGATATCTACTAAATGATGAACAATGCCTTCTTGTTCTTCAACTGAGGGCTTAGCAGAACCTATATTTAGTCCTTTGTAAACAAGCATAGAGTCGCCTGAAATAATTTCGGTATTAAGTTTTTTAGCTAATTCAATACTGATTTTTGTTTTGCCTACTGCTGTAGGCCCAATAATTGCAATTAAATTTTCCATATATTATTAACCTTTGCTGCAATCTATAGTACCAAAACTAATTTTGCTGTATTTACCACCGTGAATTGCTGTAAATCCAAGATTTTTAAATATTTCGTGGCTATTGCTGTTTTCTTTTAGCACTACTTTCTTTCTTGCCACTCTACAAGCTTCTTTAATAGTTTGCAGGCTGATTTCATCGTTATTTGTTATGTCTCTGATAGGCACCATATTAGAACTTTTTATTAAAGGCACCCTAAACATTGGATCAAAGTAAACTATGTCAAAACTGTTTGTTGGCAGTGAAGTTAAATATTCAAGGTGATTTATATTTATTACTTCTATTTTTCTCAGTGCTTCTATAATGCTCAAAGAGTCTTCTGGTAGAGAAAAGTTACTAAGACCTAATTTAACTATCAGAGCTATTAATTTAGAACTTTCTAAACCTACTACCCTACCCTCTTTACCTACAACATAACTTGCAACTATAGCATCTGTTGCCAGTCCTAAAGTACAGTCTAAGATAGACATGCCTAGTTTTAGTTCCATAGCAGATACCATATGGTCATGTTTTCCGTTTAGCAAATTTTTTATTCTGTATTCAGTCATATTTAAATGAAAGAAGAAATTTCCTGTACTAGTATGAATAGTTGGTTTATCTTTTGTAACAACTATAATCGCTTTTGTTTGATGTTTTTCTTCTAATGTTTTGAGAGACTCTTTATTTCTGCAAACAAAAGAAACATTTAATTCTTGGGCAATAAACTGAGCCAGCTCTATAGTATTATCTGTTGATCTGGTAGATGTAGTTACAATATATTTATTCATAGCTTACGTTCTTTTAAAAAGTTTATCAAGTTGAGGCAGAGTAAAATTAATAGTTGTTGGTCTACCGTGAGGACAAGTATAAGATAGATTTTCTTCTCTAAGTGCATCAAGAAGAGCACACATCTGGCGCATATTAAGAGTGTCTCCTGCTTTTATTGCAGACCTGCAAGAGGCAATTTGCAGATATTCATGTCTCAACATTTCTGCTGTAGGTTCACTCATGTTGTCAATATAGCTGAGAATTTTTCTTATAATAGTTTCTATTTCGCCTTCTTTAATATCTGCAGGCATTTCTATTAAACGCATAGTTGTAGGACCTGCCTGTTCAAAGCTAAAACCAAGGCTTTCGAATAATTCTTTATTATCTTCAAGTAGCTGAAAATCGCTAGCTGGAAAATCAATAAATACAGGGATTAATAATTGTTGTGGCATAACAATTCCCATATTTCTTTTAAAACGTTCATATAAAATTCTTTCATGGGCTGCATGTTGGTCTATAATATATAGTCCACTGCCGTTTTTATTGTAGGCAACAATATAGCAATTATCAATTTGACCTAATGGATAAAGGTCTTCTTTTATTTCTTCTATATGAATTTCATCATCGTTTTCTTCGGTTGCAGAAGAGATTACTGTATTATCAGAAGAAGATATTATATTTTCTTCCTGAATAATTTCTTTTTCATTTAAAACTTCTAAATTACTTAATTCTTCTTGAACTTCACTTAAAGTTACTACATCTTCTTTAATTGTAAAAGATGATGACTGAAAGAAACTTTGTTGTTCCATAATATCTTTTTCTGGTTTATTTTTAGAAAAGTCATAAGTTACAGGTTTTTTGTATTGTTGAATATTAGTTTGCACTTTTACATGTTCAATATCAGGTGTATATGAAGTAGATTTATCTAACACAGGAAAATCTAATGTATTAGCAATTGCTTTATAAACAGCTTTAAAAATCAGCTGATCGTTACTAAATTTAATTTCTCTTTTTTGAGGATGAACATTGACATCAATTACACTTGGATCAAGAGATATTATAAGAACTATTAAGGGGTGACCGCCTTTAGGCAAAAGAGAAAAATAAGAATTATCTACAGCTTTAAATAAAAGTTTACTTGTAATAATTCTTTCGTTTACAATAAATGTTTGCCAATTGCGGTTGCTTTTTAATAAAGTTGGGTTTCCTACAAAGCCAGTTACTTTAATCTCTTCATTATTGTCAGATGATAAGATAGGATACATTTTATCTTTTACATCATCTCCATAAAGGCAGGCAATGGCATCAAGGAGATCGCCGCTGCCGTTAGTTGAGATAGTAACTTTTTTATTATTAATAAGCCTAAAGGAAATTTCAGGATGAGATAAAGCAAGTTTTCCGATAACTTCGCTTATATATGAGCTTTCGGCAGAAGAAGATTTAAGAAATTTTCTGCGAGCAGGAAGGTTGAAAAAGAGATCTTGAACAATAATTGTAGTTCCGGGTACAGAGCCGGCTTCTCGTATATCTTTTATTTCGCCGCCTTCTATTTCTAGATGAGTAGCAAAATCATCTTGTTTTTGTCTTGTAGTTAAAGTGAATTTAGATACAGAAGCTATGCTGGGAAGTGCTTCTCCTCTAAAACCGAGTGTATATAGTTTTTCTAAATCATCAGCAGAAGCTATTTTGCTTGTAGCATGTCTTTGGACAGAAAGTTTTGCATCTTCAGGATTCATTGCGATGCCGTCGTCAGTTACTCTAATAAAAGTGAGACCGCCGTTTGATATTTCAACCTCTATACTAGAGCTACCAGCATCAATTGAATTTTCAACAAGTTCTTTTACTACAGCGGCAGGTCTTTCAATAACCTCACCGGCAGCTATTTTATCAGCAGTAGATTTATCTAAAACTTTTATAACAGAACTCATTTCAATTCACCTTCCTATCAACATGCATTTTAAGATCATTTAGAATCATTAATGCTTCTAGCGGAGTCACAGTACTGACATCTAATTGTGCTATTTTATTAATTACTGTAGAATGTTCAGCTGTCAAGGTATTGTTGCTGGTATTATTCATGTTTTTATTATCTGATTGATTATTAGTATAACTAGATGAGTTTTTGCATTCTTCTAAAGTTTCTAAGATTTTAGTTGCTCTTAAGATTATTTTTTCAGGCAGACCTGCAAGTTTTGCTACATAAATGCCATAACTTTTATCTGCTCCGCCTTTTATAATGCGGCGGAGAAATATTACTTCCTCTGCTCTTTCTTTTACTGCTACAGAGTGATTTTGAATGACACTATTATAATTTTCAAGTTCTGTAAGTTCGTGATAGTGAGTGGCAAATAAAGTTTTTGCTTTAATATTGTCTTTTATATATTCAATAACAGATCTGGCTATACTCATACCATCATAAGTACTTGTTCCTCTGCCTATTTCATCAAGAATAATTAAGCTGCTAGAAGTTGCAAGTCTTATTATATGAGAAAGTTCACTCATTTCAACCATAAAAGTACTTTGTCCGCTTGCTAAATCATCACTGGCCCCTACCCTGGTGAAAATTCTGTCTATCATACAAATAGAAGCTTCTTTAGCAGGAACAAAACTGCCAGTATGAGCTAAAAGACAAATCAAAGCAACTTGCCTCATATATGTTGATTTACCTGCCATATTTGGACCTGTTATAATCATAATTTCACTGTCTTCGTGGTTTAAAAAAGTATCATTAGGAACAAATATTTCATTTAAGGAAAGTCTTTCAATAACAGGATGTCTGCCCTCTTTTATATGTATTTCTTTGTTATAGTTAATAGCTGGTTTTGTATAGTTATATCTAAACGCAGTTTCACTAAAACTAAGTAGTACATCCAGTTGTGCTATTTGCCTTGCAGTTCTTTGGATTTCTATAAGGTATTCTTTTATGTAATCTCTGATTTTTGTAAATATGTCATACTCTATATTTACTATTTCATTTTGGGCACTGAGAATTTTTGTTTCAAATTCTTTAAGCTCAGGAGTTATATAACGCTCTGCATTTACCAGAGTTTGTTTTCTGATATAAGAATCTGGTACAGATTCACTGTTAGCATGAGTTACTTCTATGTAATAACCAAAAACTTTGTTATAGCCAACTTTAAGTGTTTTGATTCCTGTTTCTTCTCTGGTTCTTGTTTCTAAATCACGAATCCAATCTTTGCTGTGCTTGGATATTTGTCTAAGTTCATCAAGTTGACTGTCATAACCGTCTTTTATAATATCGCCTTCTCTTATTGAGATAGGAGGCTCTTCAATAATTGCATTTTCAATTCTGGAGACAATATTAGTATGAGGATTAAAATTGACAGCAATGCTTCTTAATAAAGATGATTCGCAAAGTTCAATTTGTTCTTTAATAAATGGTAAAACAGCAAGAGAATTTTTTAAGGCAATCAAATCTCTGGCATTTGCTGCCCCAAGTTCTATTCTGGTCATAATTCTTTCAAAGTCGTATATGTTGCTAAGTAAGTCTCTTAGATTATTTC
The DNA here is from genome assembly GCA_030266395.1 of Selenomonadales bacterium OttesenSCG-928-I06. Taxonomy (GTDB): domain Bacteria; phylum Bacillota; class Negativicutes; order Sporomusales; family Sporomusaceae; genus JAJDHX01. Next base: position 6,222 of record JAJDHX010000019.1, on the reverse strand, counting down.
TGGTAGAAGTTTTATTTAGAAGTTCTTCCACAGAATCTTGTCTTTTTAAAATTTGCTCTGGTCTTGTCAGAGGATATTCTAAGCATTTTTTTAGAAGTCTGCCACCCATTGCAGTTTTTGTATGATCCATTACTTCCAGAAGAGTGCCTCTTTTACCACCGTCTTTCATGTTTCTGGTAATTTCTAAGTTTCTTAGAGTAAAAGAGTCTAAGATCATATGATTTTCGCTATTATAAAATGTTAATCTGTTTAAATGAGAAAGATGATTTTTCAAGTTGTATTGAAGGTAGTTAAGTAAGAACCCAACTGCTTTTAAGGAAGTATTATTATCAGGCAGTTGTGCCTGAGCAAAATATCTGGAAGGCAAAACAAGAGCTTCTTGTTCGTTTGTAGCAGTAACTTCAATATTGCTTATAGTACAAGAGTTTATTCTTTGTTTTAAGAAATCTTTTAAAAGCCCTATGTTTTCTATATCTCCTACTAAGACAAGTTCAGCTGGCATGAGATGATAAAGTTCATCACATACATTACCGATACGTCTGTTACTATCATATTTACTCCAAATACATTCGCCTGTGGAGATATCAGTTGCAGCTAAACTTAAAACTTCATTTTCTTCATACAGCAGGACTAAAAAATTGCTGTCATTACTTTTTAGTAAAGTTTCTGTTAAAACAGTACCTGGTGTAATTATTTTTATGACTTTTCTCTCTACAATACCTTTAGATAATTTAGGATCACCTATTTGTTCACAAATAGCTATTTTATAACCTTTGTCAATAAGCTTTGCTATGTAGTTATCAGCACTATGATAAGGAACACCACACATTGGAATTCTGGTTTTATTACCGCCTTCTCTGGACGTTAAAGTAATACCAAGTTCTTTAGAAATTTTTTCGGCGTCTTCAAAAAACATTTCATAAAAGTCGCCTAATCTAAAAAACAGAACTTCTTCTGGGTGTTGATTTTTAAGTTTCCTATATTGTTGTACCATAGGGCTATATTGAGCTGTCATAAATTTTTCTCCTCTAAAGATTAAATAGGTTGTCCTTTTAAAACCCAGGTTTGAGCGGCTGTAATCTTAACATCTATCAACTGTCCTGGTTTATATTTTTCGTCTCTTTCAAAAAGGACTATTTTATTTGTGCGTGTTCTTCCTGTATATGTTGAAGAATTATTTTTGCTTTCACCTTCAATAAGTACTTCAAGAACTTTGTTTTCTAATTTTTTATTTATATCCAGGCTTATTTCGTTTTGAATGTCAGTTAAAATTTTTAAACGCCGTTTTTTATCAATTAAAGGAACCTGATTATCAAAAGATGCAGCTGGTGTATTAGAACGTTTGGAATAGATAAAAGTATAAGCTGTATCGAAACGAATTTTTTTCATAAATTCTAGTGTTTCTTCAAACAATTCTTCTGTTTCACCAGGAAATCCAACTATTAAATCTGTAGTTATACTGCAATCAGGAACTTTTGTTCTTATTTCCTGAACAAGTTCTTGATAATATTCTTTTGTATAGCCGCGGTTCATCTTTTTTAAAATATAATTACTTCCTGATTGAATAGGTATATGGAAGTTTTCGCATAATTTTTTATTGCCAGAAATAATGCTTTCCACAATAGTGTCAATCACCTTAGAATTCATATCTCTGGGATGGGAAGTCATATATCTGACTCGCTTAATAGTTTTTATATTATCAACACTTTTTAATAAATCTGCAAAATCAGGTTGATCTTTTTTATCTTTGCCATAAGAATTTACATTTTGACCTAAAAGAGTTATTTCTTTATATCCTTTTTCGCCAAGTGCTTCTGTTTCTTTTAAAATTTCAGCTATAGGGCGGCTTCTTTCTCTGCCGCGGACATAAGGTACTATACAGTAAGTACAAAAATTATTACAACCATACATTATAGGGACAAAAGTAGATACTTTACCTTCGTTTAAATGATGATGTGAAAGTGTTTTTGTCTCTTCTGCCTCTTTGTTAGGTTCATCTTGGGCTAAAAGTATTTTTTTCTTCTTTTTTTCTATTAGATTCGTAATAACTTTATCTAAATCATATATATTGTTAGTGCCAAGGATAAAATCTAATTGGCTGTATTTTTTGAGCAGGGCATCTTGATCTTTTTGAGCCATGCAACCTGCTATACCTATTATAAGATTAGGGTTTTCTCTTTTCAGGTGTTTAAGTTCGCCTATTTTCCCATGAATCTTCTTTTCTGCACTTTCTCTGATGCAGCAGGTATTTAAAAGTATAATACTTGCTTTTTTAAAATCTTCAGTAAGAAAATAGCCAAGTTTATTTAATTGATCAGCATATTTTTCAGAATCATTTTCATTCATCTGACAGCCATAAGTAAGGACAGAAAAATAATGCTGTGGTTTTTGTGTTGTTTGTTCAGATTGTGACATTATAAATCCTCCGGATTTTATATTACAAATTATAGCATATTGTGCGTGGTTTTTGCCAAATATATTGCATATTATAAATAATTTATAATATGCAATAGTATTTAAAGCGATTTTTTATTTTACCATACAAATTGATTATTCAAAACTTATTCTTTTTATTATAACATTAACTTCATTTACTGGAATTCCTGTCATAATTTCAACCATATTTTTAACTCTTTTTTGAGCATTTTTTGCTATGTTTACAACATCAGAGCCATATCTGATTGTTACTTCCAGTGCTATATCTAATTCTTTATTTATAGTTTTAAGACCTTTGACATTTACCTGATTTACTTTTGTTATTGATTTATCTTCGCAAGCTACTTGTTTAACAATAGCAGAAATAGCTGCATCTGAAATTATTAATTTGCCATAATAACTAAAAGTAGGTCTTATGATTGATTTTTCGGCTACTTTTCCAGGTGAGTTATAACGGGATTTTCTAGAAAAAATTTGCAGAGGGTCTATAAGATAACCTGAAAAGTGTGGTTTTATTTCAATTGTTGGTACAGGTATAATGTGTTTTCCTTCTTTTATTCTAGCTTCGCGAGCTTTATCAATTTCTTTTTCGCTTGCGATATCTGTAATTCTTATTATTCTATCTATTTTATTTGATTCTGGCAGATTAAGAGCCAGCAGGATTTTACCAATCATATTTTCAGAAGTCCCTAAAATTAAAAGTCTTTTAGGATTTATTCTAATAATGGCATCAGAAACTTCTTTAGCATGTTTGGGGTCAGTAAAGATAGCTCTTCTTACTGCTTGTAATTTACTTTTTTCTCTTTTGGAAGAAGAACCTGCAATTATTTTGTTATCTTTTATTAATAAGCCATCATCAATAATGGCATCCACATTATTTTCGTGTGCAACAATTAAAGCCCTATGGCTTTTTCCTGTGCCACTTTTGCCTACTAATGCAAAAACTTCCATAAATTTTTCTCCTAATTTAGCAAATTATAATTCTATAAAATTTTTAAAATCATTGCTTTCTACAATATATAAACCAAGTGTTTCCGGATAGCGTCCAACTCCATGATAATCAGAGCCACCTGTTATTTTTATATTAAATGTATTAGCCATGTCTAAATATGTACTAACTGATTTTTCATTGTGAGCAGGATGAAATACTTCGATACCATAAATTTTTTTGTTTTGAATAATTTCTTTTACTATTTCATCAGAACCTACTAACCCCGGGTGTGCTAATACTGGTTTTCCGCCAGCTTGAATAATTAAATCCAGTGCATCATCAAGTGTTAATTTATATTTAGGTACATAGATTTTACTTTTAGTACTTAAAAGTTCGTATATGCTTTTTTTGGTGTGACCATCTTCTAACATTGCTCTGGCAATATGCGGTCGCCCAAATGCATTTGAATCAGGAGCAAGTTCTACAACTTTGTCATAATCAAGATTAATCCCAATGTTATTAATGTTATCAACCATTTTTTTCATGCGTTCAAAACGTTTTTGAGCTATTAACATTAAAGTTTTTTGTAATTTATCATTGTTAAAGTCAATATAATAACCTAAAATATGAATTTCATATTTTAAAGGATGGTCAATACTAAGTTCAACACCAGGAATTATTTTTAAATCTTTATTATTCAAAAGATTATTTTCAGCTAATATTTTGAGAGCATCAATATTATCATGGTCAGTAATAGATATGCATTTTAAGTTTGCTTCTTTGGATTTTCTTGCAACATCTAAAGGCGGTGTCATACCATCAGAAAATGTTGTATGGATATGGAGATCAACTAGCATGGCTTTTGCAAATCTTTAGCTAGTTCAATTAGTGTTTTAGTGCCGACACCTGTTGCACCTTTATAATTATAACCATCAGTTTTTTCAACATCACTTGTTCCGGCAATATCAATATGTACCCAAGGTACATCTTTCGCAAACTGTCCTATAAACAGTGCTGCTGTGCTTGCTCCGGCAAATCTGCCGCCAGTATTTTTAAGATCAGCAAAAGTGCTTTTGATTTGATCTAAATAACTATCAGGACAAGGAAGTTCCCACATTTTTTCATTAGCTTTATTTGAAGCTTTTAAGACTTTTTTTAGCCAATTATTATCATTTGTAAAGACTCCAGAATAATCGGTTCCTAAAGCTACTTTGCAGGCTCCTGTTAAAGTTGCAACATCAACTAGATGAGTAGCACCTTCTTTTTTTTGGGCATAGGTAATTGCATCAACTAAGATTAGTCTGCCTTCAGCATCTGTATTTACAATTTCAATAGTTGTTCCACTCATGCTTCTTATGATATCTCCAGGTCTACAAGCAGTGCCTGAAGGCATATTTTCTGCACAAGGAATAACAGCCAAAATATTAACTTTTAATTTGAGCTTAGCAATACCTGCAATTGCATTTAAGACAGTAGCAGCTCCAGCCATATCATGATGCATGTTATAAATATTGGCAGAGCCTTTAAGAGAAAGACCGCCACTATCAAACATTATTCCTTTGCCCACAAAGGTTATTAAATCTTCATCAATTAAATTGCCGATATATTTTAAAACAATTAATTTTATTTTTTGGGCACTGCCCTGCCCTACGGCTAAAAAGGCATTCATATTTTCTTTTTTAATTTTATTTTCATCTAATATTTTTATATTAATATTATTTTCATCTGCTATTTCTTTAGCGTAAGAAGCAAATTTTTCTATAGTTAAGTAATTAGCTGGTGAATTAACAAGGTCTTTTGTGAAATTTACACTTTCGCCAATAACTATGCCTTCATCAATGTAAGGTTTTAGTTCTTTGCTGGTGTTATTACAGTTTGCAAATATTAGTTTTTTAATTTCTTTAGTTTTTTCACTAGATTTATAATAACTAAAATTATAAGAGCCTAAAATTGCGCCTTCAGTTATAGTTTTTAAAATTTCATTCAAAGATCCAAGTTTTTTAATTTTGCTGTTTAAATGCAGTGTGCTTACTATAGTTAGTAAAGAAAGTTCCTGAGCTTTCCTAATCGCGATAGCACTTATATGACAAAGTTTATCTAAAGTAAATGTTTCTTTTTTGCCTAAGCCTAAAAGAAGAATTTTTTTTGTCTTTATATTATGATGATTATGAATTACTGTGACTTCTTTATACTTACTGCAACTTGGAGTTGCTTGAATTAAATCTTCTAAATAAGTACCTAGTGAATCTGTTATATCTATTTCTTTTAAATCCAAATTTTTAGTATCTTCAAATATACCAATTATAAGGCAATCAGATGCTATACTTTCCAAATGATTTTTTTTAATTTCAATTATCAATTTATCGTCTCCTTAGAATATAAATAAATTGTTTATATTATATCATAAACCCTATGTTAAGTACATTTTAATAAATGTTCTTATATAGTTATATGTTAAATTAAATCAGCTTAATCATTGGCAAAAAATATAAAGAAAAAATAATAAACCTGTTCTTAACGAACAGGTTTTAATTAAAAGTATATTTAATATACTAGATTGCTAATATAAAGTTTATAAAATTAAACTATTTTTTATGTATTAGCATCAGAGCTATTTTTATCTAGCTTCTACAATTAACTTAATTGCAGTTCTTTCTTCTCCGTCAATAGTGATTTCAGTAAAAGCAGGTATACAAATAAGATCCAGTCCATGTGGCGCAACAAACCCGCGCGCTATTGCTACAGCTTTAACAGCTTGATTTAAAGCTCCTGCCCCTATTGCTTGCATTTCTGCACAACCTTGTTCTCTTATTACCCCGGATAGAGCTCCTGCTACCGAATTAGGGTTAGATTTA
>JAJDHX010000018.1 GCA_030266395.1 Selenomonadales bacterium OttesenSCG-928-I06 | reverse complement strand
ACAAGGCGGATTTCAAATAGACCGGAGTCGTCGTACTCCTTGTACGTCGACTGTGGGCTATTTGAAACCAACGCAGTAGATAAGTGCTTATCATGCGTTTTAGAACGAGTAGCGCCAGCCACCTTTTATAGCCCACGGCTCACGAAACTGTCCGCCTGTTGCTCTTTCAATGTCTAAGTATATGCTCTGGTTACTGTTGATCTTACTCGTAAACCCAATCCCATACACCCACCAGCTGTCTCCAAAACTTTCATCCAGCTGTGTTCCATTAATATTTACTCCAATATCTCCATCAAATTCTTTTACCCAAGATACTTTGGCATAGATATTCTTTTCTTTCTTCTGATCCTCATAACCTATCATCATACCTACTCTACCCATAAGACTATCATAGCTGTCAACTTTTACTTTATTTCCGTTACTTGCCGTAAAAGTTCCCCCATCTTGAGTTCCATAACTTAATTGGAGTTGTGGTTCCAGATACCAACCTGTTTTTTCTTCTTTATTCTTATGATATCTTTTGCCTATTTCTATACTTGTTCCTATTCCACCTGTATCCAGCTTTTTACCTTTTACTCTTTCTCCTTGGATGTTGATTACATTAAAGTCATTTTCCATCCACATGTATTTTAATACAAAGTCTGTATAGAAACCATCTTTTTTAATATACGTTCCATACATGCCCAGTGTTTTGGCATCTACTTCACCTTTACCTCTGCTATAGCTTAGGTCTCCCGAGGAATAACCTATCATGCCGCCTAGATAGAAATCGCCTTTTTCATTGCTTTTTAATTTTTTGTCATAACCTATTTGGATTCCTCTATAGTTCATATCAAAACCACTTAAGAAACTGTTGCCGCTTGATTCGTATTTTCCGCCATACATTCTGGCCCAAGCACCTTTTTGATTTGGGCTTTCACGCAAATCTCCCAGTCTTTGAATTAAGGTTTGGGTTTCTGCGTAATTTAATAAATATCCGCCTGCAAAAGTATTGATTGCCGCACTGCTGTCTGTTGAAGATTTGCCGTTTCCTTTTAGAATCCAGTTATCTTTAGATATTTCGTCATCTTCTTTTATCAATTCATACTGAAATCCACTGAGATCTGCTGCTTGTATTGCCTTGCCACTTGCATCTGATAAACCAAACTGTTTAGTATTTCTGTTTTCTTTGTCTATTTCTACTAAAGTTACTTCTTCATAACCTGTTACTACTCCACCAGTATTTTGGTCTATTACATATATTTTGTATTCACATAAATTTTCGCAAGTATCATTTACTATTATTTTATCTGAAGTTTGGTCTGCCATGTTGGCTCTCATTACAAATGTTGCCGTTGCTACACCTGCAGTACTTAAATTGTTTATTTCCAAATTTGTTAGACTTGTTCCGCCTTCAACTCTAAAGTCTAATACCGAACTTTTAGTACCTTGTAAATGTAAATTGTTGAGGTTAGAATCTGCAGTTATATTCCACAAGGTGTTGTCCATGAGGATGTTTAACTCTGCTTCTGTATCGCTCATTTCTGTATAACCTTTAAAATATGATTCTTCACTCATTTTCAGCACTATCTTGCTATAATCATCTGACACTATTGACCCATCTATTGTGAACTTTCCTTCACCACTTACTTGGCCTATTCTTGTTACATCAAAACCACTACTGCTATCTAAATCACCATATGCATAAATTGCTCTGCCATTTTCTCCACCTGATATATCTGCTCCTTTGAGAATAACATTGCCACCTTTAGCACCAACAACAGCATCTGAATCTACAGTTCTAATTTTAGAACCACTGCCAACAGTTAACTTAGAATCAACACCATCTGCTATTATTGAAGGCGCACCAGTAGTTGATATATTTGCTCTCATGCCAATCTCAGTAGTTGCACCACCGTTTGTTACAACAGCATAATTACCTTTTGTGGCAATCGTAGCATCATCACCAACAGTAATCAATCCCGCATCAGTTGCATAAACTCCTCTACCACCGCCACTTGATAGCTGAGCAGAATCGCCAATTTCAACCTTACCTGCACTGGCAACAACCACATGATCTTTTACAGTTTTAACTTTGGCATTATCTCCTATAGTTATCTTTGAGTTTGCCACAAAAGAAGCTACTCCATATGCACTAGATGTAGATTCATTATGAATATTAATCTCAGCATAATCTCCAACGTTTATGGTAGCAACATAATTTGTTCTTACTCCAGAACCTGTACCATACGTATTAATTACTAATCTATCACCTATATCTACAACACCATATTGCTGTGCATACACACCGTGCGAAGATGTTCCATAAGTATTAATTTTAGCACCATCACCAATATAAACCGCTCCATAAGCACTGGCACTTATTCCTAAAGATGACGTGCCATTAGTAGTAACAGTCAGATTATCCCCCACAGTAATAGACCCTGCCACATATTTGCCGTCTTCATAACGCCTTTGAGTAGCAGCAATACCATGAGAATTATTATTTTGTTTGGTGATTACTTCAATATTTTTCCCCATAACGATCGTACCAGCATTAGTATTAACACCTTGGCTTTTTATGCCATCTGTAGTTATCTTAGAGCCGTCACCTATCGTAATTTCTCCAAAATTACTGGAATAAACACCAATGACCTCATCGCCAGTACCAATTATATTAGCTCCTGCACCAATATTAAGTATTGCTTTATTATTTATACTACTTGACTGCCCAGCAAGTACAACAACATTTGCTACTTGACCAGTAATACCTAAAGCATTATTAAGAGCCTTAACCTCAATTGTACTGTCAGCACCAATGTTTACTGTACCACCACCAACAACATTCACAGCCATATGATAAGCATATGTATCACCAATAGTCTTATTTCCATATAAATCAGTTGTTCCACTAGTAGCATCATTAAAAATGTTTGCTCCGGTTCCTATATTTACAACACCACCTGCACTTGCAGATACAACTCCACTCTCAGAACCGAAAATAGTACCAACCATAGTAGAATTATTGCCTATATTAATTTCAGACCCGCTACCATAAGCCACAGCCGCAGAACCAACATGTAGACCTAAACCATACAACTGGCTGTTATTGCCAACAGTTATCTTACCACCAGAATTAGCAAGCAAAGTAGCATTATAAGAAGTTACAACAGCTGCTCCTTTTAAATCAACAATACCAGCTTTTTTAGCTTCAATTCCAAAAAGTCCCGGGCTTAAACTATAATTGCCACCTTTGACTATAGCAGTCAAAGTATGATCAGCACCAATTGTCACTTTACCTCCATTTTCAGCAGTAAGCACTGCTGTCCCAGAAGCATGACTTAAATTTTTCAGCATAATTGTAGTATCTTCTGAATAATTAGTTTCCCCTGTAGAAACTACAACTGGGCCTGTTATACCCTCAGAATCTGGAGGATATGCTGCCAAAGACATATCTCCTCCCACCAAAGGAATAGTCGTTGACAACATAGTTCCCAAAACTGCTGTCATCACAAACTTAGTTGCAAAAGGTCCTTTTTTAATTTTTGTTACATTTTTATTTCCTGCCATCCCACATACAACGCTCCTCTTTGATTTTCCATATTTTGTATTAATTTGGAAATTTTATTTTTCGGTTTCCAGATTTATGTAATAATGATTATTATCTCTATTATATTTTAATATTTTTTTTAAAAATTGTAAACATTGTGTTTTAAAAAACTCACCATATTATCAAAATACAGAAATTTCTTACTGTTTACATATAAATATTATTTGTGTCTTTAAATAATAATCATATCTAAAAGCCTTAAATATTTAAAGGTTTTTTCGCACAGCTGTTATTTTTTTATAATATTTATGTAACCAAATTTATCTAAAAAATTCCAGTTTATTTTATGTTTTTTCTCAAAAAACGCACAAATAATTATAAAACTTTCTTATTCTAAGATTAATATTCACCTTTATGATAAACAATATATCTTGAGGTGAAATAATGAAGATCACAAAAGAAACAATAAGAATGTTTGCTATAGGAATAACTATAGCTGCAATAATATTTTTTTTATATTTAGTTAAAGCAAGCTTATACCCTTTTATTATTGGAGCTTTAATTGCCTATATATTAAAACCAGTAGCAAGCTTCATAGAAAGAAAAGGTATGCCACCTTCCTGGGCTATTGTCCTTACCTATTCTGTTGTTTTTAGTGTTATTATTCTTGTGGGCAGCTATGCCCTGCCAATTCTTATAAATGATTTAGAGAAATTCGGTAAAGAAATTCCTGCTTTAACACACAAATCTGAGCAGTTACTTGCTAAATTTCAAATAAAATATCAATCATATGATTTGCCTTATTCTCTTAAAATTGCAATTGATAATTTTATAATAAGCACAGAAACTCTTATTCAACGAACTACTGCAAATGCTTTAAGCGGAATAATAAATATTGTAGGACATGGCATGTGGCTTCTAATTACACCAATCTTGGCTTTTTATTTTTTATATGACAGAAAAGTAATAGCAGATAAGTTAATTACACTTGTGCCAAGAAAATGGCGTGCTAGAGTTATACTTCTTTTTAAAGATATAGATAAAGTTCTGGGTGGTGTTATAAGAGGTCAAGTTACTGTTGCTGCAACTGTAGGAATAATAATAAGTATTGGTCTTTATTTTTTAGACGTACCCTTCCCTCTTCTTATAGGAATACTAGCAGGTCTATTAGACCTTATACCTTATTTTGGCCCTTTTATTGGAGCAGCTCCGGCAGTTGCACTGGCTTTATTAGAATCTCCTACATTAGCATTAAAAGTAATCTTGTTATTTGTAATTACAAATCAAATAGAAGGAAATATTATCGGTCCTAAAATATTAGGTGAAAAAACAGGTTTACACCCTCTTTCAGTCATTTTCTTCGTAATAGCTGGCGGAGAATTATTTGGTGTTATAGGTATGCTCCTGGCTGTCCCCACCGCCGCTATTTCTAAAGTAATCCTGCAACACTTCTTTAGAGCGTTGTTATAATTATAAGCTGCCAATAATGCAAAATTGAATTTAGGAAAGTAGATGTGCGTTTATCTTTCCCTAAATTCAATTCGAGTGTTTCTATTTTTTATTTAAAGAATTATTTTCAGGATTTTTTAAACCATATTGCCCACTCAACCAAAAACACATGAAAAGTATCAAGATACAAGACGGATTTCAAATAGACCAGAGTCATCGTACTCCCTATACATAGAATAACTCACCAAAACAAGACAGTCGAAGACCCACCATACAAAAAAGCTACTACCACAAGCCAAAAACGCGCGATAAGCATCCAGATACAAGGCGGATTAAAAAAGCCAGGACAGGCGCGTACTCAAGTACGTAACTGTTCTGGCTGTTTTAACCAACGCAGTAGATGGATGCTTATCGCGCGTTTTTCTTTAAGCATAAAAACAATGCCCAAGCATATACATTAATGATATACAGCTTAAAGGAGAGAAAATCATGCACTTTTTCAGTAAAGCTAAAAATTACAAATCTCACTTTAAGACATATTTTCTAGCATTCTTTATAGTATTTATTGCCTTATCAATGATTACTTTTCCAAAAGAGTCTTTCAATGCTGCTATACAAGGTCTTAATCTATGGTGGAATGTTGTCTTTCCTGCCTTGCTGCCTTTTTTCATAGTAGCTAAATTGCTAATGGGTCTTGGTATTGCTCAATTTATGGGAGTACTTTTAGAACCTCTCATGAGGCCAGTTTTTAACGTTCCTGGCATAGGAGCTTTTGGACTATGTATGGGTCTGGCTAGCGGCTATCCTATGGATGCTGTAATTACTAATCAACTTCGTCAGGAAAAATTATGTTCACAAGTTGAAGCAGAAAGACTGCTTGCTTTTACAAACACAGCAGATCCTATTTTTATGATTGGAGCAGTCTCAGTAGGAATGTTTGGCATGCCAGAGCTGGGTATTATACTTGCACTATCGCACTATATAGGGAGTCTTATAATCGGTATTATTTTTCGCTTTTATGGCAGAAGCAGAGACGTTATTAAAGACGACGTGAAAAAACACAAAAATAATATAATAATAAGAGCCTTTAAGGCTTTATATAAAGCTCGCACAGCTGATAATAGATCACTGAGTGTTTTACTCGGCGATTCAGTAAAATCATCTATGAATACTATTTTGCTTATAGGTGGTTTTATCATAGTTTTTTCTGTATTTATCAGGATATTAACAGTAGTAGGTGTTACAGATATTTTAGGTGGATTTTTCGAAATTTTCCTTTCTGCAATAGGATTTTCCACAACACTGTCAGCTGCTATGGTAAATGGGTTATTAGAAATAGACCTGGGAGCTTTAGCAGCAACTCAAGCATATGCACCTACCAGTGAAAAAGTTGCTATTGTAAGTGCTATTATAGCTTGGAGCGGTTTATCTGTACATGGTCAGGTAGCAAGTATTGTAATTGAATCAGGCATCAGTATGGTTCCTTATGTAATAAGCAGAATATTACATGCCATTTTAGCAGCAATTTTAAGTTTATTATTTTTAAACTATTCTCCCCATTTTTTGAAAATAATAAGTGTGCCTGTCATGCAAAACTTCTCTCAACCACTAAGTTTCACATTTTGGGCACACCGATTTGAACAAATAGGATATTTGCTTTTAATTTTTACTGCTCTTTTAATAACTTTTGGCTTAATATTTCATATTGGAAAATCAATACTTATTTATGTAAGAAAATAATTAACTTTATTTATTATCGTCAATTTGTTGTTGTCTTTCAAAGTCGTGTTTAACTTTGTATATCGATTCCAAAGTTCTTTCTACACTTCCTGATAAATAATCAAAAACATCTTTAGCATAAGTAACTGAATTCAACTTCAATTCTTCTGCCGAAATATTAGCTTCATTTATTATTATTTTAGCTTGCTCTTCAGCATGTTTTGCTATAGCATGCTCATCTGTAAGTTTAGCAACATAACTTTTAGCTTGTTCAATAATATTTTGGGATTCTTTTTGGGCATCTTCTAAAATCTTATTTCTTTCTGCAACAATTTTTCTTGCTTCAAAAATTTCTTTAGGAAGTATTTCTCTAATCTCATCAATAAATTCTGCTATTTCGTCCTCTTCAATTACCCTTTTATTTGTAAGAGGTACTCTTGTTGAATCTAAAAGCATATTTTCCATATCATCTAATAATTTTTCAATACTCATCACTTAAAAATCACTTCCTTAACATAAGTATATTAATTTCAAAATTTCTAGTAAGATCTAGTTTGGGAACCCAATCTTTGAATTATCCTTTCCTCCAAACAAGCTGGTACTAAGTCTTTAATGGAGCCACCGAATTTAGCTAATTCTTTTATGGAAGTTGAACTAATAAAAGAATATTCACTTCTTGCCATCATAAAAACAGTTTCTAAAGAAGGATCAATTTTCTTTATTAAAAGAGCTCTTTGAAATTCATATTCAAAATCAAGAATTGCTCTTAGACCTCTTATAATTATAGCGCTATTTTGTTTTTTTGCATACTCATTCAAAAGACCAGAAAAACAATCTACTTTTATATTTGGAATATGTTGAGTGGCTTCTTGCAGCATCTCAACTCTCTCTGTTACAGAAAATCTCGGATTTTTATTGGGGTTATGAAAAACAGCTACAATCAATAAATCAACCATATTGCTTGCACGTTCAAATATATCAATATGACCATTTGTTACAGGATCAAAACTACCAGGACAAACAGCAATTCTCACACTTCATCCTCCTGAAAAAGTTTAAAAATTTATTTAGTAATTTCATTGTTCTTCAACATCAAAAAGCTAACGATAACCTCGCCATACCTTTCTTGTCTAAAAACAATTAATTTTTCTAAAACAAAGTCAATTTCCTCATGTCTGGAATGTTCTATAACTATAATTCCATTTATATTTAAAATTTCTTTTTTGTCAATTTTATTTAAAGCATTTTTTACAAACCCTTGATTATAGGGCGGATCAAGAAATATCAGATCAAAATTGTCAGCACTATTATCAATAAACTTTATTGCATCACTTTTTACTACTTGACAGTGATCTCTTACTTTTAAACTTTCTATATTATCTTTAAGAATATTTAAACTTGATGTGCTTTTATCTACAAAAGTAATACTATCAGCACCTCTACTTAGAGATTCTAGCCCCAAGTTTCCTGTACCTGCAAACAAGTCTAAAACTTTTTTATTTTCAATTGCCTCAAAATCAGAAACCTTAAATAAGTTTTCCAAAATACTAAAGACAGATTCTTTCACTCTATCTAAAGTTGGACGAACATTATCACCCTTAAGTGTTTTCAGCTTTGCCCCTTTAAATAATCCAGTAATTATACGCATTATAAACTCCTAAATATATTGTGGCAAACAAAAAACATGAATCAAACACAATAACGACCGGGTAGTTCCCGGTCTAAATGTTACTGAGAAATTCGGCGACCGCCTAAAAATCTTTCACTATAGTACTGTTTTGACATTGAAGTTGTTACAACTGCACCTCTGGCAGAACTTGCATGAATAAAGGTGTCATTTCCTATGTAAATTCCAACATGAGAAGGACCTGGTTCATATGTAGTAAAGAAAACAAGGTCTCCAGGTACTAATTCTGCTCTAGAAACTTTCATACCTACATTAAATTGTGAGTCTGCCATTCTTGGCAGAGTTATACCATGTTGTTTAAAGATATAATAAATATATCCAGAACAATCAAATCCCGAAGAACTAGTTCCACCCCAGACATATCCCACACCTAAATATTGCTGAGCAAAGCTAGATATTCTGTTACCAAATCTACCTTTATACTGAGCACGACTAACTTGTTCACCATTATAATTTCTTATAGCATTCCAAGTTTGGCTACCAACTACACCATCTATATTTAAGTCGCATTTTTCTTGAAAAAACATAACTGCTTCTAATGTTTCCAAGCCAAATTTATTATCTATTTCCCCTTGATAAAAACCATATTTTTTAAGCTCATTTTGTAAAATTCCTACTGATTGACCTTCTGCACCTTTCTTCAAAACTTCTTGCTGATTTATTTGAATAGCTTCTGAAGATTCGGCATATGTATTAGTAATTTCATTAACACCGATCATTGGAAAAACATTTATCATCACTGTTACGAGGCTCATGCAAACAATTTTTTTAATCAAATTTCGCATTAATTTTTTCTCCTCTATATTTTTAATTAATCCTATTTTCCTTTAATCAAAAAGTTAATAAATTAACTTTGTTAGGCATATCCTTTTAAATTATATCATATTTTTCGAAAAGATGATAGACTATTCTCACTTTATTTTAAAATCATTTTCGTGTTGACATTATTTGGTATTAACTGTATAATTTTGGTAATGATTGCAAAATTATAAAAATCCTCGACAATTTCACAAAAATTATTTAAACTACTTATTAAGTAGTTTTTATTATTTATTTTTATTATTCACAGGAAATAAATGGATTATAATTATTTTAATAATAAAAAAGCTTAGATAAAATATCTAAGCTTAATAATTTATTTTTTTAAAGTATAGTGCACTTCCTCTTTTTTATTACTCGAACTATCAACAGGACAATATTCTCCAAAAGCTTTTATAAACTGAACCATAGTCCAGCCTCGTAAATTAGGATCAGGATTAGACATAAGTTCTTTTAGAATTTCACACATTTGCTCTACAGTAATATCCTTATCTATTTTTCCAAAAGAAGATTCTCTAAACATAACTTGTTCAGAGCGACCAGTTAAAAACCATTCCATGGATTTATTGAAAAACTTAGATAAGGCAAATAAAATACTAGTTTCAGGTATTCTACCATTCATATATTTAGTAAAACTATGCTTTGAAATACCAAGATATTGGGCAGTTTGAACCTGAGACATTTTGTTTTCTTTTAAAACTTTTCTTAGTCTTTGAGCAAATCCTTCAAAACCAGCATTTCTTTTGTAGTACAATTATTTCACTCTCCTCTTGCTTTTATGGTACAGGTGTACTAAAATAATGGTATACTTAAATAATAATATACTAGTCTCTATGTACAATCAGTAATAAAGACATCAATAATAGAAGGTGTGTGATTGTTAGTGCTTTTTTTAAATAATTTTTTTACAACTAATATTATTATAGCTTTTCTGTTAATAATTATTTTGATTTTAGTTACTACACATATCTATTTTTATTATAATCGTAAACAGAGCTATAAATCTATATTTTTAGATGAAAATGATACTCAGTTCATCTATTGTTATTCGTATACAACAAAAAATCCTTTAGTATATATAAGTCCTTCTATTAGTAAATTCACAGGCTACACCCTGAAAGAATTAAATGTACCTACACTCTTTAACATACTTATTCATCCTGAAGATACACCTAGGATACTAGAATTAAGACAAATTTTAAAAGATGATCATTCATATTTTGAAAATATAATTGCTTATCGTATTAAAACAAAAAATAATGATATTATCTGGGTAGAACAATTAAGTATTCCTATTTTCTCTAAAGATAATATTCTTACTGGTTTTTATGGCATAGTAAGAAAAGTTACAAATAAAGAAGTTTTTCTAAAAAATATTTCTAATATAGACAGACTAAGTCTTATTGGTCAAATGGCATCAAGTGTAGCTCACGAAATTAGAAACCCGGTAACTACAGTAAGAGGATATTTACAAGTTTTCGCTGCTAAAAATGAGTTTATTCAATATAAAGATCAATTTAGTTTACTTATAAACGAACTTGATAGAGCTTGTCAAATCATTACAGAATATTTATCATTAAATAATTCAGAAATATCTACATATAAATCTTGTCAATTAAACTCCATAATAGAATCAATGGCACCTCTTTTGCAAGCATATGCTATAAGCATAGGCAAAAGCATAGAAATTAAATTAACTGATATTCCTGAAACACTTCTTGATGAAAACCAAATTAGACAGTTGATTTTAAATATTGTTCGAAATGGTCTTGAATCTATGACATCTTCTTCAGATAGATTTAGTGTAAATATAAGTACTTATTTGGAAAACGAAAAAATAGTTTTAAAAATTCAAGATCAAGGAACAGGGATTCCAAAACATATTCTAGATAACCTAGGCAAGCCTTTTTTAACTACTAAAAAACACGGAACCGGTCTTGGGCTTGCTGTTTGTTATAAGATAGTACATAGTCATAATGCTAATATTGAGATTACAAGCAATCAAGAAGGGACTCTGGTTTCAATAAAATTTTAAGATGCCAGTATAAAAATAAACAGTAAATTTTATTTATCCAAAAAAACTACTATATTTTGCAAATTATGTAAATGTAATTACCCTAAGTTTATAGCTCATTTGTATACCTGTCAAGAATTTATTATTGTAAAAACAAAAATTGTTTTATATAATGATTTGTCAAAGGATAATATTTTGGAAATGAAATAATAGAGGCAATTATGTCTAACACAAATAATTTAAAAATATATTTAATCTTATTGCTAGTTCCTTTATTTTGGGGCGGTGCTTTCAGTACCACAAAACATATTGTTGAATATCTATCACCATTAAGCACTTCTTTTATAAGATTTTTTTTAGCTGCCTTACTTATGATGGCCTGGATCACCATAAAAAAAGAATGGGATTTCCCATCTATTAAAAAAAATTGGTTATTGCTCATCTCATGCGCTTTAACAGGTATATTCTCTTATAATTTTTTCTTTGCGGCAGGCTTAAAACATATTTCTGCCATAAACGCAGCTCTTGTTATGGTAGCAGCACCTCCTGTTACTGCCTTTATAGCAAGTGTCTTTTTAAAAGAAAAATATAATATCCAAACTATTATTGGCATATTTTTATCTTTAATTGGTATCACTACAGTAATAACTAAAGGAAATTTATTCTCTTTTCTTGCGGCAGACACAATAGGTATAGGCGAAATTTACATGTTGATCTCAATGCTGTCGTGGGCTACATATACTACTTTAGTTAAACAACTTATAACTAAAAATGTAAATTCAGATTTCATTACAACATTTTCTACTTTTATGGGTTCAATTTTCCTTTTAATAGGTTCTTTCATAACTGACGGGAATTGGTTTAAGCCGCAAACATTTGAATCCCTGCCAACACAGGTATATATAGAGCTATTCTATTTAATTGTATTTCCGACTTTCATAGCTTTTATTATCTATAGCTGGGGAATAAAAATAATTGGCTCAATTAAAGCTTCTTCTTATATGAACCTAACTCCAATCAATGCTTTGTGGATAGCAGCATTATTTTATGGCGAAATTATATCTGCATACCAAATTATCGGGATGCTTATCACAATAACAGGAGTTATTATCACAAACAGAAGTAAGGTAAATTTATTAGAGACCTCTAAAAAGACATATTCAAACTAAAGATTTTTAAATAAAAAGGCTGCTACACTTTTTTAGTGCAAGCAGCCATCTTTTATTTTAATTACTAATTTTTTAATTAGCTACATACATATATAACTGTAACATTGCTATGTAATCTGAGTAAAGATGCAGGGACTTCCGGTGTAATAACACCACTTATTGTAGCGTTAATTATATCTTCTTTTCCCGGGGAACCCAATAATAAAATCGATCTTGCAGACATAATTGTACCAATTCCCATACTGATTGCAGTTTTAGGCACTTCGTCCATACTTTTGAAAAATCGTGCATTAGCTTTCAATGTAGATTCAGTCAATATTTCTTGATGAGTTTCATAAATAAGTTCTTTACCAGGTTCATTAAAACCAATATGTCCATTAAGCCCAATGCCCAAAATTTGCAAATCAATGCCTCCGGCTTGTTTAATTTTGCTTTCATATGATGCACATTCAGCATTTACATCTTTACTTGTTCCATCAGGAATATTTATATTTTCAGGCTTTATATTAATATGATTAAACAACTTTTCCATCATGAAATAGTAATAGCTTTGATCATTTGTTTTTTCCAGACCGCAATATTCATCAAGGTTAAAACTTGTTATAGAAGAAAAATCCAATATGCCGTCTTGATACATTTTAATTAAATTTTTATAAGTCAATTCTGGAGTAGAACCTGTCGCAAATCCCAAAACAGATTTTTTGTTTTTCAACACCTGAGAAGCAATAATTACAGATGCTTTGGCACTTAATTCTTCATTTGTTTTAACTTTAATTATATTCATATATTATTCTATCCCCTCTTTATAAATAATTATTTAAGTTAATCTTCCAGCACTCACTTTATAACCTGTATTGTCAAAAAACTTAATCCGGTTAGCCAGAAGCTCTGGTATCACACCCTATAAAAATATCCGAGCTTTTTTATTTAATAACTCTATTTTTATAGCAAGTGTTTTTCCTAAGAAAAAGTATAACATACAAATTATTATTGGAATAGTTTTTTATCTTTAATTTCTTCCAGACACAAGTTAAACAAATACTCTTAAAATCTTAACCAAAACAGAAAAGATTCATTTAAAGAAATTCTTTAAATGAATCTTTTTATTATAATGCTATTCCACAGTAACACTCTTAGCTAAATTTCTGGGTTTATCAACATCACAACCTCTTGTAACTGCTACAAAATAAGCCAAAAGTTGTAAAGGAACTACTGATAATACATGAGTCAAAAATTTATTTGCCCTCGGAATTCTAATAACATGATCTACATGCTTTTCTATTTCCTGATCATCTTGAAAAGCTACCCCTATTACTACAGCTTCTCTTGCTTTTACTTCTTTGATATTGCTTATCATTTTATCATAAACATCTTCTTGGGTAGCTAGAGCAATAACAGGAACTTCTTTAACTACAAGAGCCAGTGTACCATGTTTCAATTCTCCGGCAGCATAAGCTTCTGCATGAACATAAGAAATTTCTTTTAATTTTAAAGAACCTTCCAAAGCAACTGCATAGTCTAAAGCTCTGCCTATAAAGAAGATATTTTCATTAAAGCCATATTGTTTAGAAAATGTTTTTATAGGAGAAATTTCTTCCAGAACATCATTGATTTGCTCTGGCAAAAATTTAAGCCCTTGGCATAATTCTTTTATTTCTTCTTTGCTTAAAGTATTTTTAATTTGAGCAAAATAAATTGCAAGCAAAGTAACCACTATAAGCTGTGTAGTATATGCTTTTGTAGAAGCTACAGCAATTTCAGGACCAGCCCATGTATAGATAACTTTATCTGCTTCTCTGGCAATTGATGAACTTACCACATTTGTAATAGCAAGAGTTTTGGCACCTAGCTTTTTAGCTTCTTTCATTGCAGCAAGGGTATCAATTGTTTCCCCAGACTGACTTATGATGATAGCTAAAGTTTTTTCATTTACTATCGGGTCTTTATATCTAAATTCAGAAGCAATTTCCACCTCTACAGGCATTCTGGCAAATTTCTCTAATAGATATTTACCTACCATTCCTGCATGATATGCAGTGCCACAAGCTACTATTACAATTCTTTCAATATCATTTATATCTTCTACTGAAAAATTCAATTCTTCTAAAACAATCTTAGAATTATCTTTAGCAATTCTGCCTGACATTGTGTCTCTGATTGCTTTAGGCTGTTCATAAATTTCTTTAAGCATGAAATGTTCATAACCGCCCTTTTCGGCAGCTTGAGCATCCCATTCAACTTCAAAAATCTTTTTCTTTACAGGTACGCCTCTATAATCCAATACTTTTACATTATCTTTAGTAACAACAGCAGTTTCATTGTCACCTAAAATATAAGTTTTTCTAGTATGACTGATAATGGCCGGAATATCAGAAGCAACGAAATTTTCACCATCACCAAGTCCAATTATTAAAGGATTATCTTTTTTGGAGCAAATTATAGTATCTGGTTGATATTTACTCAAAAACACCAGAGCATATGAACCTTCTAATTTTCTAAGAGTTTTTTGAACAGCAGTTAAAAAATCGCCATCATAAAGTTCTTCTAAAAGATGGGCAACAACTTCTGTATCTGTTTCTGACTTAAATATATGTCCACGTTCAATAAGCATCTCTTTTAGGCTTTGATAATTTTCAATAATCCCATTATGAACTACAACAAAGTTACCATCACAATCAGTATGAGGATGAGAATTTATAGTAGACGGTCTGCCATGAGTTGCCCAACGAGTATGTCCTATGCCAATTGTACCTGTAAGTTTTTCTTTATTTTGATTTATAATTTTTTCTAAAAAACTTAAACGTCCAACACTTTTTTCTATTCTTATTTCGCCTTTTTCCAACATCGCTATTCCAGCGGAATCATATCCTCTATATTCAAGCTTTTCCATTCCTGCAAGCAAAAATGATACTGCCTCTTTAGGACCAACGTAGCCAACTATGCCACACATTAAATAACAGCCCTCCTAATTATCTTTTTTCTATTATCAGCTTTGCTCTCTATAAATAACCTCTGCAATGCTATTAACTATTTTTTCCAGTTCTACAATGCAAGGTCCTTCTCCCATAACTCTAATAACTGGTTCTGTGCCAGACGGTCTTACTAATATCCGACCATTCTCACCTAATTCTTCTTCTTTTTCTTTAATTATATTTTTGATATTTTCATTATCCTGAAAACCATCTTTAGTTTTTACTTTGACATTAACTAAAAGTTGAGGAAATATCTTCATAATATTAGCTAACTCTGACATCTTTTTATTGCTTTTCTTTAAAGCCAAACTAAGCTTAAGCGAAGTTAAGAGGCCATCACCTGTGGCGCTATGATCACTAAAAATTATATGACCAGATTGTTCTCCACCCAAATTCAACCCCTGTTTTAGCATAGCTTCTAAAACGTAGCGGTCTCCTACGGCAGTTGTTACTATTTCTATTCCTTCAGCTTTAGCTTTTTGATGCAAACCAATATTACTCATAACTGTAGCAACAATTTTATTTTTAGCAAGTTTGTTTTCTTTTAAAAGCTCTAAAGCACAAATCATCATAATTTGGTCGCCATCTACAACTTCGCCTTTTTCTGTAACTGCCAGACATCTGTCAGCATCTCCGTCATAGGCAATACCTAAATCTGCCTTGTTTTTTAAAACTTCATTTTTTAAATTATCCAAATGAGTAGAACCACAATTGTCATTTATATTAATACCATTTGGCTCAGAATTTATTACAATAATCTCTGCTTTTAATTTACTAAAAACTCTGCTGGCAAAATTAGAAGCTGCTCCGTTGGCACAATCAATAACTATTTTCAGCCCGGAAAAATCAGTATCTGCTAATTTTACTATATGATCTATATATTCATCTAAAAGATTAGATTTTTCAGCAATTGTTCCTACTTTTTTGCCAGTCACTCTAGGTAAATTTTTTGCTGTTTCGATTAATTCTTCCAGTTCATTTTCAGTCTCATCACTCAGTTTATATCCTGTTCTGTCAAAAAACTTAATCCCATTATCTCCAAACGGATTATGAGAAGCAGAAATAACTATGCCTGCACGCACTTTATGTTTTTGAGTAAGATAAGCTACAGCAGGGGTTGGTGCAACTCCTAATAAAACTGCCTGGCCGCCTGCTGAACAAATTCCTGCTGCTATTGCAGACTCCAGCATTTGACCTGAAATTCTGGTATCTCGGCCAATAAAAAAGACCGGCGAACCCTTATTTTCTTTATGTTTATGGTTAAAATAAAAACTGGCTGCTCGGCCCATAGCAAAAGCTAATTCTGGCGTTAATTCTATATTTGCTTCTCCCCGAACTCCGTCAGTTCCAAAGTATTTACTCATTTTTTATCACTACCCCTGTTTTCTTATATTTATTATGAATTTTTCAATACTGAAATATTTCTCTATAATTTTACCAAATAAAAACATTTTTTTCAAAATTATTTTATAAAAATTTCTAAAATTTCAAAATGGTTTATATCTTGAAATAAAAGATAAAGCTACTTTGTATCCATCCAAAGCTGCACTTATTATGCCACCTGCATATCCTGCTCCTTCACCAACAGGGTAAATGCCATTTATATTAACAGATTGATAATTATCATCACGAAGAATTCTAACAGGTGCGGAAGTTCTTGTTTCTACGCCAAGCAAAGGTACTTTAGGATGATCGAAACCTTTTATTTTTTTGCCAAAAACAACTATAGCTTTTTTCAAAGTATCTGTTACATATTTTGGTAAACAAAGATTTATATCATTAACTTTTACTGCCGGTTTATAACTAGGCTCCAGTAAAAATGAATCTGTTTTTAAACTACCATTTAAAAAATCTCCTACTGCCATGACAGGAGCAGAATAATTACTGTCTCCTAAATTATATGCCGCTTTTTCATAAAAACGTTGATAATTTATCCCATCCAGAGGTTTATCGCCAAAATCAGCAGGATTTACATTAACTACAAGTGCACTATTAGCAATGCCAGAATTTCTTTTATATAAACTCATACCATTTACTACTACTGATTCTTTTTCTGAAGATGATGCTATAACAGACCCACCAGGACACATACAAAAAGAATAGGCTGCCCTATTAGTAGATTTATCTTGAAAAGTCAAAGTATAGTCTGCCGCCTTAAGTTTTTCATGACCGGCAAAAGACCCATATTGAGCTTCATCAATCAAAGCCTGTGGATGTTCAATTCTAACACCAATAGCAAATGCTTTAGATTCCATAGCTAAATTTTTTCTGTATATCATCTCGTATGTATCACGAGCACTATGTCCAATAGCTAAAAAAAGATTATCACATTCTATTTCATAATCATCATTAACTTGCACTTTTACAATACTTTTATCTTTTATTTCTATATCAGTCAAAGCTGAATTAAATCTTATTTCTCCGCCCCAAGAAATGATTTCTTTCCTAATGTTTTCTACAACTTTCTTTAAAACATCTGTACCTATATGAGGTTTATTTAGATACTTGATCTCAGTAGGTGCACCTGCCGCAATAAGAATATCTAAAATATCTTTAATTAAAATATTATTTACTCTTGTAGTTAATTTTCCGTCAGAAAAAGCACCTGCTCCACCTTCGCCAAATTGGACATTGGAGTTTTCATTAAGAAATCCTTCTTGCCAAAATTTCTGTACATCTAATGTTCTGTTTTTAACATCTTTGCCTCTTTCCAAAATAAGAGGTCTATAGCCATGTTTAGCAAGTGTATAACTCAATAAAAGACCTGCCGGACCAAGTCCGATTACTACAGGTCTTAAACTTAAATTTTTACTGCCTAAAATAATATCTGTTTTTTCTTCTGGCACAATAACAGATATATTTCTATCTCTATTTAAAATTCCAGAAACAGCCTTATGTGATAAATCAGCTTCTACTGCTAAAGTATAAACAAAACTAATATTATTTTTTCTTCTGGCATCAATAGAATAATGCAAGATATTTATATCAATTAAATTATCTTTAGATATTTTAAGATATTTATTAGCTAACTCAAACACAGGAGTTTCTTCAATCAAAGGCACTCTAAAATTACTAATTTTAAGCAGAAATTTCAATAACTTTCTCCCTATTCTAATCTAATTGTAATTACAGCCTTGTTAACATTTGATGTTATTCCTTCAGGCATTTTCAAATTAACATTTAAGATTGCATCTCTTGATATTTTAGATATATTAATCTGTTCTGTATCAATTATTGCTGTTGAGTCAAAAATAGTTTTATTTTCATTAGTTGCCTTTATTTCAATATTTTCAGGTTCTATTGTGATACTTTTTATAACAGAATTTAGGGGAAGCTGTCCCACAAGGTTAGGTTTTATTTGAACACTTTTTCTGATAAAAGTGTCTTGTAGTTCTATCCATACTTTTGTGCTTGGAGGAGATACTATAAGCCCTTCTACCAAATTACCGGATAAATCCAAAGGACTTAAAGAAACATCTGCACTAAAAGATTCGCTTTTACCTGCAACGTTAACTAAACAGGATAAAGAATTTACT
Source organism: Selenomonadales bacterium OttesenSCG-928-I06 (assembly GCA_030266395.1). GTDB lineage: Bacteria > Bacillota > Negativicutes > Sporomusales > Sporomusaceae > JAJDHX01. The sequence goes on along the minus strand of JAJDHX010000018.1, from coordinate 7,906 downwards.
TTTTGTACTAAATTTCTGGCACCTTTTATGTTGGAATTAGCTGGATCTGGAATAACTTTATTAACACTAAATTCTTTAGAAATTTGACCACTAAACTGTACTGTTATTGGAACAGATTTAGTTATTACAGGCTCTATACTAACAGAAGCTGTTTTAGTAGAACTTTCTATAAACTCTATATTAGAAGGAACAACTGCTTGAATAACTACATCATGAGTACCTTCATGCAATCCGTTCATATCTACAAAACACTTAATATCACTATTTTTCATCCCTGCTATAACCATACGCGAACCCTTTATAGTAACTTTAACAGTATTGGGATAATCTACAACCACATAATTAGAAGCTAAATTCCTAATCTCTAAAGGAACTGTATGTTTAACTTCTATCGGTGGATTTTGTTCATTCATAACATAAAACCACAAACATATTGCCAGCAATGCAGCCAGAATCTTAGCTACAATATGTCTGCTATTAGTTTTTTTGTTTTTATTGCCACTATATATTTTATTGCCATTCTCATCAAAATTATCTTCTTCGTTAGAAACTTTAAAGAAATTCAAGATATATTTAATCATTATTTGGAAGACCTCCTGCTAAAGAATTCACTCATAGAAGAAGGTTTTTGCTTGAATAACAAGCTTAAGTTTTCTAACAAATCATCTTTAGTAAGATATCTGGTAAGTCTGCCATTAACGGCAATTGAAACTATACCTGTCTCTTCACTTACAACAATAACAACAGCATCAGTCTCTTCAGTAAGCCCAATTGCAGCTCTGTGTCTTGTTCCCAGTTCTTTACTTAGGTTTCTTTCTTGAGTAAGCGGCAAAAGACATCCTGCTGCTTGCAGTCTGTTGCCTCTTATTATTACTGCACCATCATGTAAAGGTGTATTAGGGATAAAAATATTAGTTAAAAATTCTCTTGATATAAGACCATCTACTTTGATGCCTGTATCAATATATTCATTAAGCCCTGTTTCTCTTTCAATTACTATCAGAGCTCCAATTTTATTTCTAGCCAACATGGCAACAGTATTAACTATTTCAGTAAAAAGAATATTTGTTTCTGCTAAATTTAAACTAAAGCCTTTTTGCAGAAATTTACCTCTGCCCAAATGATCTAACCCTCTCCTAAGTTCTGGTTGAAACACTACAGGGAGGGCTACTAATACTACTGTCATGAATTTTTCTAAAAGCCAATTAACAACATTAAGATCAAGCCATTTACTTCCCAGCATAACTATCATAAGAAGTAACAGCCCTTTTACTAAAGTCATAGCTTGAGTATTTTTTAGCATAAAATAAAAATTGTAAAAAAATAATCCTACAATGACTATGTCAAGTACATCTAATATTGTAATAGTGGATATAATTCCTTGGAGTTGTACTACCATGTATTTGCACCTCAAACTAAAAAGTTAGTCTTTTTACTGAGTTTAACTAACAATTAACCTCTTAATTATTTCTATTCTACCCATTTATAGCCAAAACCTTTTTATAAATAAGAACTTATGAAAAAATTAACAAATTTTTTTCTGCTTAAAAATCCACTACTTTATTTGATTTATATTTGCACATTATCACCCACCTTTTAAAATGATTAAAACAATTTAAAAAGAGGATAATAATGTTAACCAATCGAATAAAAATATTTTAGATTTAATTATAATTTCATATCCATTAACTCTATTATCTTTTGTAGTTTTTAAAAAAAAATCAACAAATTATAAACTTTTTTTAAAAAATCTATTAACTGAGAGGCAATTAACAATTTATGTCTAAATGGACCGAACTTTTTAAAACAACATTACGTCTAATAAAAGGGTACTGGACTTCTGAGCAAAAGCTTACTGCTTGGGGTCTTTTGCTGATTATAGTAGCACTTAATTTGGTAGCTGTTTTTATTCTTGTCCTTATAAATAAATGGTACAATGATTTTTATAGTGCTCTGCAAAATTATGATGCTGATGCAACTTTCATTTATTTACTGCATTTTACCGGGCTGGCTTTCTGTCACATAATTGTTGGCGTCTATAAGCTTTATTTAAGACAAATGTTACAGATAAAATGGCGAAACTTTCTCACCGGTGCCTACTTAAACAGATGGCTTAAAAACAAAAATTACTACATAATGCAAGTTTTAAAGACAGATACAGATAATCCTGATCAACGTATAAGTGAAGATTTAAATCTATTTACAAATATGACTCTGGTATTGTCTCTTGGTCTTTTAAGTGCAGTTGTTACTTTAGTATCATTTGTCTTTATTCTGTGGGATCTCTCAGGTGTTATTACAATTCCGACAACAACAATCACCATTCCAGGTTATATGGTTTGGGCAGCAATAATTTATGCAGTTGCAGGCACATATTTTGCCCATTATATAGGTAAACCGCTAATTAAACTTAATTTTGATCAGCAAAGGTATGAAGCTGATTTTCGTTTCAGTCTTGTAAGATTAAGAGAAAACAGCGAAAGTGTTGCTTTCTATAAAGGCGAGAAATTAGAAAACCAAAATTTCCTAAGAAGATTCTCTAATGTTATAGATAATTTTTGGAAAATCATGAAAAGGCAAAAAAAATTAACCTGGTTTACATCAGGCTATAGTCAGCTAGCTATTATTTTCCCTTTTGTAGTTGCTTCTCCCAGATATTTTGCCAAAGAACTCACCCTTGGCGGTTTAATGCAGGTTGCGTCTGCCTTTGGACGAGTTCAGGATTCTTTATCTTTCTTTGTTGAAGCATATACCAGTCTTGCTGAATGGAAAGCTGTTGTTAACCGTCTTTCAGGGTTTGTTCTGGATATGGATAAATCAGAAAGAGTAGTAATCAAAGATAAACTTAAAATCGTCCAAAAAGATAACTCCGCAGAAGAGCTTAGTTTAAATAACTTAAGTATTAAATTGCCTAATAATGATGTTTTGCTTAAAGACGTTAACTTTACTGTTAAAAAAGGTGAATCTATATTAATTACTGGTGCCTCCGGAGCTGGCAAGAGTACATTTTTAAGAACACTTGCAGGTCTCTGGCCTTATGCCGAAGGAACAATAAACCTGCCGCCAAATTACAATGCCTTATTTGTTCCGCAAAAACCTTATCTACCTTTAGGAACTTTAAGAGAAGTTCTGCTTTACCCATCTTTTGAACATAGCAATAATGAAATAACAGATGACAAAATCAGAGAAATTATGACTTTATGTCATTTAGAAGAATTTTATCATCTGCTTGATAAAACAGATGATTGGTCAAGAATACTCTCTCTTGGCGAACAACAAAGAGTAGCGTTTGCCAGGATATTCTTAAAAGAACCTGATTGGATTTTCTTAGATGAAGCTACTTCTGCTTTAGATGAAGATACAGAAAAACATTTATATGCTCATTTAAGTAAAAAACTTACAAATACAACTATTGTCAGTGTAGGACACAGAAGTTCCATCATACCTTATCATCAAAAGAAAGTTCTTTTAGAAAACAAAAATTTAGTTTTTATAAAATAATCTCCAAATTATTTTCAGTTAAAAGAAATGAGAATCAGATATGATTAAAGAAGTAATAGTAGTTGAAGGAAAACAAGATATTGTAGCTGTAAAAAAAGCTATTGATGCTGAATGCATTGCTACAGAAGGATTTAACCTACCTAAAAGGGTTTTAAAACTTTTAGACACAGCTTATCTTAAAAGAGGCTTAATTATTCTAACTGACCCTGACACAGCAGGAGAGCGTATCAGAAGAACTTTAGCCAAAAGATTTCCTGATGCTAAACATGCATTCATCCCATTAAAAGAAGCTTTTGCTAATGATGATATAGGAATAGAACAAGCTCAGCCTGAAGCTATCTTAAAAGCTTTTGAAAAAATGCATTTACATAGTTTTGAATCAGCAAATGAATTCACTTTAAATGACATGATAGAAAACGATTTAACAGGTAATCAAAATGCTTCCTATAACAGAGCTGCTCTTGGTGAAATTTTAGGTATTGGGTATGCTAATACTAAGACTTTTTTATATCGTCTTAATCATTATGGAATAACAAGAGAAATCTTTAATAATTCCTTAAAATCTATTAAAGACAAAGGAAACAATATATGAACAATATTATTCCAAACCTTACAGATAAAAAAGTGGTTTTTCATCTTATTAAAAATTTCAAGATAAGATTAAGCAAAAAACTGGGTCAAAATTTTTTAATAAATGACAATGTAGCCAGAGATATTGTTGCCTCTGCTAATATAACAAAAGATGATACTATTTTAGAAATTGGCACAGGTATAGGCGCTCTGACTCAAAAATTGGCAGAAACTGAAGCTGAAATTATAACTGTTGAACTTGATCGTTCTTTGTTAAGCATTTTAGAGAAAACATTAGAACCATATAAAAACGTTAGAATAATTCATGGAGATATTTTAAAACTTGATTTAAATCAAGAAATTCCAAACAAAAGATACAAAGTTGTAGCCAATTTACCTTACTATATCACTACTCCCATAATTTTGAGTCTCTTAGAAAAGAAACTGCCAATGGAACTGTTTGTAGTGATGATCCAAAAAGAAGTTGCCGAAAGAATAGTTGCTGAGCCCAACAGTAAAACTTATGGGGCTCTTTCTATTGCAATTCAGTACTATACCGTGCCGGAAATAATGTTTACTGTATCTAACAAATCTTTTATTCCAGAACCTGGAGTGGAATCTGCTGTCTTAAGATGTACTTTAAGAGATACTCCTCCGGTTGATGTAAAAGATGAACAATTGTTTTTTAAAACAGTAAGAAGTTCATTTGCTCAACGCAGAAAAACATTGTTTAATAATTTAAAAGCTGCCGGAATAGACAAAGACCAAATTCCGCAGATATTATCCAAGGCAGATATTGATGGCACAAGAAGAGCAGAGCAACTTTCAATCGAAGAATTTGCCAGAATTTCTAATGCTTGGTTTGATTTATTGAAATAATCATTTTGAAAGGGTTTTTAATATGCAAGAAAACACAAACAACAAAATAGACCTCTTTGAAAATGATGATTCGTTAATAGAGCTAGCTGGTATAGTAGAGAGAATTACCTATCAAAACAGTGATAGTAACTTTACTGTATTTAAACTCAAAGTAGAAAAAGTAACGCAATTAACAACAGTAGTGGGAAATGTTCCTGCCCCACTAATTGGAGAAAATCTTTTGGTTTATGGAACATGGGTTGAACATAATCGTTTTGGCAAACAATTTAAAGCTGTACATTATGACAAAATTGTCCCTACTACCAAAAATTCTATAGAACAATATTTAGCATCTGGTGTAATAAAAGGGATAGGACCTTCTCTTGCTTCTCGTCTGGTAAAACATTTTGGCACAAAAGTTTTAGATATCATTGAATCTGAACCTGAAAGATTGAGCAGTATTCCCGGATTTGGCAGAAAAAAAATAGAACTTATAAAATCCTCTTATGCTGAAACAGCCAATCTAAAAGATATAAATCTTTTTCTAAACGAACAAGGTATCAGTTCTTCGTTTGCAAATAAAATATATGCTGCCTATGGCAATGATGCAGTTGACGTTATAAAAAGCAATCCCTATAGATTAATTGCAGATATCAAAGGCATTGGATTTTTCCTGGCAGATAAAATTGCTTTAAGTCTAGGAATAGAGAAAGAACATCCTGCCAGAATCAAAGCAGGTATTGACTTTTCATTACTACAAACATCACTGAGAGGTCATTGTTTTTTACCTGAAGATTTATTAGTAAGAGATACAGCAAAACTTCTATCTCTAAGCGCAGAAGAAGTTAGAGAAGAAATAAAATTAAATATAGCTAACAATAAACTATATACAGAAGATTATCAAGGAGTAAATTTAATCTACTTCAAACCTCTTTATATTGCCGAAAAAGAAGTTGCTAATAATCTTTTATGTCTTAAAGAAAATGCTAAAGAACTAGAAAATATAGATTCTTCAGAACTTATAGATGAATGGGAGAAAAAAGAAGGTATTTTCTTAGCTAAAGAACAAAAAAACGCACTTTTGGCAGCCTTAAACAACGGAGTACTTGTCCTAACAGGTGGTCCCGGCACCGGCAAAACCACTATAGTCAAAGGCATTATAGATTTATTTGAAGAACAAGGTTTGAAAATTATGCTGGCGGCTCCAACCGGACGAGCAGCTAAAAGGCTTAGTATGGCTACAACCAGAGAAGCTCTGACTGTACACAGACTACTGGAAGCATCAGGACAGATAGAGGCACAAAACGAACCTTTCTTTGCCAGAGATGAATATAATCTTCTGGATGCAGATGTAATTATAATTGACGAAATTTCCATGATGGATATAGTCTTGATGAGTTATTTCTTAAAAGCAGTTCCTCTGGGATGTAGAGTTGTTTTAGTAGGCGATGCAGACCAGCTGCCTGCTGTAGGTCCTGGTTCTGTTTTAAAAGATATTATCAGATCAAATGTTATTAACGTAGTGCAACTTACAGAGATATTTAGACAAACTGAAGAAAGCCTTATTGTTCTAAATGCTCATAAAATAAATAGAGGTATGCTACCAGATTTTAAAGATTTTTTAGATTTTCAATTTAGAGAAATGCCTGATGATGAATCTATAGCACGAGAAATCACAAAATTATGTAAGACAGAACTTGTCTCAGAAGGATTTGATGTACTAAGCGAAGTTCAAATTTTAGCTCCGATGCATGGTTATACCTGCGGTGTGGAAAATTTAAATAAAATGTTGCAAAATGCCCTTAATCCTTCCACCATAAAAGATCCTTTTAAGAAAAGCAAAAAAGTCTCCGGCTATATTTTAAGAACAGGAGACAAAGTTATGCAAGTAAGAAATAACTATTTAAAAAAAGTCTTTAACGGCGACATCGGTTTCATAATTTCAACTGACGAAGAAAGAACTATAGTTAGATATTCTGAAGATGAAATTGTTTATGAAAAAGATGAACAAGACGAACTTACCCTGGCCTATGCTATGAGTGTACATAAGAGCCAAGGCAGTGAATACGGAGTAATAATTATGCCACTTTCTTTAAGTCATCACATTATGCTCCAAAGAAATCTGCTTTATACTGCTGTTACCAGAGCTAAAGAAAGAGTTATTCTAATAGGAGATAAACAAGCCTTAAAAATTGCGGTTTCAAACGACCGCACCAGAAAAAGATATTCCCTTTTAGCAGAACGGCTTGGAAGTCAGATATTATGAACAATTTAAAAGAATGGTTCAATTCCTTACTTGATATTTTTTATCCGCCCAAATGCCCTTTTTGCAGAAACTATACACCAAAAAGAAATTTTTTCTGTGACAACTGTTTAAACAAAGATATTAAAGATTTCAAAATAGAAAAAATAGATATAGCAAATTATTCTCTTCTTTATCTTGATAGCTGTTTTTCCATCTGTGACTATGATAAACAAATAAGAAAAATCATAATAAACCTTAAATTTCATGATAAAAAGAATAACGCTATCTGTCTGACCCAACTTTTAGATAAAAAAGCCTATAATTTCTTTAAAAATATTGATTATGTTGTACCAGTACCTTTAAGCGAAAAAAGACTTCAAACAAGAGGTTTTAACCAAACCGAACTCATTTTTAAAGACTGGGCAACTAAAGAAAACTTAATTTGGTTTGATATATTAAAAAGAGTAAGAGAAACGAAACCTCAATGGCAACTCAACCTTAATGAACGAAAAGCAAACATCAAAAACGCATTTGCTATTAAAGATACTCCAGAAAAAACATTAATCAAAAATAAAACCATTCTGCTAGTAGATGACATCTTCACAAGTGGTCAAACTATGCAAGAATGTGCTAAAGCACTAAAAAAAGCAGGCGCCAAAAAAGTAATAGGATTCTCTGTTTCAAAAACACAATAAAAAACAAAAAGTGATTTCAGCAAAAACCAGAAATCAC
>JAJDHX010000017.1 GCA_030266395.1 Selenomonadales bacterium OttesenSCG-928-I06 | reverse complement strand
ATTCAATATATAGTTGAGAAAGCTTTAGATACTGCAATGGAAAAGACTAAAGCACAAGCTGGTACTGTAATTGTTATGAATGTTAAAACAGGTGAGATTTTAGCAATGGCAAACAGACCTGCCTATGATCCAAATTCTTTTTCTCAATATTCTTCTGAAACTTGGAAAAACAGAGCTATTTCGCTTGTGTATGAACCTGGTTCTACTTTTAAAACTGTAATTTCAGCAGCAGCCCTAGAAGAGAATATAGTAAATAAAGATACTATGTTTCATGATAAGGGTTATTATGATGTTTCTGGTCACACAATAAAGAATTGGAGTGGCGAGAGCTATGGAGATGTTACTTTTTTAGAGGTTATGAAAAATTCTATAAATACGTGTTTTATTCAAGTTGGCATGAAATTAGGACCAGAAAAATTAACTGATTATGCTAAGAAATTTGGTTTTGGGAAAGCTACAGGAATAGATTTGGCTGGTGAAGAAGCAGGTCTTCTTTTTGATCCTGCTGAGATGGGCGGAAGCGATATTGCGACAATGTCAATTGGACAAAGTATTGCAGTTACTCCTATTCAGATGGTGACAGCTTTTAGTGCTATAGCAAATGGAGGAGTGCTTTTAAAACCATATATTGTGAAAGAATATCATGAATTTGATGCTGATAATGAAAATCCAACTATACAAAAGTTTGAGCCTCAATCATTGGGTAGAGTTATGGGCGAAAAAACTTCAGCAGATTTGAGATATATGTTAGAGAAAGTTGTAAGTGAAGGAGGAGGTTCCAAGGCGCAGGTAAAAGGATATCGTTTTGCTGGTAAAACCGGTACTGCTGAGAAGTTAAGACAATCAGGATATGGATATGAATCCGGAGTTTATATCGCTTCTTTTGCAGGGTTTGGACCTATAGATGATATTAGATATGCGGCTATTGTAGTTATAGATTCACCTCAGGGGGTTTACTACGGGGGTCAGATTGCAGCCCCTGTGTTTAGTGAGATAATGTCTCAAATCATGTATTATGAGAAAATGCCGAAACAAAATTAAAAATATTATGGTTTTAATAAAAGGAGGTGGCTTTTCGCTGTAGTTGTTATAGCGAAAAAAGGTATGAATGAAAATATTTTAAGAATATATGTTGAGAAAAAAGAAGAATTTGCAGTTGAATCAAAGGGTCTTTTAGCAGATCTAAAAGAAAATTTAAAAATAAAAGATTTAGTAAACGTAAGAGTTTTAAATAGATACGATATAGAAAATTTAAACAAAGATGATCTTGCTAAAGCTATTCCTACAGTATTTTCTGAGCCGCCTTTGGATATTGTTTATATAGAAGATATTGAAATAGACAGTAAGGCCAAAGCTTTTGTGGTGGAATCTCTGCCAGGACAATATGATCAGAGAGCTGATTCTGCTGCCCAATGTATAGAAATTTTAACTCAAAAAGCTAGGCCAACAGTAAATACAGCAAAAGTTATTATTTTAGAAGGCGATATAACAGAAGATGATCTAAATAATGTGAAAAAATATTATATAAATCCAATAGAAACACGAGAAGCTTCTTTTGAAAAACCTAATACTTTAAAATTGGAATATGCTGTTCCTGATGATGTTGCGATAATAAAAGGTTTTATTGATATGAACGCTGATACATTAAAGACATTCTTTGATGAGCAAGAATTAGCTATGAGTTTTGCTGATTTGGTTTTTTGCCAGGATTATTTTAGAGATATTGAAAAAAGAGACCCATCTATAACAGAAATAAAATTAATAGATACTTATTGGTCTGATCATTGTAGACATACTACTTTTTTTAGTGAAATAGACAAAGTAGAAATAGAAAACGGCAAATACAATGAAATTATAAAGAAAGCTTACTCAGAGTATTTAGCATCTAAAGAATATGTTTATGGAGATGAACCTCGTCAAACGAGTTTAATGGATATTGCAACAATTTCCATGAAAGATTTAAGAAAAAAAGGACTTTTGCCTGACCTGGATCAATCAGAAGAAATTAATGCTTCCAGTATTAAAAAAGTTATAAATGTAGATGGCCGCGAAGAAGAATGGCTCATTATGTTTAAAAATGAAACTCATAATCATCCAACAGAGATAGAACCATTTGGTGGGGCGGCAACTTGTCTTGGCGGTTGCATTAGAGACCCGCTTTCTGGCAGATCTTATGTGTATCAAGCGATGCGTTTGACTGGCAGTGGCGATCCTAGAAAAAAAATAGAAGAAACATTGCCAGGTAAATTACCTCAAAGAAAAATAACTACTTTGGCTGCCAAAGGCTATAGTTCATATGGAAATCAAGTAGGGCTTACAACAGGACAAGTTCAAGAGATATATGATGAGAACTTTATTGCTAAACGTATGGAAGTTGGTGCTGTTATTGGTGCAGCCAAAAGAGAGAATGTGGTTAGAGAAGTTCCTCAAGAAGGCGATGTTGTTATTTTAGTTGGAGGTAGAACAGGCAGGGACGGCTGCGGTGGAGCTACTGGTTCATCTAAAGAACATACAGAAGAGTCTTTGGCTAATTGTAGTGCAGAAGTTCAAAAAGGAAATCCTGTTATAGAAAGAAATATTCAGAGATTATTTAGAAAGCCAGAAGTGAGCAGAATTATAAAAAGATGTAACGATTTTGGTGCAGGCGGAGTTTCTGTAGCAATTGGTGAGTTAACTGATGGTCTGGACATCAACTTGGATAAAATCTTAAAAAAATATGAAGGTCTTGATGGAACAGAACTGGCTATTTCAGAATCTCAAGAAAGAATGGCAGTCGTTGTAGATAAAAATGATGCAAAAGCGTTCATTTCTTTCGCAGGAGAAGAGAATTTGGAAGCTACTGTTATTGCTACGGTAACAGCAGAAAAACGCCTTAAAATGTCTTGGAGAGAAAAAACCATAGTAGATATAAGCAGAGAGTTTTTGAATACAAGTGGTATAAAGCAGAAAGCTGCTGTTAAAGTTGAAAAGGTTAGCGAAGAAAAAGAAAAAATTGATTTTGCTTATATAAAACAGTCAAAAGATATAAAAGAAATGTTTTTAAACAATATAGCAGATTTAAATGTGTGCAGCCAAAAAGGCCTAGTGGAGAATTTTGATAGTACTGTAGGCGCAAATACTATTTTGATGCCTTTGGGTGGTATATATCAAATGACACCTCAAGATGGTATGGTAGCTAAAGTTCCTGTGTTAGATGGAAGCACAAACGCGGCTACTATCATGACTTTCGGTTATAACAGCAGTATTGCTAAGTGGAGTCCTTTCCATAGTGCCCTTTATGCAGTTGTAGAATCTGTTGCGAAAGTAGTAGCTTTGGGTGGTAATTATCAAACAACAAGATTGTCGTTACAAGAGTATTTTGAGAAACTAGGAACTGACAGTTCTAAATGGGGCAAGCCTTTTAGTGCATTATTAGGAGCCTTTTATGCTCAGAAGCAATTGAATATACCTGCGATTGGCGGTAAAGACAGCATGTCTGGTACGTTTAAAGATATCAATGTACCGCCTGTTTTAGCTTCTTTTGCAGTTGACGTTATTGAAGCAGACAATGCTGTTTCTCAGGAATTTAAGAATACTGATAGCAAGGTGGTTTTATTAAAAGCACCTAAAGACGAAAATTTAATTGTTGATTTTGCTGTTTTAAAAGAAATCTTTACTAAAGTACAAAAACTTATTAAAGAAAAGAAAGTATTAGCATCTTATACAGTAAAAGGTGGCGGGGTAGCGGCAGCAATCTCTAAAATGGCTTTTGGCAACGGAATTGGTTTTAAATTTGAGGATTCTAAAAATTTATTTAATGAAATTAGTGAATTATTTTTCGCAGACTATGGTTCAATAATTTTGGAAATAACACCAGAAGTATTTGAAAAAGAGTTTCTTGCAGAAATTAAAAATGGTAATAAAAATTATATATTGTTAGGGGAAACTATCAAGGAAAAAGAAATAAGAATAGATGGACAAGTGCTAACATTAAAAGAATTGCTAGACTCATTTAATGCAACCTTGGAAAATATTTTCCCAACCAAAGTAAAAGAAGAATCAGAAAAAGAGATTACTAATTTTAATTTCACAGAGAGAAACAAAGTAAGACCAAACATTAAAATTGCTAAACCACGAGTTTTTGTTCCTATCTTCCCGGGAACGAATTGTGAATATGATTCTGCCTTAGCTTTTGAAAAGCATGGTGCAATTGTTGAGACAGCAGTGTTTAGAAATTTCACAGAAAATGCTATTCAAGAATCTTTAGATGTTTTTGTGAAAGCAATAAAGAATAGCCAAATTATAATGTTCCCTGGAGGTTTTAGTATAGGTGATGAACCAGATGGTTCAGGCAAATTTATTGCTGTAATATTTAGAAATCCTGTGATTAAAGAAGCAATAAGCGAATTTTTAAATAAAAAAGATGGATTAATGCTAGGTATTTGTAATGGTTTCCAAGCTTTAATAAAATTAGGGCTTGTGCCATATGGGGAAATCTGTGATATGAATGAAAATAGTCCTACTTTAACTTATAATAAAATTGGCAGACATGTTTCTTGTATGGTTAAAACAAGAGTTGCCTCTACTCTTTCTCCTTGGTTTAACGAAGTGAATGTAGGGGATGTTTTCACAATACCTGCTTCTCACGGCGAAGGTAGGTTCTACGCAACTAAAGAAGAACTTGATATCTTGGCTAAAAATGGTCAAATAGCTTGCCAATATGTAGATTTTGAGGGAAATGCCACTTATGATATTGCCCATAACCCAAATGGTTCTTATTATGCAGTTGAAGCTATCACAAGCAAAGACGGCAGAGTTTTAGGTAAAATGGGGCATTCAGAACGTAATGGTGAGTTTGTCTCAAAAAATATTGATGGCAATAAAGATCAGAAGATATTCTTATCAGGAGTTAATTATTTTAGATAAAGTGAAAAAGTGATAGAGAATTTTCTCTATCACTTTTTATTTTAGTAAAATTAAATTTATATAGGAACTTTTATAACATTAGGTTCATTTTTTATATTAAAGATAAAAAGAACTTTACAAATGTAGCACTAAATATTTATAATGTAATTTAAGATAAAATGCAAGGTGAGGAATTTTAAAAGATGAAAAGTTTGACCTTAGATAGTTTAGGTAAAAACTTAGATAAGCAAAGTATATTTGCAGCAATAGGGATATTTATTTCTATTGGTGCAGTTTCTCTTTTGGCAGATACTATGCATAATCAATTGTTACTTGCTCCTTTCGGGGCAACAAGTATTATTGCTTTTCTTACGCCTGGAGCAAAATATGCAACTCCTAAAAATATAATTTGCAGTTATATAGTTACAGCTATTATTGGTGTTGCTGTAGCCTATTTTATGGGGCATATCTGGTGGACTTATGCATTTGGAGTGGGACTTGCTCTGATTGTTAAAAAAATGTTTGATGTAGTTCATCCGCCTTCTGCCGCAATTCCGATTATTTTAATCAGAGCCCAGGAAGGAACTGCTTTTTCTCTTGCTTTAGATTCTGTTCTGCCAGGTCTTTTGATATTAGTTGGTATTGCGATTATATATAATAGATATATCTTAAAAAATGATTATCCTCTATGGAATTAATAAAAACTGCTGATAATTCAGCAGTTTTTTAGTATTTTAAAAATAAAAAATCCGAATCAATTCTGAACTTTAAAAGTCAGTATATTGTTCGGATTTTATGAATTTGGTGCGGGAGAGAGGACTTGAACCTCCACGCCGTGAAGCGCCAGATCCTAAGTCTGGTGCGTCTGCCATTCCGCCACTCCCGCGTATTGTAAAAAATGGTGACCCACGATGGACTCGAACCATCGACACCCTGATTAAAAGTCAGGTGCTCTACCAACTGAGCTAGTGGGTCATGATAAAATATTAAATTATTAAATATATGGCTGGGGCGGCTGGACTCGAACCAACGCATGCGGGAGTCAAAGTCCCGTGCCTTACCAACTTGGCGACGCCCCAATATTAGGTTTGTTTTGGGGTGACTAGAGGGACTCGAACCCTCGAATAACGGAGCCACAATCCGCCGTGTTGACCACTTCACCATAGCCACCATAATATGCTAACTTTATGGCCTACTTAACGACGAAAATCATTATATCATGATAGTTTTTGCGTGTCAAGGATAATTAAGCAGTACCTTTAAAAATATTTATTTTTGGTGCTTTAATTAGCATTATTTAATGAAATTCAACAAATATTATTATGCTATATTTAAATTTTTTTATTCTTTTACTAATTTTTTATTTATAGTTGGACTATAGTCCAGCAGAGATTCTTTTGCTTGGTTTTTATTTATCAAATCAAAGAGTTTTTCAATATCTGTATCATTGAAAATTGGTATTCTGCGCATTAAGAAAACATTGTCATAGTTTGATTTTACTGGTCCGGGAAGAACTGTGACAGCACCTTTATAATTAAATTCTGTGCTTTCTAAAACATTTAAATTGTAATCACCATATGGATAGGAAAATAAAGATACTTCTTTTTTAATAACTTGTTCTATTTGCTTTTTTGAATTTTTTATTTCTTTAATAAGTTCAGTTTTATTTAAAGCAGGCAGAGAAGAATGTGTAATTGAATGGGAACCAAATTCTATTCCATAATTGACCATTTCTTTCATTTGTTGTGTGCTTAGACGTTTATTGGCATCTATATTAACACCTACCATGAATATTGTAGCTTTAAAATTATACTTTTTCAAGATAGGAAAAGCATAAGTATAATTGTCTTCATAACCATCGTCGAAAGTTATGACTATAGGCTTCTCAGGAAGTCTTACTTGTTTGTTAGACATATAATTTAAAAGCTCTTCTGTTGTTATTGTCGAAAAGCCACTATCTTTTAGTTTTTTCATTTGATAATCGAATTCTTCGCTTGATACAGTAAGTTCAGGCAAGGCGGTTTTTTCATCACTCACATGATGATATAAAAGAATTGGAATACCATTTTTATAGGAGGCTTCTGTATTTGAATTATAAAAAAATAACAAATTTAAAGCAAAAAAAGTGACTAGTAAAAAAGTGATATTTGTTTTTTTCATGTTTTCGCCCTAACTTTCCAGATAATTATGATTTATTTTAATTAAAACAACTTAATTTAAAAATAATAGCTATTTATTTTCGACATAATTATCATTAATCCTTTAAATAATAAAAGCTAAGAAGTTCTATGAACTTCTTAGCTTTTATTAGAAAGTATTGTGTTTTATGGCAGCTGTTATCATCAAAACTATTCCCAATAGCAATATCCCATAAATCCATATAGAGGCACATTTATTGCCGTTTTTAAAAAGATAGAGGGCAAAAGTGTGAGTATAGTAGACAGAGGATAAAAATAAAATACTTATTAGAACTCTACTTAAACTTAAAATTTTAGCCACCTTCCTTATAAGGTTTATTCAGTCTTGTCAACTTCATTTTTCTCTTCGGTTTTATTCCAAGAAAGACCACTGCTTCTTATTTTAAGAACCGTTTTTCCGGTTATTTCAGCATTTTTATATAGACTGATCCAGTCTGATTTAGCAAATTCTTGATAATTTTTATAGTTAGCTCTGTTGTAATAACCCAACCCAATTGGATCTGCTCCTATTTCCTGTGTTTTTTTGAGCATTTTCAATAAACGGGCAGTCATGTGTTCTGTAAAAGCTTCTTCAAGCTGCCGACGATTTTCAGGAGTATCATAATTTATTTTGCTTGGAGTATTGATGGCTTCGCCTTCTAATAATAATTCAACATTAATTTTAACTTTATCATTTTCCATTTTAACACTGATTGTAGCAGGTCTTTTCAGAACTACTATACAACTTACATACAGTTCTGGTTCGTTAGGATCTGGTATAACTACAGAAGTTTTTCTAAAATCACCTTTTATAACTGAAACAATCATACTGTCTTCAGCAGTTAGTTTACCTATATATTTATCTTTGTAAAACAAGGCAGTTCCAAGCAATTCTACAGGGTTGGTATCGCCACGCCTAGGCATTTCACCTGCATAATAACTATCTCCTTCTTGCAGTGAATGAGCATTATTTAGATCATGATTTTTATTTATCCCACCAAGTATAGCATAGCTTGAAGAAGAATTACTGTTTAACCTATTGTAGAATTCATAAATAGTGGCTTTAGAATAATATCTGGAATATTTACTAAGTGTTGCTTGAGATTCAATATATCTATAGGGTAAATATTCAAATGTAGGATTATTTTGTTTGATAAATTCTTCTGCTGTTCCGTTATTTACTACTATTATATATGCATTACCACGAAAATCGGCATGTCTCAGTACCGGAGATATTACAGAATATATGCCGTCTTCAGCAAACTCCTTACTGAATATTATAGCTTTTACATGTGCAAAACTAGGCATACGAGGCAGTATAGAACTTAAAGCATCTAAAGTATCTGAAAAAGTGTTTCCTCTAAAAGTGATGATGTTTAGTTTTGGTTCTTTGTTTTCCTCGTTATCAGCAATACCAGGTGCACTTTTAATATTTGCTATTTGGTATGTAATTATCGGTTTGCCGTCTTCTCCTTTATCTACACCTATTATTGCAATATGGATAAGCTCTGTTATATCATAATCTGAGTTACAGCCAGATAGTGTAAAAGCAAAAAAGAGGATCATAAAAATAAAAATTAATTTAATAAAAATATTACATTTAGAGATTCTTTTCATAGTTATTACACCGCCGAATTTTTTTTGAATAATAACTTTAATTTTTGTTTGTAGAACATGAAAAGCAGTATTATAGGAAACACATACATACTCAAGCCATGATAAATTTTTAAAAATCCCAGATCAAAGTCGATGATGCTCAGTGCATTTTCAGCAAATGTAGCTGTACTAAAAACGATGATGCTTAATAGTGGAATAAGTGGTTTGATGTCTGATAATTTTAACATTCTGGCAACAAGGTATAGTGTAACCCAAGCACTTACTCCAATGCTGATAAGACCAACAAAGATCCAGAGAAATACAGTAAGGTCTTCAAAACGTTGAAAAGATTTATCAAAATAAGCTAAAGAAGCTAATTCATAAAAAGGAATCAGCATTTCTTTGCTTCTCTCTACGCCTATAGCAAGAAGTATTGTAGTTATACATGTCATTTTGTAAAGACCGCCTATGATTGATCCATAGAAAACACTTTTAGCTTTTGTTATAAAATCTTGAAAGGAAGGAGCTAATATTGCGATGATAATTACACCTGAATTGGCACCGGCAGATGCCATTCCATACAATGTTACGTTGCCTATTCCTGTTCCTTGCCAGGGAGCGAGGTTATGCACGTTAAATAACGGTATAATTAGCACTAGTATGAATGCTGTCAGGAAGATGATAAAAGGAATTAATAAATAGGCACCTCTTGCCAATACTTCTATACCAAAGTAAGTAGAGATGCTCATTATTAGTACATACAAAAAAATAACTACAATGATATCAATATCTCTAAAACCTACTTGGGCAATATTTTCGGAGAATTTTCTTGTTAGGACAGTACAGTTTGATAAAAATAAAAGTGCATAGTAAATTCCGATTATATAAAACCAAGACTTACCGAGAAGGCGTTCGGTCATTGCTAACAGATCGCCTTCAAAGTTTTTTAGAATATTTATAAGTGCAAGTCCTATAATTAGAGTTACAAGAGTAGATATTAAATAAAGATACCAGGCCAGTCCTGCACTTAATTTAATTGCTTCAGTTGAAGTGATTAAAAAAAATCTTGATATACTTAAGAAAACGATTAAAATTATTCCATCTGTCAGACCCATGCGGCTAAGTTTTAAAGTGGACATATTTTTAACACCTTTTTATTTTTTTCTATTTACAGGTTCTTCATGTTCCCAGGTGCGGCTGATATGTGGTTGCCTTCTTTTGTCTTTAGCATTTATAAAATCAGGTCGCAATTCTTGATTGTAAACAGGGTTTCTGATGAACAAATCAGAACCTAAAAATGTTTTTGCTCCTAATGGAGCCATATAAGATATTCCAAAAGATTTAATATAGCAAAGGTACATTGTGAAAAGAAAAAGTCCCATACCTATTCCTACAAAACCGGCAAAGTATCCGAAAAATAAAAAAGCAAATCTTATAAGGCTTAAAGTAGTTGCCATTCTATATTCAGGAATGGTAAAAGAAGCTAGCCCGGTTATAGCAATCAAAACAACTATAATTTGACTTACTAATTTTGCTGTAACAGCAGCTTGTCCAATAATTATAGCTCCAACTATACTTATTGTTGCTCCTAAAAGTCCCGGCACTCTGAGACCTGCTTCTCTTATCAGTTCAAATGCTATTTCCATTATTAAGATTTCGACTATTGCAGGAAAAGGAATGTTTTGTCTTGCGTTTACTATTGCTATGAGTAAGTTGGTGGGGAGTGTTTCCTGGTGAAAATAAACTAAAGAAATATATATACCTGGGAGTAAAGTTGCGATAAACATTCCTGATAATCTAAGTATTCTTGTGAAAGTTGCTGTAGGAAGCTTCATACTATAATCTTCAATAAATTGAAAGAAAGTAAAAAACGATACAGGGATGATCATAGCAAAAGGAGAGCCGTTTAAAAATAGTGCAATCCTTCCTTCGGCTAAATATGAAGCAACTCTATCAGGTCTTTCTGTTTGTAGTGTTTTAGGCATAAATATAGTTTTTTGATCTTCAATGAATTGTTCTACCATGCCAAGGTCTGCAACAAAGTCTGTTCTAACTCCTTGTAGACGTCGTCTGACTTCAGCAACTATTTGTTCATTTGCTAAGGATTTCAAGTACATTATAGAACAAGTTGTAGGGATTCTGTCTCCTATAGGTAAAGTTTCGCTTATTAAGTCATTTGTAGGCATGCGATTTCTCATCATACCTATATTTACATCAAGCAGTTCCACAAAAGCTGCTTGGCTACCACGGATGGATTGTTCTACTTGGGCTCTTTCAATTGATCTATGTTCAGACCCCTTTGTTTCTACAATGATAGCTTCACTAGAGTTTTCTATAAACAGGACACTGTCTCCAATATTTATAGCAGAAAGAACATCGTTAATTGAATCTATTTTTTTTGTTATATGGCTTGGTAATATAGATAAAGCTGCTTGAGTTGGAGCGTTATTTTCCGGGAAAAAGTTTTCAGTCAAAAGTGTGTTTTTTCCGCGTGTTAAAGGCTCTATTATAGATGTATTTATAATTTCCTTATTAATAAGGCCATCAAAGAATACTAAAGTTGCTTTTAATGGAATTTCGCCTTTTATGACAAAATCATGTAAGATTAGATTGGTATTTAAGGGCAGATGATAGAGATTTCTTAATAATTCTTTGTTTTCTGAAAGAGATGTGGATACAGATCTTTTTTCTGCTGGCAGAGAGTTATCAAAAGATGTTAATGGCTGGGTTATAGAATTTTTAATTTTTTTAAGATTGGAAGAAGTATAATTTATTTTTTTCAGAATGCTTTTTCTATCTTCTTTTGTTTTGGTTTTTATGATTTCTTTTTTTAAAACTTCTAGATAACTAGCTGCATCTTTGCTGTATTCCAGAGTTCTTTCTGCTTGGGATACAAGATGTTTAAGAGTAGTTTTTTTCACTAAACTCTTTGGTTTGAGTTGAGAGTCTTCTATATTAGTTTCTGCAGCTTCATTCATTTTTTCTTCTAGAATAAATGGTTTAGGTTTATTTGCAGGTTCGTATGTAAGCACCTTTTTTAATTTGCTAAAAATTGTTGCAAACAAAATAGTACGAGGTGGTGTTGGTTTATTTTGTGACATAATATCTCCTTTAATTTTAATATTAATTCGAGAAATTAATGTTTTGAAATAATAACAATTTTATCTAGTATTCCCAAAATTCCAGAAAATAAAAACAGATTATTAAAAAATCAATAATCTGTTTTTATTTTTTATTTTGATATTACAAAATAAAAAAGCCTCATAAAGAGGCTTTAAAATTATTTATTCATCATCATCATCATTATCATGATCTAAATTGATTGGCGGTAGAGAATCTTTTTGTCCTACCAGGTAGGCAATAAATTGTTTTGCCACACGTCCAGAACGTCCGGAATGCCCCATTTCCCATTGTATAGCACGTTTTTTAAGTTCTTTTGGAGGCATATCAATATTATTTTTGAAGGCAAGTTCTTCTACGATTTGGAAGTACTCGCGTTGATTTGGTGATGGATAGAAAATTGTAATACCAAATCTGTCTGATAAAGAAACCTTTTCATTTAAAGTATCCATTGTATGGATTTCGCTTCCAGAGCGATCATCCCATGTTTCTTTAATTAGATGTCTTCTGTTGGAAGTTGCATATATTAGAACATTTTCAGGTCTTGCTTCCATACTGCCGTCAATTAATGATTTTAAGTGTTTATATTCTATTTCAAATTCTTCAAATGATAAATCATCTAAGAAAAGTATGAATTTTTTGCTTAAACGTCTTAAAGTGCTCATAATTTGAGGTAATTGTTTGAAAGCGTCTTTATCAACCTCAACTAATCTTAAACCATCTGTGTAAAACTCATTAATAAGAGCTTTAATTGAAGAAGATTTACCTGTTCCTCTGGCACCGACTAATAATACATTGTTAGCCATTTTTCCTGCCAGGAAGGCTTGGGTATTGCCAAGCAATTCTTCTTTTTGGTTGCTATAGCCAATAATATCGTCCATAACAATAGTATCAACATTTTTAACGCCAACAAGACCTTTTTCTGTATCCCATCTAAAGGCTCTAAAGTAAGCCATTTCGCCATAACCATATTTTATATAATGTCTGATAAGCTTTTTAACAATTTCTTCTGCGCTTAAATCAGATGAAAAATATTCTTTGACGTCACCAAAGTTTTTATGAGTAACTTTTAGTGATGGTTGATAATTATCAAGAACATAGTCAGGTAAAAAGCCTTTAAACCCTTTTTTAAACATTTCTTGTAATATATTTATATCATGAGCGGCAGCTTCAAGAAGACCATTTGCTAAATTGCCGTTACATTTGTCTGCTGTATAGCTAAATATAGTTTCCATTCTGCTGATTTCATAGAGAATGCGATTTTCTGCTAAGTTGCCGGATATGCCTATTTTTTCAGCCCAAGCAATTAAATCTGCTGCTATTTGAAAAGATTTTTGTTCGTTTTTTTCTGATGTTATTAGGTCATCAATATCTTTTATTAGGTCGTTTTCTAGTAGGTTTCGGTAGACTAATAATCTGTTAAGATATGAAACTGTTTCAGTCATTGATTTTTAAACCATCCTTTTCTTAAATAATGATATATAATAAATGTTGTTTTAAACAACATAATATTGTCTAATGCAATTTTGATTTTATCATAAAAAAAATCAATTTACCAGCTATTTTTAAAACAATATGGCTATTGCGTAAATTTGCAATAGCCACATAATTTTTATTAAAAGATTGTAGATAAAACAGAAAGAATTATTTATGCTTTAATTTCGCGAACTACGTCAATAACAGTACCGTCGCGATATTCTACAACAGCAACTACTCTGCCATCGCTTTCAAATCTTTTTTGAGGGCCACCTACAATGTCATCTGCCATCTTTTTAAGTTCTTCAATAGTTTTAACAGGAAGACCAGCAGCAACAAGACGATCTTTTAATTCTTTGCGAGCTGGGTTAACAGCAATACCGCAATCAGTAACAACAACGTCAATTGTTTCGCCAGGAGTTGTTATTGTAGTAACTTCATCCATAACTATTGGATATTTACCGCTTCTAACAAGGTTAGCAACGATTATTGTAAGATCTGCACCTGCAGCAGCGTCACTATGGCCACCTGAACCACCCATGATGAAGCCAGTAGAACCTGAAACAACGTTAACGTTAAAATTAACATCTATTTCAGTTGCGCCTAAGATAACTGCGTCTAATTTATTAACTAAAGCACCTTTGCAGAATGGGCTTGCATAAAATTCTGCACTCATTTCTATATGGTTTTCATTTTTAGAATAAGAAGCTATTGACTCTAAATCAAAAGTTTGTACGTCAAATGCAGCTTTGAAAAGACCTTTTTCTACCATTTGAATCATGTAGCCATGGATACCACCCATAGCAAAGCTGCCTTTAATATTTCCTTCTTCCATCATTTGGCTAACATAGTCAGCTGCTTTTAAGGAAGCACCGCCAGCGCCAGTTTGGAAAGAGAAACCATCTTTTAAATAACCGGAAGCTTTAATAACGTCTGCACAAATTTGTGCCATTTCAATTTTCACAGGATCAGTAGTCATTTGAGTTGTGCCAGATACGATGCCGTTAGGATCGCCGATGCAATCAACTTTTACAATGTAGTCTACTTTAGTTTGTGGAATAGAAATTTTTGTTAACGGATAATCTATTACATTGTCAGAAACAGCTACTACTACTGAAGCAAATTCTGCATCTGTCATAGCATAACCAAGAGCACCGCATGCAGCAGGGCCTTGTCTGCCTGTGATGTTACCATATGTGTCAACTGTAGGAGCTGCAACAAAAGCTACGTCAACTTTATGTCTGCCTGCTGCTACTGCTGCAGGACGTCCGCCATGAGTATGTAAAACAGCTGGTTTTTTTAATACGCCTTGAGTAACTGCTTTAGCAATTGGTCCATAAATACCGCTTGTGCGAAGTCCAGTTATTACACCGTTTTTCATATGTTCGATTAATGGCTCATGTGTAGGGAATACACCAGTTAAGGAAACTTCTAAATCTTTTAAGCCAAGTTTAGCAGCAACATCCATTACCATATTAACTACATAGTCGCCATTTCTTAAATGATGATGGAAAGCTAGTGTCATACCATCTGTAATAGGTACTTTTTTAAATACTGCTTCGATGCTATCTAACATTTTATCATGCCCAGGATTAACTGTTTTTAATGGAGCTCCTGCACGGTTTCCTTCTGGAACAGTTGCAAATGCACCTTTGAAAGGACGGACTTCACCATACCCTTCTATAAACTCTGGAATTTCTCTGCCTAAAGAATTTTTCATTAATATTGCCTCCTTGTTTTTTAAATCAGAAATTAAATAATTTATTTTTTTAAATTATAATCTTTAAAGATTTTATTAATGCAAGAATTATACCACATTATCGTTTTTTATCAAGTGTTTTAATATTAAAATACTTAATAAAAATTCAAAAAAAGATAATAATTTTTATTATCTTTTTTGAATAGCAAAATATTAAACACTATATAGATTGAAAATGTTAAAATTTTTTACAAAAACAAGATTTAATTTTTATAAGTGTAAATTTTTTTATTTTTTGGGATTTTCTTTTTTTGCAGATTCGGCATTTGGAACTAATTCTTTTGCCATTTCCTGTAATTTAAACTTTTGAATTTTTCCACTTGTTGTTTGTGGATAATCTTCTACAAAGAAAATATGGATAGGAACTTTAAAATAGGCTATATTTTGTTTGCAATAATCTTTTAACTCTGCTTCTGTTGCAGTCATTTCTGGTTTGAGACGAACAAATGCAACAGGTTCTTCGCCGTAATAATAAGAAGGAAATGCAACTACTTGAGCACCTGCAACTGCAGGATGAGTATATAAGAAGTTTTCTACTTCTGAAGGATATATATTTTCTCCGCCACGTATTATCACATTTTTAATACGTCCCATTATTTGATAGTAACCATCTTTATCTCTGCTGACCAAGTCTCCAGTATGATACCAGCCAGTAGGTTCAAGGACATTTTTTGTTTCTTGAGGCATTTTATAATAGCCTGTCATAAGTGATGAACTGCGGACTAATAATTCTCCAGGAGTTTCATCTGTAATAGTTTCGCCTGTTTTTATATCTATAATTTTTACTTCTGTATGAGGCAGAGGAGTGCCCATAGTAGTAATACGTTTTTCAACAGGATCTTCAACAGAACCCATAGTTACATTTAATGTTTCAGTTGAACCAAAAGATACTGCAAAATGTTTGACTCCTATTTTTTCAATAACTGCTTTACCTATTTCAGGCGGACAAACAGCACCACCAGAAGTGCCGCTTCTAAGTGAACTTAAATCGTATTTATGTTCTTTCATTGCATTCAATAGCGCAATATACATAGTTGGCGTTCCATAGATAAAAGTGGCTTTTGTTTTTTCAATAGTTTTTAAAGCTTCGCTAGGCGAAAAGCGATCTATTGTTGTTAATGCTGAAGCCGAAAAAAGAGCATTTATAATACAACCGCAACCATAAGAGTGAAAAAATGGCTGTGGTAGCATATTTATATCATCAGGGGTTAATTGTTGTCTTGCAACAGATGTTCTGGCAGAAGCAAGTATTGCATTATGACTAACCAACGCGCCTTTTGGCGTGCCAGTTGTTCCTGATGTATATTGAATAAGAAATATGTCCTGGGGATTAATTAATGTTTCTCGTTCTAATAGTTCTTCATCTGTTACTTCATCTGCTAATTTTATAAATTCACTCCAAGTTAACATTCCTGGATGAGGATTTTCGCCTAAAGAAATAATGTGCTTTAATTTTGGGATTTTTTCGGTTTTAATATTGCCTTTTGATGCAGTTTTAAGTTCTGGGCACATTTCATATAAAGTTGCTATATTTTCAGCTGATGTAAATGTATTATCACATATAAATAAGACTGTAGAGTCTGATTGGTTTAAGGTGTATTCCATTTCTAAAGCTTTATGGCCTGGATTTAAAGTAGTCAGAGGAGCTCCTGCTTTGGCTACTCCATACATAACATATAGATATTTCGTGGTATTAGGACCCCAGATTGCTACATGTTCATTATGAGCTACTCCTAGTTTCAAGAGTGCTTTAGCTACAGTTTTACTTATTTCATTTAATTCGGAAAATGTAATTATTTCGTTATTTTTCGCATCAATTATCGCTGGTCTATTACCATGGCGTACTGCTTGTTTTACTAAAGTACCGCCTACAGTGTTATCTGCTGTATTATAAATTTCTTGGTACATAGAATTTTTTTGAGGAGTGGTTGATGGATACATTGATGGAGACATAGTATATTCACTTCCTTTTTCGGGATGTTTTAAAGCAAATACGGTTGAAGTCATAATCGGTATTCATAAAGTCACTATTTATTATAGCAAAAAAGATTAATAAAACCAAGTGTATTTATTTAGAAAAATCTAAAAATTCATTCATCTATTTAAAAAAAGACTTGTTTTCGTTGCAAAACAAGTCTTTTTTATTAGTTTTAGTTTTTAGGAACAAGAGTTTTTAATAATTCTTCATAAGTTTTTACATTTTCAAGATTTAAGAGAAGATTAATTGCTTCATTTATTTGATTTTCTGAAAGACAAACTTTTGCACAATCTTTAAATTTGTTACACAAGTCTTCAGTAGACATTGGATTTTTAGGACTGCCAAGAGGCTCTTCCACACATTCTGTATATTCTTTTCCATCAGTAGTTGTAATAGTAACTATTGCTGGAGCTTCATCAATTGATCTGTCTGCAAATTTAGGATCTGGACCAAATTCTGTGTTAGCAATAATATTTTTGACTACAGGGTCATTTACGTTTGCATCAGTAAAGCAGTTTAAGCCTACTTCTCTATATTTTATTGCCATAGCAGCAGTGAATGGCATACTGAATTTGCCTTCAAAACCTGCGTTTGGTTGATGATATACTAACATTATAGGTCCTACAGGACCGCTACCAATACTTACTTTTGCTACGTTTTCAGGTTTTAAATCATATTTGTTTACTAGATTTAAAGTAGCTTCAATTCCTGTATGTGTAGCAGCGCAGCAAGGGAAAGGTTTAACAAAGAACCCAGGATCATCAACGTCGTAAGGTGCGCCGAAGTTTAAGTCTGAGCTGCTTGTTTCAGTGCCAGTGGCAAAGTTGTGGAAGAATCCTGCAGCACCTTCTAAACTTGAAAGATTGGAAGTAAAACCATTTTTCGCAAGAAGTGCAGCAGTGATTCCATTTCTTGCAGCAGCTCCGGCATGGAATGGTTTTGTAAGAGTACCAAAGTTTTGTCTGAGTCCAGCAGCCATTGAAGCAGCAATACCTAAAGCAGTACTTGTTTGTGCTTCAGTTAATTTAAGTAGGTATGTGCTGGCAACTGTAGCGCCAAGAACGCCAGCAACACCTGTTGCATGCCAACCTGCTTGGTATAAGTTTGGTTCAGCTTTTGCACCAAGTTTGCAAAGTACTTCTACACCAACTACATATGCAGTGAGTATGTCTTTACCTGATGAATTTAATTTTTCTGCAAGTGCAAGTACAGCAGGAAGTACAGCAGCGCTTGGATGACCTATTAGTTTCCAAGAGGAATCATCATAATCAAGGCCATGGCTTAGTGTGCCATTGATTAAAGCGGCAGTTGAAACCTCAGTTTTTCTGCCATTACCAAGTATAGTAGCATCGTTGCTACCGCTACCTAAATCATCTAAGAAGCCTGCAAGAATATTCATTAGATTATCATCTGTAGCAGCGATTAAAACGCCGATAGTATCTAAAATATGTCCTTTTGCTTTTGCTTTTACTGCTTCTGGTAGTGATTCATATGTAACGTTTTGGGAAAACCGTGCAACATTTTCAGCTAATGTCATTTTAAAATTTCTCTCCTTATTTTAAATTTAATTATAAGCTTTTCTTTTATAATACAGGATATAATGTCTTCTGCGAAAAATCAAGTGTTTTTATATATATATTAAAATGTTTATAAAACAATTTAAATAAAAGTCGATTTAAATAATATCTAATAATCTTAAATTTGAAATATTTGTCTGTGTCACGTGAAACAGGAAATTATAGTAAAACCCCAAAAGATATCCTTATATTAAGTATTTTATAAACAATTTAATGTTATTTTTTCTTAAAATTAGAAAAAACTTTGGGAAGCTCGAAAGCTTCCCAAAGAAAGGTTTACTAGTTTTTTAATATTAGTCTTCGAGATACATAAGTTTAGCAGGGTTGTCATTAAGCATAACTTTGATTTCTTCTCTGCTGATACCGAAAGCAAGTAAAGCTCTAATGAATATTCTGATACCATCGATTGTTTTAACATGAAGTACTTGGCCGAAGTCACTACCGATTAGGCAACGGTCAGCGCCAATTACTCTGATTGTTTCAACAGTTTCAAATGGGTCAGCAACTGCTTGATATAAACTTGGAATCATTGGTTGGCAATATGTTCCTACATAAGCACCAAGATCAGCACAAGCTTTCATTTCGTCAATAGTTAATTTGTTAAGCTCAAGAAGTGGATGGTCAAGAACTACTCTGTTGCCAAGTTCTTTAGCTTTTGTACATAAAGGAAGAAGTTCAACGATATCAGTATGGCCTAAACCAATACCAACTTTAGCTTCAGCAGCCATGTGCATGATTTCTACAACGTTTGAATAAACTTCGCCATTGTCATCAACCATACGAACTCCTTCTAAAGGAAGTTCAGCACCACGTTTGTAACCGTAGGAAGTGAAAGTTGGGAACCAAATCATTTTGAAAGCAGGGTATTTAAGAGCGATTCTGATAGTTTCAGGGTCCATGCCTAAGCAGCAACCATAACCACCATAAATTTCTACTCTGTGCTCTAATTCGCCTCTAGCTACCATGTCATCTATGTAACGTTGAGCTTGATGAGCTGCGTTAGCAGTCAACATGTAATGATCTTTGAAGCCTAAAGCTCTCATGCCAGCTTTGGAAGCATCAATTGCAACTTCAATGAAATCTTGAGCTCTGTAAACAAAGTCAGGATAAGCATGAATGTGATGGTCTATAGCACCAACCATAAGTTCATCTTCAATACCAGGATAAATTGCTGTCATTGCAGGATTGTCTTTAAGCATTAGGTAGAAAGAGTTTTTAGCATTTAACTCTCTCGCTCTGTCAATTGTTAAACAACGACCGATCATGTCGCCCTCATAAGGAATACCGAATTTTTTCGCCATTACATAATCCTCCTCTAAATTTGTGTTTTTATTGCACTAACCGACTGGACGGTCAGGATACAATTAAAAGGATTCTTTTGACTATCTTTCCATTAGTTTCAATTTTCTAATTTTTTAATAGTCAAGAAGCTAAAGTATTAAACTTTAGCTTTTGAAGGAACTCTTTTTGGTAAATAAGCCCAGCTGTGATCTTCAGGTAGATTGCTGTTTTTGTAGATCTCTTTAAGGTTTTCTTGCATTTTTTTGCCGATAACATTAAAGATACTTTCGCCGTGGCTGTCGATACCAACGATAAGAGGACCTAAATCTTTAACTTTAAGACACCAGATAGCTTCTGGAAGACCTAAATCTGTCCAATGAACATCTACAACTTCTTCGATTTGACCAGCATATAAAGAAGCAGCGCCGCCAGTTGAGTTAAGATAGAATGATCCTACTTCAGCCATAGCGTCATGAGCTTTTTTATGCATAGTACCTTTGCCTATTGTGCAACGAAGTTTAGTATATTTTATTACTTCTGCGCCTAAATCAGTAAAACGGGAGCTAGTTGTGGAACCAGCTGATACAGTTTCCCATTTTCCATCTTCTTTTTGTCTTACGATAGGACCGCAGTGCCAAAGAGCGCCAGCGCCTAGATCGAAAGGAAGTTTTTCGCCATTTTCAAGCATTGTAACTGCACGACGATGACCCATGTCTCTCATTGTATAAATAACACCGGAGATATAAACAACATCGCCAACTTTTACTTCTCTAGCTTGTTCTTCAGTGATAGGTAATTGAAAACGATACTCTTTTGACATTATTATTTACCCCCTTCAGGGTGAGTTAAATATTCAACTCTACCATCGTTATAAATTCTTGCTTTGGAATAACGACAAGCCCAGCATTGGAAAATAACTGATACAGGAATTACTGCTGTATGTGAACCGCTGATTTCAATGTGTACTCCAAGAGTGTATGTTTTACCACCAAAACCCATTGGTCCAAGTTCCATATTATTTACTGCTGTTTCAATTTCTTCTTCTAAAGCAGCTACTATTGGATCAGCATTTCTAGTTCCGATAGGAGTTCTGAATAAAGCTTTTTTAGCGATAGCCATGGAGGAGTCAGAGAAACCACCAATACCTACACCAATAATTACAGGTGGGCAAGGTTCGCCCATTGAATCTTCAACTACGTCAAGTACTGCTTTAACAGCACCGCGGCTAACATCTTCACTACTTAAGATCCAGCATTGTGAACCTCTCATTTCAGAACCGAAACCTTTAGGAACAGCCATGATTTCTACATAATCTTTGTCGCCTTCCATATCCCAATGGAAATAAGGGATTCCCCAACCAGTGTTAGTTCCGGAATTAGCTTTAGTTAAAGGGTTGATAACATTTTGTCTTAAAGGCACTTCTTTAGTTGCTCTAACAACAGCACGAGTCATTGCTGCATTAGGGTCTCCGTCTATTTTACAGTTAGTACCAAGATCAGCATAAATAATAGGTACACCAGTATCTTGACATAAACCAATTTGTTTGTCATGTGAAATTTGAACGCTTTTTAAAATAGCTTCTAATTGTCCTTTTGCAACAAGACTATCTTCTCTTTCATGAGCTTTTTTAAGACTATCAACAACGTCTTTTGGTAATTCAATAGAAGCAAACTTCATTAAATTAAAGACGACATCTTCTATTAGTTGTTCACTAATTGCCACTTTGAATCCTCCCTTAAATGTTGCTAGAGCTTTTACTGATATAAAAATCAGTAAAAGCTAAGCATTTTTCATAATTTATTTTTTAAATTAATCTCTTTTAAACCAACCAAATACACCTTGTTTTATGATTTGTCTGTTTACATCTGCAATAGATGTAAGAAGTGGTAAGTTTTTAGGACAAGCTTTTTGACAGTTTTGAGCGTTGCCGCAGTCATCTGCTCCACCTGGTTCCATCAATGCTAAAATACGGTTTTCAGCATTGTTTGCACCTGTTGGATGACTATTCATAAGTCTTACTTGTGCAATTGCAGCAGGACCTATAAATTTATTACTGTTATTAACTTGTGGACATGATTCCATACAGCAGCCGCAAGTCATGCAACGACTGATTTCGTATGCCCAAGTCCATGTTTTTTCGTTACCTCTAGGGCCTGGTCCAATATCATGTGTACCATCAATATCTATCCAAGCTTGAACTTTTTTGAGGTTATCAAACATAACTGTTCTATCAACTTGTAAGTCTCTCACTGTTGGAAACTTAGTTAATGGTTCTAATCTAATAGGTTGTTCTAGTTTATCAACTAAAGCTGCACATGCCTGTCTTGCTTTACCGTTGATTACCATAGCGCATGCGCCACAAACTTCTTCAAGGCAGTTACATTCCCAAATTACTGGAGTGGTTTTCTTACCTTCAGCATTTACCGGGTTTCTTTGGATTTCCATTAAACAGGAAATAACATTAAGGCGCGGTTTGTAAGGTATAGTAAACTTTTCCCAGTAAGAGGGTTGATTCGGACTGTCTTGACGTCTAACATGTAATACAATATCTTTACTCATCTTATTCGCCCTCTCTTCTCAAAACATCAATAAACTCTTGGTCTAGGCTTAATTAAACTAGTGTCTACTTCTTCATAACTTAATTCAGGGCCTGAAGAAGTGTAATTAGCTAATGTAGTCTTCAACCAATTTTCGTCATCGCGTTGAGCATAATCCGGTTTATAGTGACCGCCCCTACTTTCGTTACGCGCAATTGCACCTTTTACTATAACTCTTGAAAGTTCTAGCATATTCCAGAACCATCTAGTGAAAGGAACAACCTGGTTAGTCCAAGTAGAGTTATCAGTAATACCTATATTTTTATATTTTTCCATTATTTCTAGAATCTTTTGATCAGTTTGTTCTAAGCGGTCATTGTAACGAACAACTGTTGCGTTGTTTGTCATCCATTCGCCTAATTCTCTATGAAGTATATAAGGATTTTCTTTACCACTTAATTTTCTGATCATGTTATCTTCTTCTATGCAACGTTTCAATTCTTGATCAAATACAGTGCTAGAAACATCTTTAGCAGCTTTGTCTAATCCTTTAGCATAATTCATAGCAGTTTTGCCTGCAACATCACCTGCATACATACAAGCTGGCATTGCATTACCACCAAGACGGTTTGCACCGTGATATTGGAAGTCACATTCGCCTGCTGCAAGTAAGCCAGGAATATTAGTCATTTGACTTGCATCACACCAGAGACCACCCATTGTGAAATGGACTGTTGGGAATATTTGCATAGGAACTTTCTTAGGATCGTCACCAACAAATATTTCATACATCTCTAGGATACCGCCAAGACGACGTTGCAGATAATCTGGATCGATGTGAGAAAGGTCAAGATAAACTTTGTTTTCTCCGTCTATGCCCATTTTCATATCTACGCAAACTTTAAATATTTCACGAGTAGCGATGTCCCTTGGTACAAGGTTACCGTAGTTAGGGTACCACTCTTCTAGGAAATACCATGGTTGGCCATCTTTATATACCCAGATACGACCGCCTTCACCACGACATGTTTCTGACATTAAGCGGTTTTTGTCGTCGCCAGGGATTGAAGTTGGATGAATTTGAATAAATTCGCCATTCGCATAAGTAACTCCTTGTTGATAAAGTTTACTTACAGCACTGCCGTTACAAGCAGTACCATTTGTACTTTTACCAAAGAGATATCCAAGACCACCTGTTGCCATAACAACAGCTTCAGCAGGGAATGCTTTCATTTCCATTGTAGTTAAGTCTTGACATACAGCACCGCGACAAACACCATTGTCATCAATTACTGCGGATACGAAATCCCAAGGGAATAATACTTGAACTAAACCTTGAGTTTCATATTTTCTGATTTGTTCATCAAGAGCATAAAGCATTTGTTGACCTGTTGTACCGCCTGCAAATGCAACTCTGTTAAATTTAGTGCCACCAGCACGTCTGAGGTCAATAAGACCTTCTTTAGTACGGTTAAATGTTACACCCATTCTATCAAGTAAATTGATCATTCCAGGTGCTGCATAACAAAAATCTCTAACTATTGTTTGGTTAGCTAAGAAGTCGCCGCCATATATTGTTTCTTCAAAATGATATTGTGGGGAATCGCCTTGTCCCAAAGTATTAATTGCACCATTTATGCCGCCTTGTGCGCATGCTGAGTGCGATCTTTTAGGAGCAACTAAAGAAAATATTTGAACAGTTGCACCCATTTCAACAGCTTTTAAAGCTGCCATTAGGCCTGCTAATCCGCCACCAATAACTATAATATTAGGTTTGCTCATGTTTTTTCTGTTCCTCCTATAAGTAGAAAGCCATTAAGGATCCAAATCCCCATGCTGTAATGCCTAAGAATAATAACCAAGTTAAAATAGTGCCATATTTTTGGCTTTGTGGGCCAACAGTTATGCCCCATTTAATTAAGAATGTACCAATACCGTTTGCAAAATGGAATACAGAAACAACTAATCCAATTACATATATAACTAAGAAAATAGGGTCTTGTAATTGATCATGAAGCATTTCAAATGTTACTTCTGGACCACCAAAATATTTTTGCAATGGTAATGTGTAAACATGGAATAAAATAAATGCGAAAATAACAACACCGGTAATTCTTTGCATAAGATACATAAAGTTACGATAGTGTGGGTATCTTGCAAAATTTGGTTCCATTCTTACAGTAATCCAAAGACCATAAAGGCTATGGAACAATATTGGTAAAGCTATATAAAATATTTCAAAAAAATAAAAGTTTGGCATTGATTGCATAAATCCAACTGCTGCATTGAAAGCCTCAGGCCCTTGTGGAGCAATTGAGTTTACGAATAAATGCTGCAAAAGAAAGAATCCGACTGGGATGATTCCGAAAAGTGAATGTACCCGTCTTAAAATAAAAGTCGAACTGTCTTTCATCGTGTGCCTTTCACCTCCGAGTGTTTCTCATAAATAATAAATTTATTTTAAATATTTTTTCCTGCAGCTTCAAGAATTTGTTGAGCTTTTTTTACTACAGGCGGATCGACCATTCTGCCGTCAACTGTAATAACGCCTAAATTTTCTTCTTCAGCTTTTTTGAATGCTGCAACTACTTTTGTAGCATATTCAACTTCTTTTTCAGAAGGTGAGAAAGCTTGATTTATAGGAGCAACTTGCTTAGGATGAAGCGCGAATTTTCCTGTAAATCCTATTTGACGAGCATTTTGAGACTCTTTAATTAAACCTTCTTCATCATTTAAGTCTGAGTAAACTGTATCTATAGCCATAACTTTAGCAGCGGCAGCAGCAACTGTTACTGCACCTCTTGCATAAGCTTGTTCAATACCGTCACGACTTCTTGAAGTACCTAAGTCTAATGTGAAGTCTTCTGCACCGAATGATACGCCATCAACTCTTGAAGAAGCTGTTGCAAGCTCATAAGCATTTATAATACCAAGACAAGTTTCTAAAATACAATGTATTTTAATTGAACCTGGAGTTAAGCCATTAGCTAGTTCTAAACGGCTAAGCTCTGTATCAAGCTCTACTACTTGAGAAGTATATTCTGCTTTAGCAAGCATAACGCCATATAAATCAGGTTTTACAATTTGGTTTAAATCTGCACTTAACATATTTGTAGGAAGTGGGTTGATTCTAACATAAATTGGAGGATGATCAGCAGGAAGTTCATCAAGAGCTTTTCCTATTGTAGCTCTTGCGAGATCTTTTTCTGCTAAAGGAACAGCGTCTTCAACGTCCCAAACGAGAGCATCTCCACCTAAACCTAAGGACTTAGTAAGCATTTTTTCCTTATTTCCAGGTACAAAAATAATTGAACGAATAATCACCTAAATGCGCCTCCTATTTTTTCAATACCTCTTGAACTAAAACTTCAAATTCAGCATCTGATAAGAGATCTTTTTTATCATAAGCTTTAGATTTTAATGCAGCTAACATATCATTAGCTTGATCTAAAGTTACGCTGTCTTCACGGCCAGTTCTAGATAAGTAATCCCAAACAGAGTCAATACCACTGTTTTTGCCTAAAACAACTCTTGCTGCTTTATGACCGATGAAATCTGGATTAACAGGGAATATTGTTACTAGTGAATCATCTTTAACATTTTTATACCAACTTGTGATGATTCCTGATTCAATATTGAAGATATCATCGCCAACAAGACCGCGGTTTGGTTGTACAGGAATACCAGCTAATTCTCTTACTAATTTAGAAAGAGGATAGATTTCTTTTGTGTTGATACCAAGGTCAACATTGTACATAGTGAGAAGTGACATAACAATATCTTCATAAGCGGCGTTACCAGCACGTTCGCCTATTGCAGTAACTGTAGTATGAGCAACATCAGCACCTGCTGCTAATGCCATGATAGTATTAGCTGCGCCCATGCCGAAGTCATCATGGAAATGAACTTCTACTGGTTTGTCAGGAATACGAGCTTTTACTGTTTTTACAAGTTGTGGGATAGCATGAGGTCCAAGACCGCCGAATGTATCAACTAATACAAGAGCGTCCATATGGCCATCTTTAGCTATTCTTTCTAATAAGTCAAGAACCCAGCCTACTTCTGCACGGCTGCAATCAATTGGGAAAAATACTGTATATAATCCAAGTTCTTTGGCTTTAAGAGTAGCTTTAATTGAAGCTTCTATTGATTTTTCCATTGTCCATTTGTAAGCGCTTTCAACAAGGTGTTGGCTTGAAGGGATTTCCATAACAATACCTTTAACACCACAGTCAGCAGCTTCTATTGCATCACGCTCCATACAACGAGCGAAAGCAAAGATTTCTGGACTACCAGGAGCTTGATTTCTTTTAACAATTTCTTGGATTGCAGCTTTGTCGTCTTTAGAAACAACAGGCATACCAGCTTCAATACGATGGATACCAGCTGCAGCTAATCCGTCTGCAATTCTGATTTTGTCCTCTTTTCTGAACGTGATGCCTGATTGTTGTTCGCCATCACGTAAAGTGACATCATGAATTTTAATTTTTTTGGCAAAGTTGAAGTTTTTCGTAACTTCTGGA